>NZ_JBEZNW010000100.1:0-1048 GCF_040653355.1 Streptomyces sp. NPDC047971 | reverse complement strand
ACACAGTGGACGCGAGCAACTGAGGACAAGCCCTCGGCCTATTAGTACCGGTCAGCTCCACCCATTACTGGGCTTCCACATCCGGCCTATCAACCCAGTCGTCTACTGGGAGCCTTACCCTCTCAAGGAGGTGGGAATACTCATCTCGAAGCAGGCTTCCCGCTTAGATGCTTTCAGCGGTTATCCCTCCCGAACGTAGCCAACCAGCCATGCCCTTGGCAGGACAACTGGCACACCAGAGGTTCGTCCGTCCCGGTCCTCTCGTACTAGGGACAGCCCTTCTCAATATTCCTACGCGCGCAGCGGATAGGGACCGAACTGTCTCACGACGTTCTAAACCCAGCTCGCGTACCGCTTTAATGGGCGAACAGCCCAACCCTTGGGACCGACTCCAGCCCCAGGATGCGACGAGCCGACATCGAGGTGCCAAACCATCCCGTCGATATGGACTCTTGGGGAAGATCAGCCTGTTATCCCCGGGGTACCTTTTATCCGTTGAGCGACGGCGCTTCCACAAGCCACCGCCGGATCACTAGTCCCGACTTTCGTCCCTGCTCGACCCGTCGGTCTCACAGTCAAGCTCCCTTGTGCACTTACACTCAACACCTGATTGCCAACCAGGCTGAGGGAACCTTTGGGCGCCTCCGTTACCCTTTGGGAGGCAACCGCCCCAGTTAAACTACCCATCAGACACTGTCCCTGATCCGGATCACGGACCGAGGTTAGACATCCAGCACGACCAGAGTGGTATTTCAACGGCGACTCCACCATGACTGGCGTCACGGCTTCAAAGTCTCCCACCTATCCTACACAAGCCGAACCGAACACCAATATCAAACTGTAGTAAAGGTCCCGGGGTCTTTCCGTCCTGCTGCGCGAAACGAGCATCTTTACTCGTAGTGCAATTTCACCGGGCCTATGGTTGAGACAGTCGAGAAGTCGTTACGCCATTCGTGCAGGTCGGAACTTACCCGACAAGGAATTTCGCTACCTTAGGATGGTTATAGTTACCACCGCCGTTTACTGGCGCTTAAGTTCTC
The DNA here is from genome assembly GCF_040653355.1 of Streptomyces sp. NPDC047971. Classification (NCBI taxonomy): domain Bacteria; kingdom Bacillati; phylum Actinomycetota; class Actinomycetes; order Kitasatosporales; family Streptomycetaceae; genus Streptomyces; species Streptomyces sp. NPDC047971. Next base: position 8 of record NZ_JBEZNW010000100.1, on the reverse strand, counting down.
AGCTTCGC
>NZ_JBEZNW010000099.1:0-1134 GCF_040653355.1 Streptomyces sp. NPDC047971 | reverse complement strand
TCTTCTGAGTCAGGAATTCTGTTCAGATATGAGGCGAGGCGTTCGAGGATCTCGTCCGCGGTCTTGGTCCAGATGTAGGGCTTGGGGTCGGTGTTCCAAGCGGCGATCCAGTCGCGGATGTCGTTTTCCAGGGCCTGGACGGTCTTGTGGACGCCTCGCCGTATCTGCTTGTTGGTGAGCTCGGCGAACCATCGCTCGACCAGGTTGAGCCAGGACGATCCGGTCGGTGTGAAGTGCAGGTGGAACCGCGGGTGGGCCAGCAGCCAGGTTTTGATGGCCGGGGTCTTGTGGGTGGCGTAGTTGTCGAGCACCAGGTGGACCTCGAGGCCGGCCGGGACTTCCCGGTCGAGCTTGATGAGGAACTTCTTGAACTCCTCGGCGCGGTGGCGGCGATGCAGGGAACCGATGACCTTGCCGGTGGCGACCTCCAGGGCGGCGAACAGGGTGGTGGTGCCGGCGCGGACGTAGTCGTGCGTGACGCGTTGCGGCACTCCGGGCATCATCGGCAGCACCGGCTGAGAACGGTCCAGTGCCTGGATCTGCGACTTCTCGTCCACGCAGAAGACCAGAGCCCGCTCGGGCGGGTCCAGATAGAGGCCGACGACATCGTGGACCTTGTCGACGAAGTACGGATCCGTCGACAGCTTGAACGACTCCGAACGATGCGGCTGCAGGCCGAACGCCCGCCAGACCCGTGACACAGTCGACTGCGACAGGCCCGTCTCCCTCGCCATCGAACGTGTCGACCAGTGCGTCGCGTTCTTCGGTGCGGACTCCAGAGTCCTGGCGACCAGTGCGGCCACTTGTTCGTCGGTGACCGACCGGGGACCGCCAGAGCGGGGCATGTCTCCCAGGCCGGCGATCCGGTGCTCGACGAACCTCGCCCGCCAGCGGCCCACCGCATGCGGAGTCGAGTCGAGCCGGGCAGCGACGTCCTTGTTGGAAGCGCCCTCCGCGCAGGCCAGGATGATGCGGCAGCGAAGAGCCCACGCCTGCGGCGTGGAACGGCGCCGCACCCACCCCTCGAGCGCGGCCCGTTCCTCATCCGACAGCATCAACTCGGCCTTCGGCCGCCCAGTACGTGGCACAGACCAAGCTTATACATCTGAACAGAATTCCTGACTCAGAAGACTA
>NZ_JBEZNW010000098.1:0-1747 GCF_040653355.1 Streptomyces sp. NPDC047971 | reverse complement strand
TCGTGGGTGACGACGATCATGGTCATGCCGGACTCGGCGAGGTCGCGCATGACGTCGAGGACGTCTCCGACGAGTTCGGGGTCGAGGGCGGAGGTGGGCTCGTCGAAGAGCATCAGCTTGGGTTCCATCGCCAGTGCGCGGGCGATGGCGACGCGCTGCTGCTGGCCGCCGGAGAGCTGGGAGGGGTAGTTGCCGGCCTTGTCGGCGAGGCCGACGCGGTCGAGGAGGCGCTCGGCGCGTTCGCGGGCGACGGCCCTGGCCTCTCCCTTGACCTGGATGGGGGCTTCCATGACGTTGGCCAGGGCGGTCATGTGGGGGAAGAGGTTGAAGCGCTGGAAGACCATGCCGATGTCGCGGCGCTGGGCGGCGACCTCGCTGTCCTTCAGTTCGTAGAGTTTGTCGCCCTTCTGGCGGTAGCCGACGAGCTGGCCGTCGACGTAGAGCCGGCCGGCGTTGATCTTCTCGAGGTGGTTGATGCAGCGCAGGAAGGTGGATTTGCCGGAGCCGGAGGGGCCGATCAGGCAGAACACCTCGCCGTTGTTCACCTCGAGGTCGATGCCGCGCAGGATGTGGGCGGGTCCGTAGGACTTGTGGACGCCTTCGGCCTTGACCATGAGAGTCATCCCGAGACCTCCGAGCGCTTGAACATGGTGAGGTTGGTCTTGATCTTCTGCCAGGGGGTGGGGGGCAGGGAGCGCAGGGAGCCCTTGGCGTAGTGGCGTTCGAGGTAGTACTGGCCGACGCTGAAGACGCTGGTGAGGATGAGGTACCAGATGGAGGCGAGGAAGAACATCTCCATGACGGCGAAGGAGACCGAGGCGATGTCCTGGGCGGCGCGTAGCAGGTCGGGGTATTGCACGGCGACGACGAGTGAGCTGGTTTTGAGCATGTTGATGAACTCGTTGCCGGTGGGCGGGATGATCACGCGCATGGACTGGGGCAGGACGACCCGGCGCATGGTCTTGGCCTGGGACATGCCCAGGGCGTGGGAGGCTTCGGTCTGGCCTTCGTCGACGGACTGGATGCCGGCGCGGACGATCTCGGCCATGTAGGCGCCCTCGTTGAGGCCCAGGCCCAGCAGGGCGGCCAGGAACGGGGTCATGACGTCGGTCATCTCGTCCTTGTAGAACCCGATGTTGAAGACCGGGAAGATCAGGGCGAGGTTGAACCAGATGAGGAGCTGGACGTAGACCGGGGTGCCGCGGAAGATCCAGATGTAGAGCCAGGCGACGGAGCTGGTCACGGGGTTCTTGGAGAGCCGCATGACGGCGAACAGGACGCCGAGGACCAGGCCGAGGGCCATGGAGGCGACGCTGATGAGGATGGTGTTGCCGAGGCCGGAGAGGATGCTGGGGTCGAACAGCTTCTCCGGGACGGTGGCCCAGCGGACGTTGCCCTGGGAGAAGGCGTAGACCAGCAGGGCCAGGAGGGCCACGACCACGACGCCGGCGATCCAGCGTCCGTAGTGGCGGACCGGGATGGCCTTGATGGCCTCCGGGGGGACCCCCGCCGGGGCGGGTGACGCCCCGGCGGGAACCTTGTCGAACTTGTCAGTCACGACGACTGCCCTTCAGTGGTACGCGAGAGGTCAGGAACCGCCGTTGATCTTGGCCGCGGGGATCGCGCCGTCGGCGGCGCCCCACTTGTCGAGAGCGGCCTTGTAGGTGCCGTCCTTGATGATCGCGTCCAGCGCTTCCTTCAGCGCGTCACGCAGCTGGGTGTTCTTCTTGTCCACCGCGATACCGAA
>NZ_JBEZNW010000097.1:0-1970 GCF_040653355.1 Streptomyces sp. NPDC047971 | reverse complement strand
TCGGCGCCCTTCGCCTCGACACGCGAGCCGGCCGGCAGCCGCACGGTCACCTCGACATAGCCCGAACCGCCGAGGATCTGGTTCTTCGCCTCCGGACCCGTGACCCGCAGGACGCCGTCGGCGAACTCCACCGTGGTCCGCTCGGCCGCCTTCACATCACGACCCTTGGACGGGTCCGCGGGGCGGACCTCGACGGTGGCGTCGGACCGGTCGGCGGCGATGACCTGGATCCGCCCGGCGGGGATGTTCACGAAGGCCGAGACAGTGGCGGTGGTGGCGAACGTCTGCATGGTGCTCTCCTTGTTCCCGTGGCGGGCGCTCCGTCGACCCGCTGTTTCTGATACTGGAAAGCTACGTTGCGTTCGAAGAACTGGCAACACACTCGTTGCGCAGAATCAGCATCGCCGCAGGTAGATGCCGAGAATTCATTGCAACGGCCCTGAGCATAACGCAACAGCCCGTATGTCGCTCGTTGCAATGGACAGCGGGTGAACGCTATGCTCGGGCCTTCGACGGACCACGAAGGAGACCGTGATGCCCGGAGGCAGGCTCACCCAGGCCGAACGTCAGCAGATCGCGCTGGGACTGGCCGACGGCCTCGCCTACGCCGAGATCGCCAGGCGCCTCGAACGCCCGACCTCGACCATCACGCGCGAGGTCACGCGCAACGGCGGCCCCACCGCCTACCGCGCCGACCTCGCCCACCGCGCCACCGAGCGGCGCACCCACCGCCGCAGGCAGGCCGCGCCTCCGGGGGCGCGTCCGCAGGCCCACGGAGGTGACGCCGAGGCGGTTCACGAGTACGAGGAGCTGTTCACGACCGTCATGATGCAGTCGGGTCTGCCCAAGATGATGTCCCGGGTGATGGCCGGCCTCTGCCTGGCCGACTCGGGCAGTCTCACGGCCTCCGAACTCGCCGGGCGCCTCCAGGTCAGCCCGGCCTCCGTCTCCAAGGCGATCACGTTCCTGGAGGGACAGGGCATGGTCCGCAGGGAACGCGACGAACGCCGCCGCGAGCGCTATGTCGTCGACGACGACGTCTGGTACCAGTCGATGATGGCGAGCGCCCGTTCCACCGCCCACATCGGCGATGTCGCACGGCAGGGCGTCGGCGTCCACGGCCCCGGCACCCCCGTCGGCAACCGCCTCCAGAACATCTCCCGCTTCCTGGACTTCGTCTCCGAGAGCACCGCCCGCGCCGCCGAACAGGCCCGCGCCGTCCTCCACGCGAAGCCGGAGTCGGCGACGGAGCCGGACAGCGCCGACTGAGCCGCTCGCGGAGCGTCGTCACACGAGTCGGGCGAGGGCCACCGCACCGGCCACGCCGTCCGGCACCGGGGACGGGGCCAGCCCCAGGACACCCACCCGCTCGGCGAACCGCGCCAGCAGCGGGCCGCCGGGGCCGATCAGACCGCCCGTGGAGACCAGCGGCTCCCCCGGGCGCGGAGCCAACGCCGCTACGGTGGCGGCCAGTTCGTCCGCCGCCCGGTCGAGCAGCACGCGGGCCACCTCGTCCCCGGCCCGCTCCGCGTCCACCACGAGCGGGCTGAGCGCCGCGAGCCTGACGGGGTGGGCGCCGAAGCCGTACCCGACGACGTGCTCCTTCGTCCAGCCGCCGCACACCTCCCCGACCGGCCCGGTGAGGGCCGTGGCCGGGCCACGGCCGTCCAGGGAGCGCAGAACCGCCCGGAGCGCCTCGCGCCCCAGCCAGAAGCCGCTGCCCGCGTCGCCGAGGAGCCAGCCGTCTCCGTCCACGGCCCGGACCGCCCTGCGGCGCTCCACGCGCGCGGCAGCGGCGCCGGTGCCCGCGATCAGCACGAGCCCGTCCGCCGGAGCGCCCGGCCCCGAGGCGAAGGCGATGTCCGCGTCCCCCACGACCTCGACCCCGGCGGCGCAGGTCCTGGATCTGCGTCCTGATGTGCTCCGGCAGGCGGCGGTGGGCCTCGACCATGTTGACCCAGATCGTGTCG
>NZ_JBEZNW010000096.1:0-2029 GCF_040653355.1 Streptomyces sp. NPDC047971 | reverse complement strand
GTGGCTTCGCATCCGCAGGTCGCCCAGGCCGTGGTGATCGCCCGGGAGGACGTGCCGGGAGACACCCGCCTCGTCGCCTACGTCATACCGAAGGAAGCACCCGGCCACCGACTTCGGCACACCCTGATCGAGTTCGCGGCCGAACAGCTCCCCGAGTACATGGTCCCCTCGGCGGTGGTGGTCCTTGAGTCCCTGCCGCTGTCGGTGAACGGCAAGCTGGACCGCAAGGCCCTGCCCGCACCCGACCTCGCCGGCCTCGCCGGCCAGGGGCGGGGTCCCGCGACGGTGCGCGAGGAGATCCTCTGCGCGGCGTTCGCCGAGGTCCTGGGCGTCGAGCACGTCGGAGTCGACGACGACTTCTTCCGCCTCGGCGGCCACTCCCTCCTCGCCGTGCGACTCGTCGAGATCCTGCGCCGGAACAACGTGACGATCTCCATGCGGGCCCTCTTCGACGCCCCCACCCCCGCCGGAGTCGCACGCTCCGTGGGAGCGGAGCCGGTCGAGGTGCCGGACAACCTGATCCCGGCAGGCGCCACCGAGATCACGCCCGCGATGCTGCCGCTGGTCGACCTCACGGCCGGTGAGATCGCCCGCATCGTCGCGACCGTCGACGGCGGCGCGGCGAACATCGCGGACGTCTACCCGCTCGCCCCGCTCCAGGAAGGACTGCTCTTCCACCACCTCCTCGCCGACGGCGGGGACGACGCCTACGTCATGCCCGCGGTCTTCGAGTTCGACTCCCGCGAACGCGTCGACGCCTTCGCAGACGCCCTCCAGCGCGTGATCGACAGGCACGACATCTACCGGACCTCCCTGGCATGGGAGGGCCTGAACGAGCCGGTCCAGGTCGTATGGCGGCACGCCGCCCTGCCCGTCGTGGACGTGACCCCGGACCCGGAGGCCGCCGACCCGGCCGCCGACCTCGTCACCGCCGCCGGCGCCCACATGGATCTGCGCCGAGCCCCGCTGCTCGACCTGCACGTGACGGCCGGCATCCGTGGCGGCCGCCACCTCGTGCTCCTGCGGATGCACCACACCGTTCGCGACCACACCGCCCTTCAGGTCGTCCTCGACGAGGTGCAGGCGTTCCTGGCGGGCCGGGGCGACGACCTGCCCGAGCCGCTGCCGTTCCGCACCTTCGTCGCCCAGGCCCACGCGACCATGGACCGCGCCGCACACGAGCGCTACTTCACCGACCTCCTCGGCGACGTCACCGAGCCCACCGCTCCGTACGGAATGACGAACGTCCGAGGAGACGGATCGGACGCCGTCCTCGCGACGCTCCCACTGGCCCCGGAACTGACCGCACGGCTCAGAACGGCAGCGCGCCGCGCGGGCGTCAGCACGGCGACCGTCCTGCACGTCGCCTGGGCCCGGGTCCTCGCCGCCGTCAGCGGCCACGACGACGTGGTCTTCGGCACCGTCCTGCTCGGCCGCATGAACGCCGGCTCCGGTGCCGACCGCGTCCCCGGCCCCTTCATGAACCTGCTTCCGGTGCGCGCCCGCACCGCCGAACCCGGCGCGCTCGCCGCGGTCACCGCGATGCGCGGCCAGCTCGCGCAACTCCTGGAGCACGAACACGCGCCGCTGGTCGTCGCCCAGCGCGCCGGCGGAGTCACCGGCGACACCCCGCTGTTCACCTCCTTCCTCAACTACCGGCACAACGTCGGCCAGGACGCCGAGACGAGCTGGGACGCGGCGATGGAAGGGACACGCCTGCTCTCCGCACGCGAACTCTCCAACTACCCGCTCGCGCTCCTCGTCGACGACAACGGCGACAAGATCGCCCTCTCCGTGGACGCGATCGCTCCCATCGACTCCGCCGCCGTTGCCGCCCTGGCCCGCACGGCCGTCGCCCACCTCGTCACCGCCCTGGAGTCCGCCCTGGACGGCGGACCCGACCTGCCGCTGAACGCGATCCGGGTGCTCGATGACGAGGAGCGTCGTCTGGTGGTGGAGGAGTGGAATGCCACGGATGTGGGTGTGGTGGCGGGGACGTTGCCGGAGTTGTTCGAGGCGCAGGTGGTGC
>NZ_JBEZNW010000095.1:0-2274 GCF_040653355.1 Streptomyces sp. NPDC047971 | reverse complement strand
CGCATCCGGAGTCCGCGCCACCTGGGCCGCGAACAGCTCCGGCACCACCACCGACCCCAGATCCACAGCCGTGTCGTTCCACCCCACCAACACACAACGCCGCTCATCCTCACCGAGCACATCCAGTGAGCTGAGGGGCACGTCCGTGCCGCCGTCGAGCGCTGCCTCCAGGGCGGACACGAGGTTCTCGGTGGCCGTGTGGACCTGGGCGCTCACCGCCTCCGGGTCGACGGGGGCGATCGCGTCCACCGCGAGCGCGATGGTGTCGCCGTCGTCGTTGACCGCGACGGACAGCGGGTAGTTGGTGCGGTCGTGCGTCCAGACCGTGCGGATGCCCGTGATCTCGGCGTTTCGGCTTTTGTCGGCGTTCTGGCCGGCGTTGTGCCGGTAGTTGAAGAACGAGGTGAACACCGGGGTGTCGCCCGTGACGCCGCTGGCCCGCTGGGCCACCGCGAGGGGGGCGTGCTCGTGTTCGAGGAGACGGGCCAGCTGCCCGCGCATGGCGTCGACGGACTCCAGCGCGCCGAGTTCACCGGTGGGTACGCGGACCGGCAGCGTGTTCATGAAGGGGCCCGGAATCCGGTCCGAGCCCGTGCCCGCGTTCATGCGGCCGGACAGGACGGTGCCGAACACCACGTCCGCGCGGCCGGAGACGGCCGCGAGTACCCGGGCCCATGCCACGTGCAGCACGGGGGCGGGGCTGACGCCGAGGCGGCGGGCGACCTCTCGTATACGGGTGGTCAGGGAGGCGGAGAACTCAAGATCGTCCCGGATGACGCCCGTGCCGTCTCCGTGCACGTCGACCATGCCGTACGGAGCGGTGGGCTCGGTGACGTCGCCGAGGAGGTCGGCGAAGTAGCGCTCGTGCTCGGACTCGCCGCCCCCGCCGCGCGCCTGGGCGACGAAGTTACGGAACGGCAGCGGCTCGGCCAGTTCGTCGCCGTGTCCGGTGAGGAAGGCCCGTACTTCTTCGAGGAGCACTTCCTTCGCCGTGTGGTCCTGCACCATGTGGTGCATCCGCAGGAGTGCGAGCCGGCGGCCGCTCTCGGGCAGGGCTGCGATGTGCAGGCTGATCAGCGGGGCGCGGCCCAGGTCCATGGTCGAGCCGCCGGCTGCGACCAGGTCCGCGACCGGGTCGGTGCTCTCCGCGTCGAGGGTCACCTCGGTGACGGGGAGGGTGGCGTGGCGCCACACGACCTGGACCGGCTCGCGCAGACCGTCCCACACGATGGAGGTCCGGTAGATGTCGTGGCGGTCCACGGCCTGCTGGAGGGCGGCGACGAAGGTGTCGAAGCGGTCGCGCGAGTCGAACTCGATGACGGTCGGGAGCGCGTAGGCGTCGTCCCCGCCTTCGTTGAGGAGGTGGTGGAAGAGCAGGCCCTCCTGGAGAGGGGCCAGCGGGTAGACGTCGGCGACGTTGGCCGCGCCTCCGTCCACCGAGGCGACGACCACGGCGATCTCGTCGGCCGTGAGGTCGACGAGCGGCAGCATCTCGGGGGTGATGGCGGTCGCGTCGGCCGGGATCAGGTTCTCCGGCACGGCGAACCCGTCCGTGCCCGCCGACAGCGCGAGGCCGGCCACGGTGGGGGTCTCGAACAGGGCTCGCACCGACACCGTGACGCCGCGTTCGCGCAGCCGCTCGACGAGGCGGACGGCGAGGAGGGAGTGGCCGCCGAGGGCGAAGAAGTTGTCCTCGACGCCGACGCCGTCGATCCCGAGGATTTCGGCGAACGCCTCGCAGAGGATCTCTTCGCGACCGTTGGTGGGCTTTCGGCTGTCGGTGGTGGCGTACTCGGGTGCCGGCAGTGCCCGGTGATCGAGCTTGCCGTTCACCGTCAACGGCAACGCATCCAGAACCACCACCGCCGACGGAACCATGTACCCCGGAAGCCGACCAGCCGCAAACTCCCGCACACGACCCGCAAGACCGACAACCGACTCCCCGTCCGCCACCACATAAGCAACCAGACGCGGATCCCCCACAACCTCCTCACGCACCACCACAGCCGCCCGCCCCACACCCGGACAACCCGCCACCACCGACCGAACCTCACCCGGCTCGATACGGAACCCACGGATCTTCACCTGCTCATCCGCACGCCCCACAAAAACCAGCTCACCACCAGCCGTCCACCGCACCACATCACCCGTGCGATAAAGCCGACCCCCACCCGACGAAAACCGATCAGCCACAAACCGCTCAGCAGTCAGCCCAGCCCGCCCCACATACCCACGCGCCAGCTGCACACCACCCACATACAACTCACCAGCCAC
>NZ_JBEZNW010000094.1:0-3171 GCF_040653355.1 Streptomyces sp. NPDC047971 | reverse complement strand
GGTTATGTGAAGCGTCCGGGTCTGACTGCGGAGCGCTTCACCGCGAACCCGTTCGAGCCCGGCGGCCGGATGTATCGCACCGGTGACGTGGCCCGCTGGACGGCTGAGGGGCTGCTGGAGTATCTCGGCCGCGCCGATGAGCAGGTCAAGGTCCGTGGTTTCCGGATCGAGCCGGGCGAGGTCCAGGCGGTTGTGGCCGCGCATCGCGAGGTCGCCCAGGCCGCCGTCATCGCCCGTGAGGACGTGCCCGGGGACACCCGCCTCGTCGCCTACGTCGTCCCGACCGACCAGGACGAAGTTGACGCACAACTGGGCTCCGAGGTAATGGAGTTCACGAAGACGCGGCTGCCGGAGTACATGGTGCCCTCGGCGGTCGTGGTCCTCGACGCCCTCCCGCTGACCGCGAACGGCAAGCTCGACCGGAAGGCTCTGCCGGCCCCGGACGCCAACGCCTCCGCAGGAGCCGGGCGCGCGCCCGCCACCCGCGAGGAAGAAGTTCTGTGCGAGGCATTCGCCCAGGTCCTGCGGCTGGAGTCGGTCGGTGTCGACGACGACTTCTTCGCCCTCGGCGGCCACTCGCTGCTGGCGACCGAACTCGTCATCCGAATTCGCGCCGCCCTCGGGGTCGACGTCGAGATCCGGGCCCTCTTCAATGCGCCGACCGTGGCAGGTCTCGCAAAGCAGCTGGGCACGGAGAAGTCAACCCGTCCAGCTCTCCGTCCGATGCGCAGGAGGTAGCAGGAGCGGGTGAGTCAAGGCGGTATCGCCTGAACAACTGAATGAAGAGAATGCGTGCTTCGGCCGCCGCGACCCGTGAATTCGGGTGCGGCGGCCGAAGTGCATTCCCCGGTCGGTACGGGTCGTTCAACTGCCGTTCCGGGGCGGTTGAACAGGCCGGATGTCGGCCGCTCAGCTGCAGTGGTCCAGTCGGGTGCGGGCCGAGTCGGGGTGCGGAGGCAGAACATTGATCGTCGGTACGGCCTGGGTCATAGTGAGTCGCGCCGAACCGGGATCCCCGAAATCGCGGGTGGATTCTCGGAACGGCGAGCCGGCTGTCCGTTCTTCCGGTGACAGCCATTACCAGTCGTTATCCATTTCATTCTGTTCGGGTGTACAAGGCTCCGGAAAGCCTTGACCGATCCGCGCCGACGTTGCGGCCGGGACGAAACCAGGAAGGTTCCTGATGATTCCGTTGTCTTTCGCGCAGCGTCGGTTGTGGTTCATGCAGCAGCTGGAGGGCCCCAGCGCGACCTACAACATCCCGGTGTCGCTGCGCCTTTCGGGGTCGGTGGACCGCGCCGCGCTGGCCGCGGCCCTGCGGGACGTCCTGGAGCGGCACGAGGTGCTGCGCACGACCTTCGGCATGCACGACGGCGAGCCGTACCAGCGCATCCTCGGCCTTGAAGAACTCGACTGGGATCTGCAGACTGTGGACCTGCCGAACTCCGCGACGCCGGCCGACCTGGCCGGCGCGGTCGCCGGAGTGTTCGGGTACGAGTTCGACCTGGCCGCCGAACTCCCCATCCGTGCCTGGCTGTTCTCCGCAGGACCCGACGAGCACGCCCTCGCCCTGGTCGTTCATCACATCGCGGGCGACGGCTACTCGATGCGTCCGCTGGCCCGTGATGTCTCGGTGGCCTACGCGGCGCGATGCCGGGGTGAGGCCCCCGCGTGGGAGCCGCTGCCGGTCCAGTACGCCGACTACGCGCTGTGGCAGCGTGAGCTGCTCGGCGACGAGAACGACCCCGACAGCGTGGGTGCGCGGCAAGTCGCGTACTGGCGCGAGACGTTGGCCGGCGCGCCCGAGGAGCTGGAGCTCCCCGTCGACCGCATGCGTCCGCTCGTCGCCTCGCACCGGGGGCACAGCGCGCCCTTCGAGGTCCCGGCCGACGTGCACGTACGGCTGCAGGAGCTGGCCCGTGCCGAGGGCGTCACCACCTTCATGGTCTTCCAGGCCGTACTCGCCATGACCCTGTCGAAGCTCGGCGCGGGCACGGACATCCCGATCGGTGCCGCCGTGGCCGGTCGTACCGACGTGGCGCTCAGCGACCTGGTCGGTTTCTTCGTGAACACGCTCGTTCTGCGTACGGACGTGTCGGGTGACCCGACGTTCCGGGAGGTGCTGGGTCGGGTTCGGGAGACGGGTCTGTCGGCGTTCGCGCATCAGGACGTGCCGTTCGAGAAGCTGGTGGAGGAGCTGGCGCCGACCCGTTCGCTGGCGCGCCACCCGCTCTTCCAGGTCATGCTCACCGTCGAGAACGTCGCCCAGGCCGAGGTCCGGCTTTCGGGAGCGCAGGCGGGATCGCTTGCCGACGTGGCCTCGGCGGCCGTGTCGGAGCAGCTCGCCGCCAGGACCGTCGCGAAGTTCGACCTGGAGATCGGCGTCGAGGAGACCTTCGACGCCGACGGAGCCCCCGCCGGTCTTCGCGGCTCGGTGATCGTCGCGGCCGAACTGTTCGACGCCGACTCCGCCGCCCGGCTGTCCGGGCGGCTCACGCGCGTCCTGCGGATGCTCGTCGCCGAACCGTCCACCCGGCTGAGCGCGGTCGACGTCCTGGACGCGGACGAGCGGCACCAGCTGCTCGCCGAGTGGAACGGCGTCGAGGTCGGCGTCGACACCGCTCTCGTACCCGAACTGTTCGAGGCGCATGCTGCGCTGACCCCGGACGCCGTCGCGGCGATCTACGAGGGTACGGAGATCACCTACGCCGAGCTGGACGCGCGGGCCAACCGTCTCGCGCACTACCTCCTCGGACTCGGCGTCCACGCCGAGTCGGTGGTGGGTCTGTGCCTGCCGCGCGGCATCGACATGGTGGCCGCCGTTCTCGGCGTGTGGAAGGCCGGCGGAGCCTACGTGCCGCTGGACCCCGAGCACCCGGAGGACCGGCTCTCCTACGTGCTGGCCGACAGCGGCGCCGGCGTGGTCGTGAGCAGCCACGACGCCGCCGACGGTGTCGCCGGCCGGCTGGGCGTCGACCGCGTGCTGTGGCTGGACGACCCGGCCACCGCAGCCGCCCTGGAGCGGCTACCGGACAGCGCACCGAAGCGGCCGGCGTCCCGGGACGGTCTCGCCTATGTGATCTATACGTCGGGTTCGACGGGGCGGCCGAAGGGTGTGGCTGTTGGTCATGGGGCGTTGGCGAATTTGGTGTCGGTGTTCGGGCCGTTGAT
>NZ_JBEZNW010000093.1:0-3192 GCF_040653355.1 Streptomyces sp. NPDC047971 | reverse complement strand
CCGACCCCAAGCCCTACATCTGGACCAAGACCGCGGACGAGATCCTCGAACGCCTCGCCTCATATCTGAACAGAATTCCTGACTCAGAAGACTAGTAGTGCTTCGTTACGTCGGGTGATCTCGCCTGGTGGTGGGCATCTGTTTGTTCGTGTCGCTTCCGCGGCGGGATCAGCGGCGGTGGGGCGGGTGTTATCTGCAGGGTCTGATGCTGACGGTCGGCGGAAGTCGGTCCAGTCGATGGTCGAGCGGTTGCCGGACGGGAACACGCAGGCTCTGCAGTAGTTCGTGAATCAGTCGCTATGGGATCCGTTGCCGGTGCGGCGGCGGACCGCCGAGCGGCTGTGTGAGGCGATCCGGCCTGAGGTGTGGGTGATCGACGATGTGTCGTTCCCCCAGTGCGGCACCGCTTCGGTGGGGGTGGCCCGGCAATACTGCGGGGCTTTGGGTAAGCGTGCGAACCGCCAGGTCGCGGTCAGCGTCCATGTGGCGACCGACACCGCCGCATTCCCGTTGAACTGGCAGCTCTACCTGCCCGGGGAGTGGACCGACGATGCGGCCCGCTGCCGGCCGGCCGGAGTCCCTGAGGGCCAGTGAATTCGGGGCTGTCGGCAGCCGTCGGCGTCTTGGCCGGAGTTCTCGGACTGATCGTGGCCGTTGTCTCCGTGATAGTGGCGATCGTCGTTGCGGGATAGAGGATTCAGTGGTGAGGCGTAGCCGTTCTCGGGCGAGACCCCGCATGAGCGCGCCGGCTCCGCACTGCCGGACGAGCAGAGCCGGAGAGGCCAGACGTTCCATTCGGTGGGCCGAAGCGGCAGGAGCAGCGCTGGCTTTGTTCACGAGTCCGGACAGCGGCGCAGGGTTGCCTCTGGGCAGCAGGCGGCGGGCGGTTCCGTCTCCATGGGTGGCCGATGATTGAGCCTCTGACGTCGTATGGGCCAATCGGCTCAGGCTCTGTGGTCAGGCGGGAAGCCGATGGGATGCGCGGCGGGCAGCGGTGAGAAGGGCGTGGATCTGCAGGCCTGTCTGGTCGAGGTGTGTCACTGGCGTGGGGAAGGGCAGCCGAACGTCGCGCTGGGTCATGGGGTACTCGAGTCGGAGAGTGATCCCATAGCGGTCTATCGCAAGTGGCAACGCCCGCACGAGCTCCTGCTTCGTTCCTGGCTCGACCAGACGCAGTAGCTTCGGGATCAGTTCGGGATGTCCGGCCACGAGGTGCGTCAGCATGCCCGCCTCGCACGTGGCTAGCGGATCGTCCTCCGCGGCCTGGAGCTCCTCCAGGGTGACGTACGAACGCCCCTGGGCGTCCTCGAGGACGGCTTGGCCGAGTTCCATGCAGGCACTCTCGGCGGCCTCGGAGTCGTACGTGGCTGCCACCAGTCCTGACAGGGTGACGCGGGCGCGCAGCCGGTCGCGTACGGCAGTCGGAGCGACGTCGGTGAGCTCCAGGCGGATGGGCGCCCGCGGCCTCCGATGGCCGGGGCTCAGTGCGTCGGACGGCGCGTGGAGGTGCACACGGCCCATGACGCCTGCACCGTTGAGGGAGTAGACCTCCTGCTCGTGGCCGTCCGTGATGACGGTCATGGAATGGGCCATCGTGATGATGGTCCGCAGCCGCTCAGCGGGTGTGGGTTGTGTGACGGGGGTGGTGTGGGGACGCATACGAGTTCTCCGTGGGTGCCGTAACACCAGAAGGTGATACTTAGGTATGCCTAACCTTACCTATCTGGTGGGTTGTGTGGAACACCTCCCGCCGTGTCGATGTGGACAAGGGCTGACTCCGCCTGGAAGATCCGCGCCTACCCGCGGCGGCGCGGCATCGCGTCGATGCCCGGAACGGATCGGCCAGATCAACGAACGAATCTGCCGCGGTGAAGCCCGCGGCCGCCTCGACAAGACCGCCTACCGGCGGCGGAACGTCGTCGAGCGATGCCTCAGCCGGGCTCAAGCAGAACCGAACCTTGGCCACGCGTACGACAAACGAGCCACCCACTACCAGGCCATGCTCACCCTCGCCGCCTCCGGCTCTGGCTCCCATGACTGTCCGGCAGTTTTATACCTAGCGCTATGAGGAGTGGGGTGAGCCGGTGGGCGCCGAGCCGGCCAAGGTCCAGCTCCTCGCGGGATACCGGCGCGATCGGCTGTTCGCTACGGACCTGACCGAGGAGATGCATGAACAGGCGGTGGCTGAGGATGCCGCAGGACCGACGCCATCCGCTGGCCTACCCATCGCGGGGACTGTCCAGTGAGCTCGGCCTCTACAACATCAGACGTCTCGGCATCATCGCAGGCCCGCTCGCTTGAAGCAGCCGGACAGGCGGGCCCGGCCCGTACCTGCTGGGCAGTCCGCCTAAAGGTGAGCCTGGGCAAGCCTCCGGAAGTGAGGCTTGAGCACCCTGGCCGGTGCGTGCTGGACAGGGCAGTTTCGGTCATGGTCTGCCCTGGGTTTCTCGGCGAGGCCGTGGCTGACCGATAGGGCTGACCGGTGACCGGTGACCGGTGACCGGTGACCGATCCGGTCGGGAGTTGTAGGGGTCGGTCACGGTGCTGACGTGCTGTGTGACCGATTGCGGGAGACGGATTGGGCACGCCAGGTCCGCCGGCCTGCTGATCGGTCACGGGTCGGGCGGGCAAGCCTCGCCGTACGAAGGCTTGCCCATACGAAGGCTTTCCCAGGGGTGCCCGGACCGTGGCGCGGGATGTTCGCCGAGATTGGCGTCACCGTCTGGGACCCGGCAGCAGCCCCGAGCGAGGGTTGCACCGTAAGGGGGCTGGACAGTTGCTTGCAGGGGTGCACTGGGCGGGGGACCGCAGGTGTGACCGGAGGTGGGACCCCCCGAACGCGGTGATCTTTCGTTTCCCCCGGTCAGTGGCCGTGGGCAAGCCCCTCTTGTAAAACGACACCTCTTTTCCACGCGGTAGCCGAGGGGAAGAGGTGTCGTTCATCAGCGCCGGGGCACTCAGGCTGGCTGCGCCTGGAGTCCGGCGAGAGGCGAGCGCCAGCCCCTGCCGACTGTGCAGCGGTGTGGCTTGGGTCGGTGTCGGTGTCGGTGTCGGTGTCGGTGTCGGGTCTGGTTCGGGGTTGTGGGGTGTGGGTGGGGGGTGTGGGGTGGGTGTGGTTGCTTCTTTGGGTGTGTTTTGGGGTCCATTCGCATTAGTGGGGTGGGTGTGTGGGGTGTTTGTCGTTTTGTATGG
>NZ_JBEZNW010000092.1:0-3494 GCF_040653355.1 Streptomyces sp. NPDC047971 | reverse complement strand
TTCATGCTGGCCGACTCGGGTGCGGTGCTGACGCTGACGACCGAGGAGATTCTTGATGATCTTCCGGCTGGTCGGAACCGGTTCGTGGCGCTGGATGGAGCGCTGCTCCGGATGCAGCTGGCCGCGTCGCCGGCGGCGTCGCCTGAGGTGGCGGTCGCGGCTGAGGGACTGGCGTACGTGATCTACACCTCGGGTTCGACGGGCCGGCCGAAGGGTGTGGCGGTCACTCATGGTGGTCTGGCGAACTATGTCGCCTGGGCTGTCGATGCGTATGGCATGAGTGGTGGCGGTGGAGCCCCGCTCCACTCGTCGCTGGCCTTCGATCTGACGGTGACCAGTGTTCTGGTGCCGCTGGTGTCCGGTTCCGCGGTCGTGACCAGTGAGGCTGGTGGCGCCGAGGGTCTGGCGGAGCTGATCCGCGGGACTGGTGGTTTTGGTCTGGTGAAGGCGGTGCCCGCGCATCTGCCGCTGCTGGCGGAGATGCTGACTGGGGAGCAGGCGGCGTCGGCCGCTAGGCGCTGGATTATCGGTGGTGAGGCTCTGCCCGGTGGGGTGGTGCGTGACTGGCTGACGCGGGCTCCCGGGTCGGTGGTCGTGAATGAGTACGGGCCGACGGAGGCGGTGGTCGGGTGCTGTGTCTTCGAGGTCTCGGCGGGTCAGGAGGTTGGTGAGTCGGTCCCGATCGGGCGTCCGATCGCCAACACACGTCTCTACGTGCTGGACGACCGTCTTGAGCCGGTGGCTCCAGGTGTTGCCGGTGAGCTCTACATTGCCGGTGCGCAGCTTGCCCGCGGTTATGTGAAGCGCCCTGGTCTGACGGCGGAGCGGTTCACGGCGAACCCGTTCGAGGCGGGCGGCCGGATGTATCGCACCGGTGACATGGCCCGCTGGACGGGTGACGGTCTCCTGGAGTACCTGGGCCGCGCCGACGAGCAGGTCAAGATCCGGGGCTTCCGGATCGAGCCGGGCGAGGTCCAGGCGGTGGTCGCTGCGCATCGAGAGGTCGCGCAGGCTGCTGTCATCGCCCGGGAGGACGTGCCGGGGGACACCCGCCTCGTCGCCTACGTCGTCCCGACCGACCAGGACGATGTCGAACCCGAACTCGACGCCCGAGTAAGGGAGTTCACCGGCCAACGGCTGCCGCATCACATGGTGCCCTCGGCGGTCGTGGTCCTCGACGCCCTCCCGCTGACCGCGAACGGCAAGCTCGACCGCGAGGCTCTGCCGGCCCCGGACGCCAACGCCTCCGCAGGAGCCGGGCGCGCGCCCGCCACGCCTCAGGAGGAGATTCTCTGCGCGGCCTTCGCCCAGGTCCTCGGCCTGGACAGTGTCGGCGTCGACGAGAGCTTCTTCTCTCTCGGCGGCCACTCGCTGCTGGCCGTCCGCCTGGTCAGCCGGATCCGCGCCGTGCTCGGCATCGAGCTCGAGATGGCGGCGCTCTTCGAGGCGCCGACCGTCGCGGGCCTCGCCGCCCGCGTCGCCGGGGCAGACAAGGCGCGCCGTGCCCTGACGCCGGTGGAGCGCACGGAGCGGTCCCCGCTCTCGTTCGCCCAGCAACGGCTCTGGTTCATCGGCCAGATGGAGGGGCCGGGATCCTCGTACAACGTCCCGGTCTCACTCCGCCTTTCGCGCGGTGTCGACCACCACGCGCTCGGCGCGGCGCTGCGCGACGTGATCGGCCGCCACGAGGTCCTGCGCACCGTGTTCCCGGTCGCGGACGGCGAGCCGTACCAGCGGGTCATCCCGGTCGAGGATCTGACCTGGGAGCTGCCGCTCGTCGAGGTGGCCCCGGAGGACCTGGAGGACGCGGTCGCCGCCGCGGCCGACTACACCTTCGATCTCTCCACCGAAATGCCCTTCCGCGCCTGGCTGTTCTCCGCCGGGCCCGACGACCAAGTGCTCGTCGTGGTCATGCACCACGTCGCGAGCGACGGCTGGTCCAAGCGTCCGCTGGCGCGCGACGTGTCGGTGGCCTACGCGGCGCGCCGCGAGGGCCGGGCGCCCGAGTGGGAGCCGCTGCCGGTCCAGTACGCGGATTACGCCCTGTGGCAGCGCGAGCTGCTCGGGGACGAGAACGACCCGGACAGCATCATGGCGCAGCAGATCTCCTACTGGCGCGCGGCACTGGCCGGAGCGCCGGAGGAGCTGGCGCTCCCGGCCGACCACCGCCGCCCGGAGATCGCCTCGCACCGCGGACACCGCGTGCCCGTGGAGGTCCCGGCCGACGTGCACGTACGGCTGCAGGAGCTGGCGCAGGCCGAGGGCGTGACGGTGTTCATGCTGCTCCAGGCCGCCTCCGCCGTCCTCCTGTCGAAGCTGGGCGCCGGCACGGACATCCCGATCGGTTCGGTGAACGCCGGCCGTACGGACGTCGCCATGGACGACCTGGTCGGTTTCTTCGTGAACACGCTCGTTCTGCGTACGGACGTGTCGGGTGACCCGACGTTCCGGGAGGTGCTGGGTCGGGTTCGCGAGACGGGTCTGTCGGCGTTCGCGCATCAGGACGTGCCGTTCGAGAAGCTGGTGGAGGAGCTGGCGCCGACCCGTTCGCTGGCGCGCCACCCGCTCTTCCAGGTCATGGTGACCCTGGAGAACAACGCCGAGGCGGTCGTCGAGCTGCCGGGTCTGCGTACCGGCGGCACGTCCGCCCCGCGGGATTCCTCCGCTCCGGCCCCCGGGCAGGCGGCCGCCAAGTTCGACCTGGCCTTCGAGGTGGCCGAGGCCCTCGGTGCCGACGGCGCCCCCGCCGGACTCCGCGGCTCCGTGGTCGCTTCGGCGGACCTCTTCGAGCCGGAGACGACCGCGCGGCTCGCCGAGCGCTGGGTCCGGGTCCTCGAACGTCTCGTCGCCGAACCGTCCACCCGGCTGAGCGCGGTCGACGTCCTGGACCCGGCCGAGCGGCACCAGGTGCTGACCGCATGGAACGACACGGCCACGCAGATCGCGCCCGCCACGGTGCCGGAGCTGTTCGCGGAGCACGTGGCCCGCACCCCGGACGCGGTCGCGGTGATCGCGGGCGGCCACGAGGTCACCTACGCCGAGCTGGACGCGCGGGCCAACCGCCTCGCGCACCACCTCGTCGCCCGGGGCATCGGCGCCGAGGCGGTCGTCGGCCTCTGCCTGGGCCGGGACGCCGAGATGATCGTGGCGATCCTTGCGGCCTGGAAGGCCGGGGCAGGCTACCTGCCCATCGACCTGGAGCACCCGGCCGAGCGGATCGCGTACATGCTCGCCGACAGTGGTGCCGCCCTCGCGCTCACGACCGAGGAGCTGCTCGACCGACTTCCGACGGGCCGGTTGCCGGTCCTGACCGTCGACGGAGCGGACCTGCGGACCGCGCCGGCCTCCGCACCCACCGAGGCACCCGAAGTCACCCTGCACGGCGCTGACGTGGCTTACGTGATCTATACGTCGGGTTCGACGGGGCGGCCGAAGGGTGTGGCTGTTGGTCATGGGGCGTTGGCGAATTTGGTGTCGGTGTTCGGGCCGTTGAT
>NZ_JBEZNW010000091.1:0-2500 GCF_040653355.1 Streptomyces sp. NPDC047971 | reverse complement strand
TACCGGAAGGTGCGGCTGGATCACCTCCTTTCTAAGGAGCACAGTACCGATTGCGAGCAAACGTCTCGCACGGTCAGCTCATGGGTGGAACGTTGATTAGTTGGCACAGTCTGGATCCGAGAGACCGTTAGTACTGCTTCGGCGTGGAACACGGGATTCGAGGAACGGATTGTGCCTGGCACGTTGTTGGGTATCTGAGGGTACGGCCGTGAGGTTGTGTCTTCGCGATGCCGGCCCCAGTGAACTTGCCGCGTGCGGCAGGGTGATGGGTGGCTGGTCGTTGCTTGAGAACTACACAGTGGACGCGAGCATCTGTGGCCAAGTTTTTAAGGGCGCACGGTGGATGCCTTGGCACCAGGAACCGATGAAGGACGTGGGAGGCCACGATAGTCCCCGGGGAGCCGTCAACCAGGCTTTGATCCGGGGGTTTCCGAATGGGGAAACCCGGCAGTCGTCATGGGCTGTCACCCATGCCTGAACACATAGGGCATGTGGAGGGAACGAGGGGAAGTGAAACATCTCAGTACCCTCAGGAAGAGAAAACAACCGTGATTCCGGGAGTAGTGGCGAGCGAAACCGGATGAGGCCAAACCGTATGCGTGTGATACCCGGCAGGGGTTGCGCATGTGGGGTTGTGGGATCTCTCTTTCACAGTCTGCCGGCTGTGAGACGAGTCAGAAACCGTTGATGTAGGCGAAGGACATGCGAAAGGTCCGGCGTAGAGGGTAAGACCCCCGTAGCTGAAACATTGACGGCTCGTTTGAGAGACACCCAAGTAGCACGGGGCCCGAGAAATCCCGTGTGAATCTGGCGGGACCACCCGCTAAGCCTAAATATTCCCTGGTGACCGATAGCGGATAGTACCGTGAGGGAATGGTGAAAAGTACCGCGGGAGCGGAGTGAAATAGTACCTGAAACCGTGTGCCTACAAGCCGTGGGAGCGTCGGAGCCTTCGGGCTCTCGTGACTGCGTGCCTTTTGAAGAATGAGCCTGCGAGTTTGCGGTGTGTTGCGAGGTTAACCCGTGTGGGGAAGCCGTAGCGAAAGCGAGTCCGAATAGGGCGTTTCAGTAGCACGCTCAAGACCCGAAGCGGAGTGATCTAGCCATGGGCAGGTTGAAGCGGAGGTAAGACTTCGTGGAGGACCGAACCCACCAGGGTTGAAAACCTGGGGGATGACCTGTGGTTAGGGGTGAAAGGCCAATCAAACTCCGTGATAGCTGGTTCTCCCCGAAATGCATTTAGGTGCAGCGTCGTGTGTTTCTTGCCGGAGGTAGAGCACTGGATAGGCGATGGGCCCTACCGGGTTACTGACCTTAGCCAAACTCCGAATGCCGGTAAGTGAGAGCGCGGCAGTGAGACTGTGGGGGATAAGCTCCATGGTCGAGAGGGAAACAGCCCAGAGCATCGACTAAGGCCCCTAAGCGTACGCTAAGTGGGAAAGGATGTGGAGTCGCAGAGACAACCAGGAGGTTGGCTTAGAAGCAGCCACCCTTGAAAGAGTGCGTAATAGCTCACTGGTCAAGTGATTCCGCGCCGACAATGTAGCGGGGCTCAAGCGTACCGCCGAAGTCGTGTCATTGCAGCAATAAGCCCCAACGGGTGCTGTGATGGGTAGGGGAGCGTCGTGTGCCGGGTGAAGCAGCCGCGGAAGCGAGTTGTGGACGGTTCACGAGTGAGAATGCAGGCATGAGTAGCGATACACACGTGAGAAACGTGTGCGCCGATTGACTAAGGGTTCCTGGGTCAAGCTGATCTGCCCAGGGTAAGTCGGGACCTAAGGCGAGGCCGACAGGCGTAGTCGATGGACAACCGGTTGATATTCCGGTACCCGCTTTGAAACGCCCAATATCGAGCCCATTAATGCTAAGCCCGTGAAGCCGTTCCGGACCCTTCGGGGAAAGGAAAGTGGTGGAGCCGGCGAACCAAGGTGGTAGTAGGTAAGCGATGGGGTGACGCAGGAAGGTAGTCCAGCCCGGGCGGTGGTTGTCCCGGGGTAAGGGTGTAGGCCGTGTGATAGGCAAATCCGTCACACATTAAGGCTGAGACCTGATGCCGAGCCGATTGTGGTGAAGTGGATGATCCTATGCTGTCGAGAAAAGCCTCTAGCGAGTTTCATGGCGGCCCGTACCCTAAACCGACTCAGGTGGTCAGGTAGAGAATACCGAGGCGTTCGGGTGAACTATGGTTAAGGAACTCGGCAAAATGCCCCCGTAACTTCGGGAGAAGGGGGGCCATTCCTGGTGATGAGTCTTGCACTCTGAGCTGGGGGTGGCCGCAGAGACCAGCGAGAAGCGACTGTTTACTAAAAACACAGGTCCGTGCGAAGCCGTAAGGCGATGTATACGGACTGACGCCTGCCCGGTGCTGGAACGTTAAGGGGACCGGTTAGTGACCTTTCGGGGTTGCGAAGCTGAGAACTTAAGCGCCAGTAAACGGCGGTGGTAACTATAACCATCCTAAGGTAGCGAAATTCCTTGTCGGGTAAGTTCCGACCTGCAC
>NZ_JBEZNW010000090.1:0-3639 GCF_040653355.1 Streptomyces sp. NPDC047971 | reverse complement strand
GTGCAGGTCGGAACTTACCCGACAAGGAATTTCGCTACCTTAGGATGGTTATAGTTACCACCGCCGTTTACTGGCGCTTAAGTTCTCAGCTTCGCCACCCGAAGATGACTAACCGGTCCCCTTAACGTTCCAGCACCGGGCAGGCGTCAGTCCGTATACATCGTCTTACGACTTCGCACGGACCTGTGTTTTTAGTAAACAGTCGCTTCCCCCTGGCCTCTGCGACCCCCACCAGCTCCGAGTGCAAGACTCATCACCAGCGAAGGCCCCCCTTCTCCCGAAGTTACGGGGGCAATTTGCCGAGTTCCTTAACCACAGTTCACCCGATCGCCTTGGTATTCTCTACCTGACCACCTGAGTCGGTTTCGGGTACGGGCCGCCACGACACTCACTAGAGGCTTTTCTCGGCAGCATAGGATCACCCACTTCGCCACAATCGGCTCGGCATCACATCTCAGGATATGTGAGAGGCGGATTTGCCTACCTCTCTCCCTACATGCTTACCCCAGGACTACCATCGCCTGGGCTGGGCTACCTTCCTGCGTCACCCCATCGCTTACCTACTACCAGATCAGGCCAGGCGTTCAGCCTCACCCACACCCCGAAGGGCGTTAGGGGCTTAAGGACCCTTAGTATCACTGGATTCAGTATTGGCGCATCGTAGCGGGTACGGGAATATCAACCCGTTGTCCATCGACTACGCCTGTCGGCCTCGCCTTAGGTCCCGACTTACCCTGGGCGGATTAGCCTGGCCCAGGAACCCTTGGTCATCCGGCGCAGAAGTTTCTCACTTCTGATTCGCTACTCATGCCTGCATTCTCACTCGCACGGCCTCCACAACTAGATCACTCTGCTGCTTCGCCGGCCGCACGACGCTCCCCTACCCATCCACACACCTAGACAGACAAGCTGCCAGGTTAATGCGTGAATGCCACGACTTCGGCGGTGTACTTGAGCCCCGCTACATTGTCGGCGCGGAATCACTTGACCAGTGAGCTATTACGCACTCTTTCAAGGATGGCTGCTTCTAAGCCAACCTCCTGGTTGTCACTGCGACTCCACATCCTTTCCCACTTAGCACACGCTTAGGGGCCTTAGTCGGTGGTCTGGGCTGTTTCCCTCTCGACTACGGAGCTTATCCCCCGCAGTCTCACTGCTGCGCTCTCACTTACCGGCATTCGGAGTTTGGCTGACGTCAGTAACCTTGTCGGGCCCATTAGCCATCCAGTGCTCTACCTCCGGCAAGAAACACGCAACGCTGCACCTAAATGCATTTCGGGGAGAACCAGCTATCACGGAGTTTGATTGGCCTTTCACCCCTAAACACAGGTCATCCCCCAGGTTTTCAACCCTGGTGGGTTCGGTCCTCCACGCGGTCTTACCCGCGCTTCAACCTGCCCATGCCTAGATCACTCCGCTTCGGGTCTACAGCATGCGACTCAAACGCCCTATTCAGACTCGCTTTCGCTACGGCTCCCCCACACGGGTTAACCTCGCCACACACCATAACTCGCAGGCTCATTCTTCAAAAGGCACGCAGTCACATCACAGACGCCCGAAGACGTCTACGCTCCTACGGCTTGTAGGCACACGGTTTCAGGTACTATTTCACGACCCCTCACCGGGGCGCTTTTCACCTTTCCCTCACGGTACTTGTTCACTATCGGTCATCAGGGAGTATTTAGGCTTACCAGGTGGTCCTGGCAGATTCACACAGGATTTCTCGGGCCCCGTGCTACTTGGGATCCCCTCAAACAGTCGACAAGATTTCGCCTACCCGGCTCTCACGGTCTACGGCGCAACTTCCCAGAAACTTCGGCTATCCCATCGATTTCTCACTGCTTGGAGAAGCGGCAGCCTCTCCCAGAGGGTCCCACAACCCCGCACACGCAACGCCTGCCGGCTATCACACGCATACGGTTTAGCCTCTTCCGCTTTCGCTCACCACTACTCACGGAATCACTAATTTGTTTTCTCTTCCTACGGGTACTGAGATGTTTCACTTCCCCGCGTTACCACCAACCGCCCTATACATTCAGGCGGAGGCAACACCACATGACTGGTGCTAGGTTTCCCCATTCGGACATCCCCGGATCAAAGTCAGGTTGGCGACTCCCCGGGGCTTAACGCAGCCTCCCACGTCCTTCATCGGCTCCTGATGCCAAGGCATCCACCGTGTGCCCTAAAAAACTTGGCCACAAAGATGCTCGCGTCCACTATGCAAATCTCAAACAACAAACAGCGACCGAACCCACTCCGCCACCAGACACCCACCCTGAAGATGAGCCGGTCTGGCAGAAGGCCGGTCCCGCACGAGGTCAAACAGACAGCAAGCCCGCCTCAGCGGGCCCGCCCGGTCCGTTTCCTCAGGACCCAACAGTGTGTTCAACCAGTCCGACCCCCCGCAGCCGGCGTTCCCACTCCCTCCGAAGAAGGCGGTACTAGCGGCCCGGCGAATGCGGTCCGGTTGAGTAGCCAGTGCTCCACTAATGAGCGCGTCACGTGCAGAACGTTCGCCTGCAGACATGACATGGACCACGGACCACCAGGTGGCCGCAGTCGATGCTCCTTAGAAAGGAGGTGATCCAGCCGCACCTTCCGGTACGGCTACCTTGTTACGACTTCGTCCCAATCGCCAGCCCCACCTTCGACCGCTCCCCCCAGACAAGCTGGTTGGGCCACGGGCTTCGGGTGTTGCCGACTTTCGTGACGTGACGGGCGGTGTGTACAAGGCCCGGGAACGTATTCACCGCAGCGTTGCTGATCTGCGATTACTAGCGACTCCGACTTCATGGGGTCGAGTTGCAGACCCCAATCCGAACTGAGACCGGCTTTTTGGGATTCGCTCCACCTCACGGTATCGCAACCCTCTGTACCGGCCATTGTAGCATGTTTGCAGCCCAAGACATAAGGGGCATGATGACTTGACGTCATCCCCACCTTCCTCCGAGTTGACCCCGGCAGTCTCCAATGAGTCCCCACCACCCCCGAAGGAGCGTGCTGGCAACATTGAACAAGGGTTGCGCTCGTTGCGGGACTTAACCCAACATCTCACGACACGAGCTGACGACAGCCATGCACCACCTGTCACCCGATCCGAAGAGGCACCCATCTCTGAGTGTTTCCGGGCGATGTCAAGCCTTGGTAAGGTTCTTCGCGTTGCGTCGAATTAAGCAACATGCTCCGCCGCTTGTGCGGGCCCCCGTCAATTCCTTTGAGTTTTAGCCTTGCGGCCGTACTCCCCAGGCGGGGCGCTTAATGCGTTAGCTACGGCGCGGAAACCGTGGAAGGTCCCCACACCTAGCGCCCAACGTTTACAGCGTGGACTACCAGGGTATCTAATCCTGTTCGCTCCCCACGCTTTCGCTCCTCAGCGTCAGGTAAGGCCCAGAGAACCGCCTTCGCCACCGGTGTTCCTCCTGATATCTGCGCATTTCACCGCTACACCAGGAATTCCGTTCTCCCCTACCTACCTCTAGCCAGCCCGTATCGAATGCAGACCTGGAGTTAAGCCCCAAGCTTTCACACCCGACGTGACAAGCCACCTACGAGCTCTTTACGCCCAATAATTCCGGACAACGCTTGCGCCCTACGTATTACCGCGGCTGCTGGCACGTAGTTAGCCGGCGCTTCTTCTGC
>NZ_JBEZNW010000089.1:0-3705 GCF_040653355.1 Streptomyces sp. NPDC047971 | reverse complement strand
CCGCCCCCGGCGCTCCTCTGGCCCGCGGGGTGCGGGGGCGCCCGCCGGCGCGCGGGGGGCGGCGTTGGGCCGGGCGGCGGGGGCGGGCCCCGCCCCCCCCCCCGCGGCAGGGGGATGGTCACGCCTCCCACCAGACGGTGGTGTCGGCGGGCAGCTCCACGACACCCTCCCCGTGGGAGACGGGCTCGCTGGAGAGAAGGAACCGGCCGGGCAGCGGGACGGAGATGGCCCGACCGGTGGTGTTGGCGGTGCAGACGAAGCCGTCCCGGCGGAAGGAGAGCACACCCTCGGGTGCCTCCAGCCACTCGACGTCCTCGCCCGCACCGAGTTCGGGGCGCTCGCGGCGCACGGCGAGCGCGCTGCGGTACAGCTCCAGGGTGGAGCCGGGGTCCCCGGCCTGCGCCTCCACGCTGAGCCCGCCCCAGTTGGCGGGCTGCGGCAGCCAGCTGCCGCCACCGCCGAAGCCGTACGAGCTGCCCTCGACGGTCCACGGGATGGGGACCCGGCAGCCGTCGCGGAAGCCGTCCTGGCCGGTGGCCCGGAAGAACGACGGGTCCTGGCGGACCTCGTCGGGCAGGTCGGTGACGTCCGGCAGACCGAGCTCCTCGCCCTGGTAGACGTACGCGGAACCGGGCAGCGCCAGCATCAGCAGCGTCGCGGCGCGGGCGCGGCGCAGGCCCAGCTCGCGGTCGCCGGGCTCGCGCAGCTGGGTGCCGAGGCCGGCCGGGTTGGCGAACCGGGTGGCGTGCCGGGTGACGTCGTGGTTGGAGAGGACCCAGGTCGTCGGAGCGCCGACGGGACGCATCGCGGCCAGCGAGGCGTCGATCACCCGGCGCAGCTCCTCGGCGTCCCAATGCGTGCCAAGGTACTGGAAGTTGAACGCCTGGTGCATCTCGTCGGGGCGCACGTAGTTCGCGGTGCGCTCGACGGTCGGGGTCCACGCCTCGGCGACGAGGACACGCTCCCCGTCGTACTCCGAGAGCACCTGGCGCCACGAGCGGTATATCTCGTGGACGCCGTCCTGGTCGAAGAAGGGCATGACGTCGTTGCCGAGCAGCTTGAGCTGGTCGTGCGCGCCGATGTCCGGCAGCCCCTCGGCCTTGACCAGCCCGTGGGCGACGTCCACGCGGAAGCCGTCGACGCCCATGTCGAGCCAGAACCGGAGGATGGAGCGGAACTCGTCGCGGACGGCGGGGTGCTCCCAGTTGAAGTCGGGCTGCTCCGGTGCGAAGAGGTGCAGGTACCACTCGCCGGGGGTGCCGTCCGCCTCCTCGACCCGCGTCCACGCCGGACCGCCGAAGATGGACTCCCAGTCGTTGGGCGGCAGTTCGCCGTTCTCGCCCTTCCCCGGGCGGAAGTGGTACCGCTCACGTAGCGGGGAGCCGGGGCCCTCGCGCAGCGCGCGCTGGAACCACTCGTGCTGGTCGGACGAGTGGTTGGGCACCAGGTCGACGATGATCCGCAGGCCCAGCTCGTGCGCCTCGCGGATGAGCGCGTCGGCGTCGAGGAGGCTGCCGAACATCGGGTCGATGGCCCGGTAGTCGGCGACGTCGTAGCCCGCGTCCGCCTGTGGGGAGGCGTAGAAGGGGCTGAGCCAGACGGCGTCGACGCCGAGCTCCCGCAGATACGGCAGCCGGCTGCGGATGCCCTCCAGGTCGCCCATGCCGTCGCCGTTTCCGTCGGCGAAGCTGCGCGGGTACACCTGGTAGATCACCGCGTCTCTCCACCAACCCGTGTGCGTGCCGGTGGTCGGGGCGGCGGCGGGGGCAGCGAGGTGCTGGGTCATGTCTTCCTTGAGAGGTAAGGAGGGAGGTACGTGCGGGGTGTTCAGGGTCAGCCCTTGACGGCGCCGGCGGACATGCCGGTCACCAGGTGCCGCTGGGCGAAGAGGAACACCAGCGCCGCCGGGATGGCGATGAGCACCGAGGCTGCGGACATCGGACCCCACTGGGCGCCGTACTGGTTGACGAACTTCTGGAGTCCGCCGGCCAGCGTGAGGTTCTCGTCGCCGACCATGAAGGCGGACGCGTAGGCGACCTCGCCCCAGGCGGTGATGAAGGAGTAGAAGGCGGTCACCGCGAGGCCCGGCTTGGCCAGCGGCAGGATCAGCCGCCAGAAGGTGCCGAACGGGTTGAGCCCGTCGACCTGGCCCGACTCGTCGATCTCGCGCGGGATGGTGTCGAAGAAGCCCTTCATCATCCAGGCGCAGAAGGGGACGGCGATGGTGAGGTACGTGATGACCAGACCGGCGGCCCTGTTCAGCAGGCCGAGTGTCGCCATGATGTTGTAGATCGGCACGATCAGGACGGCGACCGGGAACATCTGGGTGACCAGCAGCGTCCACATCAGCCCGCGCTTGCCGGGGAAGCGGAAGCGGCTGACGGCGTAGCCGGTGGTGGAGGCGACGAAGACGCCGAGGAGCGTGGTGAGGCCCGCGATGAGCAACGAGTTGCCGAACCACGCGAGGAACTCGGTGTTCTCCAGCAGGTCGGTGTAGTTCGCGAGCGTCGTCTCCTTGAAGAAGTCCGTCGTGGTCGCGTACTTCGCCGGCTTGAGCGAGGTGAGCAGGACCCACAGGACCGGGAAGACGGCGATCACGGAGGCGACGATCAGGGTGGTGTGCAGCCCGATCGAGGCGAGCGGCGAGCGGCGGCCGCGCCGGGGGGCGTTGCTCGCGGTGGTCTGTGCGGTGGTCACCAGACTTCTCCCTGCTTGCGGAGGACTCGCCGGTAGATCGCGGCGAAGACCATCAGGAGGATCAGGATGAGGACGCCCCAGGTGGACGACTGGGCGAAGTCACGGGGGCTGATCTCGAAGGAGAACTTGTACGCCTGGGTGACGAGGATCTGGGTGGCCTCACCCGGTCCGCCCCGGGTGAGCAGGAAGATCACCGGGAACATGTTGAAGGTCCAGATGGTGCTCAGCAGGATCACGGTGGTGGACACCGAGCGGAGCCCGGGCAGCGTGATGTTCCGGAAGCGCTGCCAGGCGTTCGCGCCGTCCATCTCGGCGGCCTCGTAGAGCTCACCGGGGATGGACTGCAGCCCGCCGAGGAGGGCGACCATCATGAAGGGGACGCCCAGCCAGACGTTGACGGCGATGACGGAGAACTTGGCCCAGGTGGGGTCGTTGAGCCACGGCACGGCGTCGATTCCGCCGCCGGCGAGGATCTGGTTGAGCATGCCGCGGCGCTCGTCGTACAGGAAGCGCCAGGCGAAGACCGAGACGAAGCCGGGTACCGCCCAGGGCAGGATCAGCATCATCCGGTAGAAGGAACGGCCGGCGATCTTGCGGTTCAGGATGTTGGCGAGGCCGAGGCCGAGGCCGAAGGTGACGGAGACACAGCAGACCGTCCACACCAGCGTCCAGCCGAGGGTGCTGAAGAACTGTCCTCCGGTGAGAGCCTCGACGTAGTTGTCCAGGCCGATGAACTCGTAGGTCGCGGGGATCTCGTTGACGCCGATGCTCCGCGCGACGTTGCGCTCGTTGGCGTCGGTGAGCGACAGGTAGATCCCGCGTACGAGCGGGTACCCGATGATCACGCCGATCACGATCACCACCGGAGCGACCATCGCCCAGGCGTACCAGTGGGTGGAGAGGGAACGGCGCGCCTTCCCCCCGAGAGTGCCAGTACCACGGTGGCGGGGGGGGGGGGGGGGGCCCCCGCGCCCCCCCCCCCCCGGGGGGGGGGGGGGGGGGTGGGGA
>NZ_JBEZNW010000088.1:0-3833 GCF_040653355.1 Streptomyces sp. NPDC047971 | reverse complement strand
TCACAACCCCCCCACCCCCCCCCCCCTTTTTTTTTTTTTGGTGTGGGCTCCTCCCCGGTGGCCCCCCCCCACCCCCAACCCGCCCCCCGCCGGAAAACCGGCGGGCCGCTCCTCGGAATCCCGGCTGGGTCAGGAATCAGCGGGACGCGGGATCACGTTCAGTCGATCCGCTTGAAGTCCCCCGAGTTCTTGACGCTGCCCGACGCACCGCCCGCGGCGGTGACCTTCTTCATCCGGCTGGTCCTGCCGTCCTGCCACCAGACGTTCATCGACGCCTCGTAGGAGCAGGTGTTGCGGTAGTACACCGTGGTGGTGGTCCAGCCCTCGGCCCACGACCAGCTGAAGCAGCCGGTCTTGCCGCGGTGGATCTCCGAGGACGCCGCCTGGGCGGGCGAGCTCAGACCGACCGTGGCGAGCGCGATCGCGGCGCCCGTGACGCCGATCTTGGACATGCGACGCATGTGTTTCCCCCTGCTGAGTTGAACGAACTAATCGAACGTTCACACGTCGGTCAAACGTACGAACATCGATGATCATAGTGACTGTCGATCTTCGAGGCAAAGGAGAATCAGGCCCTCCGGTCACCGGTCGGCAGGCCACCGGACCTGCGGCCGAGCCGTGTGGTCGGCCCCGGTGTCGGTGGCAGCCGGTAGCCTTCAGGCGGTTGCCGATGGAGGGAGGGGCTGTGCGTGTCTTGGGTGTCGACCCCGGGCTGACGCGGTGCGGCGTGGGAGTGGTCGACGGCGTGGCCGGGCGCCCTCTGACCATGCTCGGCGTCGGAGTCGTCCGCACCCCCGCGGACGACGAGATCGGCGCGCGGCTCGTCCTCATCGAACGGGGCATCGAGTCCTGGATCGACGAGTACCGGCCCGAACTGGTCGCGGTGGAGCGGGTCTTCAGCCAGCACAACGTGCGCACGGTGATGGGCACCGCCCAGGCCAGTGCCGTCGCCATGCTCTGCGCCGCGCGCCGCGGCATCCCCGTCGCCCTGCACACGCCCAGCGAGGTCAAGGCCGCCGTGACCGGCAGCGGCCGCGCCGACAAGGCCCAGGTCGGCGCGATGGTCACGCGACTGCTGCGGCTCTCCGCCCCGCCGAAGCCGGCCGACGCGGCGGACGCCCTCGCCCTCGCCATCTGTCACATCTGGCGGGCGCCCGCGCAGAACCGCCTTCAGCAGGCCGCCGCCGCCCACCGCCTGGCCGCGCGCGCGTCACACGCCCCGCAGACCTCACCCGCACCGCGCACCCCGAAAGGCCGTACCGCATGATCGCCTTCGTGAACGGCCCCGTCGCCGCCCTCGCCCCCACCACGGCCGTGATCGCGGTCGGCGGCGTCGGCATGGCCGTCCAGTGCACCCCGAACACCCTCGCCGCCCTGAGGGTCGGTCAGGAGGCCCGGCTCGCCACGTCGTTGGTGGTCCGGGAGGACTCGCTGACGCTGTACGGGTTCGCGGACGACGACGAGCGGCAGGTGTTCGAACTGCTCCAGACCGCGAGCGGCGTCGGACCGAGGCTCGCCCAGGCGATGCTCGGCGTGCACTCCCCGGACGCGCTGCGCCTCGCCTTCTCCACCGGTGACGAGAAGGCGCTGACCGCCGTTCCGGGCATCGGCAAGAAGGGCGCGCAGAAACTGCTCCTCGAACTGAAGGACAAGCTCGGCGCCCCGCTGGGCAGCGGCGGCCTGGTCGGTGCGCAGCGCGCCGCCGCCGCGGGACCCGCCCCCTGGACCGAGCAGCTGTCCGCCGCACTGATGGGCCTCGGCTACGCGAGCCGCGAGGCGGAGGACGCCGTCGCGGCGGTCACCCCGCAGGCCGAGGCCGCGATCGCCGAGTCCGGCTCGGCCCCCGTGCCGCAACTGCTCCGTGCGGCGCTCCAGTCCCTGAACCGCGCGCGGTGAACGCGGCGGACAGCCCCGCCGTGACGTGAGGCGCGGGGTCCGGGACGGAGCACACCACCGTACGAACGAGAAAGCAGACACACCGTGAACTGGGACGACGACACCCCGCCCGGCACCGACGAGCGCCTCGTCGGTGCCGCCGTCGACGGCGACGAACAGGCCGTCGAAGCGGCGCTGCGCCCCAAGGACCTCGACGAGTTCGTCGGCCAGGAGAAGGTCCGTCAACAGCTCGACCTCGTCCTCAAGGCGGCCCGCCAGCGCGGCGCCACCGCCGACCATGTCCTGCTTTCGGGTGCACCCGGTCTCGGCAAGACCACCCTCTCGATGATCATCGCGGCGGAGATGAACGCCCCGATCCGGATCACCTCGGGCCCCGCCATCCAGCACGCCGGCGACCTCGCCGCGATCCTCTCCTCCCTCCAGGAGGGAGAGATCCTCTTCCTCGACGAGATCCACCGCATGTCCCGCCCGGCCGAGGAGATGCTCTACATGGCGATGGAGGACTTCCGCGTCGACGTCATCGTCGGCAAGGGCCCCGGCGCCACCGCCATCCCCCTGGAGCTGCCCCCCTTCACCCTGGTCGGCGCCACCACCCGGGCCGGACTCCTGCCGCCCCCGCTCCGGGACCGCTTCGGCTTCACCGGACACATGGAGTTCTACGACCCCTCCGAGCTCCAGCGCGTCATCCACCGCTCCGCCGGTCTCCTCGACGTCGAGATCGACCCCGCCGGAGCCGCCGAGATCGCCGGGCGCTCGCGCGGCACCCCCCGGATCGCCAACCGCCTCCTGCGCCGCGTCCGCGACTACGCCCAGGTCAGAGCCGACGGCGTGATCACCCGAGAGATCGCCGCCGCCGCCCTCGGTGTCTACGAGGTGGACAGCCGCGGCCTCGACCGGCTCGACCGTGCCGTCCTGGAGGCCCTGCTCAAGCTCTTCGGAGGCGGTCCCGTCGGCCTGTCGACCCTCGCCGTCGCGGTGGGGGAGGAGCGGGAGACCGTCGAGGAGGTCGCCGAGCCCTTCCTCGTACGGGAGGGACTCCTCGCGCGCACACCCCGTGGTCGGGTCGCCACTCCCGCGGCATGGACCCATCTCGGACTGGTTCCGCCGCAGGCAGCGGGCCCGGGCGCACCAGGAAGCGGACAACAGGGGCTCTTCGGGGCGTGACCGCGTCGTGACGGCGCGGAGACTCGTCGGACGAGGAACCAGGGTGCGATGCTGGACGTTGTTCCAATGATGCGGACTCGCCTAGACTCCGCCGATGCCGACCTTTCTGGCCGGCACGCCCACCCCCGAAGATCAGGCCGCGGGATCTCCGCGTCCGTGCGAAGGAAACCCGTCCCGTGAGTATCGTGACCCTCCTCCCCTTCATCGTCCTCATCGGGGCCATGTTCCTGATGACCCGCTCTGCGAAGAAGAAGCAGCAGGCGGCCGCGCAGATGCGCGACGAGATGCAGCCCGGCACCGGCGTCCGCACCATCGGCGGCATGTACGCCACCGTCAAGGAGATCGCCGACGAGACCGTCCTCCTCGAGGTCGCTCCGGGCGTGCACGCCGTCTACGCGAAGAACGCCATCGGCGCCGTCCTCGCGGACGACGAGTACAACCGCATCGTCCACGGCGACGAGCCGGACACCGACACGGTCGTCCCGGACGACGCCTCCTCGCTGACCGAGTCGGTCGACGCCGACGCGTCGGACGAGGTCGCCGAGGACGCCAAGCCGGACCTGACCAAGAAGGCCGTCGACGCCGACGCCGAGGTCAAGAAGGACGACAAGGCCGGCGGAGAGGCCGAGGCCAAGTAGTCGCGACCGGGGACCGGGGGGGCCCCCCCCCCCCCCCCCCCCCCCCCACAACGGAGAAAAATACAATCGCAAGTTGCCGCCCCCCCACCAAACATGAGACAAAACACAACATAAACAAACAAAAAAAAAAACAAA
>NZ_JBEZNW010000087.1:0-3989 GCF_040653355.1 Streptomyces sp. NPDC047971 | reverse complement strand
GAGTCCCTCCGCGGCCAGGGCGCCCGCGTCATCGTCACCGAGATCGACCCCATCTGCGCCCTCCAGGCGGCGATGGACGGCTACCAGGTCGCGACCCTGGACGATGTCGTCGAGACGGCCGACATCTTCATCACCACGACCGGCAACAAGGACATCATCATGGCCTCCGACATGGCCAAGATGAAGCACCAGGCCATCGTCGGGAACATCGGCCACTTCGACAACGAGATCGACATGGCCGGCCTCGCCAAGATCGACGGCATCGTCAAGGACGAGGTCAAGCCGCAGGTCCACACCTGGACGTTCGCCGACGGCAAGGTCCTGATCGTCCTCTCCGAGGGCCGCCTGCTGAACCTGGGCAACGCGACCGGCCACCCGTCCTTCGTGATGTCGAACTCCTTCGCGGACCAGACGCTGGCCCAGATCGAGCTCTTCACCAAGCCGCAGGAGTACCCGACCGACGTCTACGTGCTCCCGAAGCACCTGGACGAGAAGGTCGCCCGCCTCCACCTCGCGGCCCTGGGCGTGAAGCTCACGACCCTCCGCCCCGAGCAGGCCGCGTACATCGGCGTCGAGGTCGAGGGCCCGTACAAGCCGGACCACTACCGCTACTGATCCCGGGACCGACGGCGCCCGTGCACTGACACACGCCCGTCCCGGTCACCCGTAGAGGAAAAGGCAGGCCCCCGCACCCCCGTGCCGGGGGCCTGCCTCGTCTACCGCCCCCGCAAGCACCCCGAGGACCCATGCCCCGCGGCCGCTATTCGCTCCATGATCCGCACGATCACACCCCCCTCGGTGAAGAGCACTTCAACTGCGCGCCCGGCCCCTCCGGCTGGCGCTACGTCTCACAGACCACCACCCCCTCCGGCGAACACGCCGGCTCCGTCGACCTGGCCATCGACGAACTCGGCCGCCCCATCCGCCTCGAACTCCACGCCGCGAGCTGGCAGGTCCGCGGAGCGGCCCTCGACGGCGTCACCTGGGTCCGTACGGACCCCACCGGCACCCACGCCACGGAAGGCAATGTGCGCGCCCATGCCTTCACCGGCACCTCACCGGCGTTCCTCGTCGCGATCACGCGACTCCTGCGACTCACCCCCGCTTCCCCCGCGACCCGCGTCCGGCTCGTCGCCTTCACGGATCCCGTGCTCGCCCCCCTGACGATCGACCAGTCCTGGGCCCTGGTGAACAGTGAAACCCACCCCACTGACAACGGCCGTCTGATCGTGGACGAGTACCGGGTCGACGCCCTGGACACGGGGGAGCAGCACACGGTCCACATCGCCGGCGACGTGGTCCTCTCCGCCCCCGGCATCGAACTCGAAGCCCTGGAGACCCCGCCGTCCGTCTGGCC
The DNA here is from genome assembly GCF_040653355.1 of Streptomyces sp. NPDC047971. Taxonomy (NCBI): domain Bacteria; kingdom Bacillati; phylum Actinomycetota; class Actinomycetes; order Kitasatosporales; family Streptomycetaceae; genus Streptomyces; species Streptomyces sp. NPDC047971. Next base: position 2,632 of record NZ_JBEZNW010000087.1, on the reverse strand, counting down.
CTAGGGGGTCTTGCCGATCAGGCCGGGCCCGCGGCGTCCGCCACCGCGCCTCGCCGCGCCGTCGTCGGTCGCCGACGCTCCACATCGGCTGCCGCCTCCGCCCGGCGATCCGCCCCCAGGGCCCTGGGAGACCCCGTGCGCCGCTCCCCGGCGCGGCCTGATCGCCGAGGCTCTTGCTCAGGCCGGCGGCGCGAACCCGGTCGACGCACCCGACCCGCGCACCTCCGGCGCCACGGCCGACGGGTCCACGGCTGGCTGGTCCACGATGGCCGGGGCGGCGGGGCCGCCGACCTGAGGCGCGGGCTCCGCACCCGAAGCCGGGCTCACCGGCCGCGCCACCGGAGCGGCGCCCCCCGGAACCTGCCCGCCCGCCCCCTGCGCCGCCGGGGCGAACGCCCGACGCGCCTCCCGGGCCTGCCGCTCGGCGACCACCGCGGCCAGATACGCCGCGGCGGGCACACCCGGCGGGGGAGGCGTCCCGGTCCGCGCGACCAGCTCATCGGCCAGCCGCTCCGCGAGCCGCCGCCCCACGTCCGGGTCCAGCTGCCGCATCCGCGTCAGGTACTGCCGTATCTCCAGCCACAGCGCATCCGGCACCGCGGACAGATCCAGCTCGGTGAACCGGCCCACGAGCCACGGCGGAGGAGGCGGAACGATCGCGCTCCGAGCCGCCGGCACCCGCTCACGCACGACCAACGTCCCCGCGAACACGTCCCCGACCCGCCGCCCCCGCTCCGACACCAGCGACGCGATGCAGGCGACGACCCCGAACGTCATCAGGATCTCCACGATCCCCATCGCCCCGCGCACCAGCGCATGCCGGAAGCGGATCGGCCCGCCGTCGTCCCGCACCACCCGCAGCCCGCAGGCCAGCTTCCCCAGCGACCGCCCGTGCGACAGCGTCTCCACCGCGATCGGCGCCCCCACCAGCACCAGCAGGAACGAGGCGATCGACACCGCCATCTGCGCGGCCTCGTCCAACGAGGCCGTCGCCAACGCCAGCCCGACGGTGATCAGCAGATAGACCGCCCACACCGCCACGAGATCGAGCGCCAGCGCCAGCGCCCGGCTCGGCAGGCGCGCCGGCTGCAACCCCAGAACGACGGCATCCCCCGTCACCACCCCGCTCACGGCGCCCACCCTTCTCCGACCTTCCCGACCCCTCAGTACGACAGTCTGCCAAGCTGACCCGCAGCGCGCCGCAGTAGTACGGACCCGTACGCACCCAGTGCCTGGAGCAGCAGCCGATCATGGACCTCGACGTCTACGTCACCGCCCACCGAGCCGAGTGGGACCGCCTCGACCAGCTTCTGCGCCGAGGCGGAAAGCTCAGCGGCGCCGAGGCGGACGAGCTCGTCTCCCTCTACCAGCGGACCGCCACCCATCTCTCGCTCATCCAGTCCGCCGCCCCGGACCCCATGCTCACCGCCAGGCTCACCCAGCTCGTCGCCCGCGCCCGCGCCACGGTCACCGGCACCCGCCGCTCCTCCTGGCGCGACGTGGCCGAGTTCTTCACGGCCGGCTTCCCCGCCGCCGTCTACCGCTCCCGCCACTGGTGGGTCCCGACGGCCGTCCTCTCCCTGCTCCTCGCGGCCGTCATGGGCTGGTGGATCGGTACACACCCCGAGGTCCAGTCCGCGATCGGCGCACCGGCCGAACTGCGCGAGATGACCCGCCCCGGCGGCCAGTACGAGACGTACTACTCCAGCCACCCGGCGGCCTCCTTCGCCGCCCAGGTCTGGACGAACAACGCCCAGGCCGCCGCCATGTGCCTGGTCCTGGGCGCCTTCCTCTGTGTCCCGGTGCTCTGGATCCTCTTCCTGAACATGCTGAACCTCGGGGTGGCCATCGGCCTGATGTCCTCCGCCGGACGCCTCGACATCATGCTGGGACTGCTCATCCCGCACGGCCTCCTGGAGCTGACCGCGGTCTTCGTCGCCGCAGGCACCGGACTGCGCCTCGGCTGGACCCTCATCGACCCCGGTCCCATGACCCGCCGTGCCGCCCTCGCCCAGCAGGGCCGCGCGGCCGTGGGAATGGCGATCGGGCTGGCCCTCGTCCTTTTCCTCTCGGGCCTCATCGAAGGGTTCGTCACCCCCTCGGGCCTCCCGACCTGGGCGCGCATCGCCATCGGCGTCGCCGCTGAACTGGCATTTCTCGTCTACGTCTATGTCCTGGGCGGTCGTGCGGCCCGCGCCGGCGACACGGGCGACGTCGAGGAGGCCGACCGCAGCGCGACCGTGCCGACGGCCGCCTGATGTGCGGACCACCCCGCTGACCTGCTAGTCTCCTCTTCGCCCGCAAAAACCGTTGACACGGTTCGCGTGGGGAGGTAGATTCAAACGGTTGCCTCGGACTGGACAAGTTCGAAGGCCAGCAGCTAGAATCTCTCTCGCTCCGGTCGTGAAGTCGAACTTCCACGGAGCCACCCCGATTCCTTATTCGAATCACGAAGCCACCGATTAGGTCGGCCGAAATGAATCTGATAAAGTCGGAATCGCCGGAAAGGGAAACGCGAAAGCGAAGAACAGCTCGGCAGCCCGCTCCAGCGGGTGGCAGAAACGGAAATCGGATCTGCTAAGCTGGAAACACGAAAGACCGAAGGGAAAAGCCCGGAGGAAAGCCCGAGAGG
>NZ_JBEZNW010000086.1:0-5131 GCF_040653355.1 Streptomyces sp. NPDC047971 | reverse complement strand
TCGTGGTCGAGGACCGATTCGAGCGCGGAGACCAGGTTCCCGGCCGCCGTGCGCACGAACTCGCCCACCACGCGCGGATCGATCGGAGCCACCGCATCCACCGCGACCCAGAGGTCGTCGCCGTTGTCGTCAACAGAGACAAGCAGCGGGTAGTTGGTGCGCTCATGGGAGAAGACGGTCCTGATGCCGTCCATGCCCTGGCCCGGTTCCCGGGCGCCTGTGTCAGCGCCCCTGCCGTTGTGGCGGTAGTTGAACAGGGTCGTGAAGAGCGGTGCACTGCCGGGCATCCCACTGGCCTGCTGTGCCACCGTGAGCGGGGCGTGTTCGTGCTCCAGGAGCTCCGCCAGCTGGTCACGCATCGCGGTGACCGACGCGAGGGCGCCGAGCCGATCCGTACGGACTCGGACCGGGAGCGTGTTGAGGAAAGGTCCCGGCACCCGGCCGGCGCCTTCGCCTGCGTCCATCCGGCCGAACAGGATCGTCCCGAAGACCACGTCCTCCCGACCGCTGACCGCGGCCAGGACCCGGGCCCAGGCGACGTGCATGAGCGTTGCGGGGCTGGCGCCGAGACGTCGGGAGACATCCCGGAGGCGCGCGGTCAGATCATCGTCGAAGGGCACGGCTTGGCGTGTCGAGTCGGCGCCGTCACCGCGTACGTCCGCGACGCCGAAGGCGGCGGTGGGCTCGGTGACGTCGCCGAGCAGGTCGACGAAGTACCGCTCGTGCTCCGAGCGCTCGACGGCACCGCGCGTCTGCGCGACGAAAGTCCGGAACGGCAGCGGTTCCGGCAGCTCTGCACCCCGGCCCTCCAGGAACGCCCGCACCTCCGCCATGAGTACCTCGATGGCTGTGTGGTCGCGCACCATGTGGTGGACCCTCACCAGCGCCAGCCACTGATCCTTACCGGCGCCGCGGGCCGCGTGGACGCGGATGAGCGGCGCCTCACCGAGGTCCATGGTCGAGCCGCCGGCCGCGACCAGGTCGGCGACCGCGTCATTGCTGCCCCCTGCCTCGCCCGTGCGTGCCTCGTCCAGAGTGACCTCGGTGACGGGCAGGGTGGCGTGGCGCCACACGACCTGAACCGGCTCGCGTACCCCCTCCCACACGATGGAGGTGCGGAAGATGTCGTGGCGGTCGAGGACGTTCTGCAGGGCGCCGAGGAAGGTGTCGAGACGCTCGCGCGAGTCGAACTCGACGACCGTGGGCAGGACGTACGCGTCGTCGCCGCCATCCGCGAGGAGGTGGTGGAAGAGCAGCCCCTCCTGGAGAGGGGCCAGCGGGTACACGTCTGCGACGTTCGCCGCACCGCCGTCGACAGTGGCGACGACGGTCGCGATCTCGTCGGCCGTGAGGTCGACGAGCGGCAGCATCTCCGGCGTGATCTCGGTGGCACCCGCCGGGATCAGGTTCGGCGGTACGTCCACCTGCTGGGCGCCCGCCGATGCGGCAAGCCCGGCCGGGGTCGGCGTCTGGAACAGTGCCCGCACGGACACCGTGACACCGCGCCCGCGCAGGATCTCGACGAGACGGATCGCGAGGAGCGAATGTCCGCCGAGCCGGAAGAAGTCGTCGTCCACGCCGACCCCGTCAAGGCCCAGGACCTCGGCGAAGGCCGCGCACAGGATCTCCTCGCGGGCGTTCGACGGGCCGCGGCCGCCACCGGAGGCGTACTCGGGTGCGGGCAGGGCCTTGCGGTCCAGCTTGCCGTTGCCTGTCAGCGGCAGCGCGTCCAGGACCACGACCGCCGACGGCACCATGTGCTCCGGCAGCCGCTGAGCCGCGAACCGGATGACGGCCTGCGGGAGGGCGGTGGCGTCCCCGTCGGTGTCCGCCATGGCGACGTACGCGACCAGCCGTCGGTCTCCCGGGATGTCCTCGCGGGCGGTCACTGCCGCCTGCGCGACCAGGGGGTGTGCGGCGACCGCCCCCTGGACCTCACCCGGCTCGATCCGGAATCCACGGATCTTGACCTGGTCGTCGGCCCGGCCGGCGAAGACCACCTGCCCGTCAGCCGTCCACTTCGCCCGGTCACCCGTCCGGTACATCCGCCGGCCCGACTCGTACGGGTTCGCCACGAACCGCTCGGCGGTCAGAGCCTCACGCCCGACATAGCCACGCGCCACCTGCGCACCAGAGACGTACAGATCCGCGACCACCCCGATCGGAGCCGGCTGCAGGTACGCGTCCAGCAGATAGAAGCGGGTGTTGGCGACCGGTGTGCCGATCGGCGCGACACCCTCAGCAACGTCCTCGGCGGTGAGTCGTGTCGTAGCGACACCGATCGTGGTCTCCGTCGGCCCGTAATGGTTGTGGACCTCCCGGTCACCCGCAGCGGTGATCAGCTCCCGCAGCCACACCGGAGAGGCCGCCTCACCACCCAGAACCAGCGACCCGGCCGGCAGAACACCATCCACTCCACCGGCCGCCGACAGCGCGGCCAGGTGGGAAGGCACCGCCTTGAAGTGATCGATCCGATGCTCGGCAAGGTATGCCGCGACCGCCTGCGGGTCGGTCACCGCACCCTCATCGAGGATGTGCAGCTCACCACCGGTCGCGAGACTGGCGAACACCACCGTGTTACCGAGGTCGGTCGCCTGCGCCTGCAACAGCGCATACCGCGCACCCGCCCGGCCGAAACCGACCCGCTCGGGCACGGAACTCACATAGTTCGCCACACCGCCATGAGTCACGGCCACACCCTTGGGCTGACCCGTCGAACCCGAGGTGTAGATGACATAGGCCAGCGACTGCGGTGCGACATGACGCTCGGGACGGTCGGTCGACGCCGCCGCGAGCTGCATCTCCACGAACGCGTCATCGATCGCCACCAGACGCGAACGCCCGGCCGGCAGCTCGTCAAAGAGGTCTCCGGTGGTCAGCACCAGCGCTGCCCGACTGTCGCGCAGCATGTATGCGATCCGGTCCGTCGGCTGCCCCGGATCCACCGGCAGATAACCCGCACCCGCCTTCCAGGCACCGAGAATGCCCGCGATCATGTCCACACCACGCGGCAGACACAGACCCACGACGGCCTCGGCACCGATGCCCTGACCGGCGAGGTAGTGCGCGATCCGGTTCGCCCGCGCATCCAGCTCTCCGTAGGAGATCCCCTTGCCCTCGGCGACGAGTGCCACGGCGTCCGGGGTGAGATCCGCCCATCGCTCGAACAGTGCATGCACCAGGGGCGGTTGCCGGTCATCCGCAGTGTCGTTCCAGCCGGTCAGCACTCGGTGACGCTCGGACTCGTCGAGGACCCAGATAGAGCTGAGCGCGCGGTCGGGGCGGGCGGTCGCTTGGTCGAGAACGCGGGTGAAGCGTGCGGCGAGGCGCTCGACCGACGCCGCGTCGAAGAGGTCGGCGGCCGCCGTCACCGAGCCTCGCAGGCCGGCCGGGGCTCCCGTCGGGTCGAAAAGCTCGCGGACGGAGACGTCGAGGTCGAACTTGGCGGCTCGGGTGCCGACCGCTCGCCCCTCGGCCGCCGGGTCGGAGGGGTCGACGACGGTCCGCTGGTTGTTCTGGACGGTCAGCATGACCTGGAAGAGCGGGTGCCGGGCCAGGGAGCGGGCCGGGGCCAGCTCCTCGACGAGCTTCTCGAACGGCACGTCCTGGTGCTTGAAAGCCGACAGGACGGTGCCGCGTACCTGTGCGAGCACATCGCGGAACGTGGGGTCGCCGGACAGGTCCGTACGCATCACCAGCGTGTTGACGAAGAAGCCGACCAGGTCGTCCAGTGCCTCGTCCGTACGTCCCGCCACGGAGGTGCCGAGGGGGATGTCGGTGCCGGCGCCGAGCCTGGACAGCAGGGTGGCCAGGGCCGCGTGAAGGACCATGAACGTCGTGACACCCTCGGCACGCGCCACCGCCGCGAGGCGCGCATGCACTTCGGCGGGGACGCTCAGCGGGGCGACATGGCCGCGGTGCGAGGCCACCGACGGACGGGTCCGGTCGGTGGGAAGCTCCAGCTCTTCCGGCGAGTCGGCCAGCCTCTCGCGCCAGTAGGTGATCTGGCGGGACATCATGCTGTCCGGGTCTGTCTCGTCTCCGAGCATCTGGCGCTGCCAGAGGGCGTAGTCCGCGTACTGGACCGGCAGCGGCTCCCACTCGGGGGCCCGGCCACGCACGCGCGCCTCGTAGGCGGTCGTGAGGTCCCGGGCGAGGGGACCTTCCGACCAGCCGTCGCTCGCGATGTGGTGCAGGACGACGACGAGGACCCGCTCGTCGGCACCGACCTCGAACAGAGAGGCCCTGATCGGGATCTCGGAGGCGAGGTCGAACGCGTACCGCCCGGCCTCATCCACCGCACAGTCCAGCTCCGCGGGGGCGACTTCGGTGACCGTCAGCTGCCAGTCGAGCTCGTCGAGCCCGACGATCCGCTGGTGGGGCTCCCCGTCCGCGACGTCGAAGACCGTGCGCAGCACCTCGTGCCGCCCGATCACGTCACGCAGGGCCGCGCCGAGCGCGTCGCGCTCCACGTCGCCCGGCAGCCGCAGCACGACAGGAACGTTGTACGTCGAACTCGGACCTTCCAACCGGCTGATGAACCACAGCCGCCGCTGCGCGAATGACAACGGAATCATCAGGACTCCTCCTGGTTACGCATCGGCTGCAGCGCCGGCCTGGTTGACTTCACGTTTCCGAGCTGCCCGGCGAGGCCGGCCACGGTCGGCGCGTCGAACAGCGCCGCGATCTCCACCTCGGCGCCGAGCACCGTCCTGAGGCGGTTGACCAGGCGCACCGCGAGCAGTGAATGGCCACCGAGTGCGAAGAAGTCGTCGTCGACCCCCACCTCGGGTACGCCCAGAACCTGGGCGAACACCTCGCACAGGACCTCTTCCTCATGACTCCTGGGCCTCCGCCCGGAGCCGGCCGTCCCCGTGTAGTCGGGAGCGGGGAGGGCCTTGCGGTCGAGCTTGCCGTTGGCGGTCAGCGGGAGGGCGTCGAGGACCACGACCGCCGCCGGGACCATGTGCTCGGGTAGCCGGTTGCCGGTGAACTCTCGTACAGATGACGGAAGTTGTTCTTGGTCGTCAGGTTGCGTCGGGACGACGTAGGCGACGAGGCGGGTGTCCCCCGGCACGTCCTCCCGGGCGATGACAGCAGCCTGCGCGACCTCTCGATGCGCAGCGACCAC
>NZ_JBEZNW010000085.1:0-5288 GCF_040653355.1 Streptomyces sp. NPDC047971 | reverse complement strand
ACGACGCCGACCTTCAGCCCGTCCGCGGCCATCGCCGCGGCGAGGTTCACGGTCACGGAGGACTTGCCGACGCCGCCCTTGCCGGAGGCGACCGCCGTCCCGTCGAGGACGGCCCACACCGCCCCAGAGGTCGAAGTCACCGAATTTGACCCCCTGAGGCCCGGCCCGTAACCTTGACCGTCGGCGTGTCGTATGGCACGCCACCCCCCTGAGCACCCTCCTCCCGGTCTTTCGGGAGAGGCCGCTCGTCCACTTCCGGATCACCGCGGGCCTCGGCCCACGTGAGCGGCTGGCATCAGGGGACCGTTCCCGAGTGAGAGAGAGATCCGCGTGTACGCCATCGTGCGCAGCGGTGGTCGCCAGCACAAGGTTGCTGTCGGCGACATCGTTGAGGTTGACAAGATTTCCACTGCCAAGGTTGGCGACACGGTCGAGCTCTCGACCCTGCTCGTTGTCGACGGCGACGCCGTGACCAGCGACCCGTGGGTGCTGGCCGGTATCAAGGTCACGGCCGAGGTCGTGGACCACCACAAGGGCGCGAAGATCGACATCCTTCGCTACAAGAACAAGACCGGCTACCGCCGTCGCCAGGGCCACCGCCAGCAGTACACGGCGATCAAGGTCACCGGCATCCCCACGGCTGCGAAGTAAGGGACTGAGGAGAGATGGCACACAAGAAGGGCGCATCGTCCACCCGGAACGGTCGCGATTCCAACGCTCAGCGGCTCGGCGTGAAGCGCTTCGGCGGTCAGGTCGTCAGCGCCGGTGAGATCCTTATCCGCCAGCGCGGCACCCACTTCCACCCGGGCTCGGGCGTCGGCCGTGGCGGCGACGACACGCTGTTCGCCCTGCAGGCCGGTTCGGTGCAGTTCGGCACCCACCGTGGCCGCAAGGTCGTGAACATCGTTCCGGTCGCCTGATCGGTTCTTTTCGCGGAGGCGGACCTCACTTCCCGGCAGGGAAGCGGGTCCGCCTTTCGCGTGTTACTAGATAGACATTCCACCTCGTAGCACCCCCTTCCTCTGGAGGCACAGAACCATGACCACCTTCGTGGACCGCGTCGAGCTGCACGTCGCCGCGGGTAACGGAGGCCACGGCTGCGCCTCCGTACACCGGGAGAAGTTCAAGCCGCTCGGCGGGCCCGACGGCGGCAACGGCGGCCGTGGCGGCGATGTGACCCTGGTCGTCGACCAGGCGATCACCACCCTCCTCGAGTACCACCACTCCCCGCACCGCAAGGCGACCAACGGTCAGCCCGGTGCCGGCGACAACCGCTCCGGCAAGGACGGCCAGGACCTCGTCCTGACCGTGCCCGACGGCACCGTCGTCCTCGACAAGCAGGGCAACGTCCTCGCCGACCTCGTCGGCCAGGGCACCACCTTCGTCGCGGGCCAGGGCGGCCGCGGCGGCCTCGGCAACGCCGCGCTGTCCTCCGCCCGCCGCAAGGCCCCCGGCTTCGCGCTCCTCGGCGAGCCCGGCGAGGCCCGGGACATCGTCCTGGAGCTGAAGACCGTCGCCGACGTGGCGCTGGTCGGCTACCCGAGCGCCGGCAAGTCCTCGCTCATCTCCGTCCTGTCGGCCGCCAAGCCGAAGATCGCGGACTACCCCTTCACCACGCTGGTCCCCAACCTGGGCGTCGTCACCGCCGGCTCGACCGTGTACACGATCGCCGACGTGCCGGGCCTGATCCCGGGCGCCAGCCAGGGCCGCGGTCTCGGCCTGGAGTTCCTGCGCCACGTGGAGCGCTGCTCCGTCCTCGTGCACGTCCTGGACACGGCGACGCTGGAGTCCGACCGTGACCCCGTCACCGACCTCGACATCATCGAGGAAGAGCTGAAGCAGTACGGCGGCCTTGAGGACCGCCCCCGCGTCGTCGTCCTCAACAAGATCGACATCCCGGACGGCCAGGACCTGGCGGACATGATCCGCCCGGACCTGGAGGAGCGCGGCTACCAGGTCTTCGAGGTCTCGGCCGTGGCCCGTACCGGACTGAAGGAGCTCTCCTTCGCGCTGGCCGACATCGTCGCCAAGGCGCGCGCGGCCAAGCCCAAGGAGGAGTCGACGCGGATCGTCCTGCGCCCGAAGGCCGTCGACGACGCCGGCTTCACCGTCACGTACGACGAGGCCGAGGACGTGTACCGGGTGCGCGGCGAGAAGCCGGAGCGCTGGGTCCGCCAGACCGACTTCAACAACGACGAGGCCGTCGGCTACCTCGCCGACCGTCTCAACCGCCTGGGCGTCGAGGACGCGCTGATGAAGGCGGGCGCCCGCGCGGGCGACGGCGTGGCGATCGGAGCCGAGGACAACGCGGTCGTCTTCGACTGGGAGCCCACCATGATGGCCGGCGCCGAGATGCTCGGCCGCCGTGGCGAGGACCACCGTCTCGAAGCCCCGCGTCCGGCCGCGCAGCGCCGCCGCGACCGCGAGGCGGAGCGGGACGAGGCGCAGCGCGAGTACGACGAGTTCGACCCCTTCTAGGGTCTGCCCGAGTCCCGGGAGCGGCCGGTCGGCGACGTCGGCCGCTCCCGTAGGATCCTCGGTGTGAGCAGCGCCCCCCCACCCACGCCAGACGGCACCCTCGGTGTCGTGGTCATCGCCTACAACGACGAGGCGCTGGTCGGCGATGCCATCCGGTCCGCGCTCGACCAGGGGCCCGTGGTCGCGGAGGTCGTGGCCGTCAACGACGCGTCGAGCGACGGCACGGCGAAGGTCCTGGACGAGCTGGCGGCGCGCCACCCCCGGGTGCGCGTGGTCCACCGCACGGAGAACAGCGGCGGCTGCGGCTCCCCCCGCAACGACGGCATCGAGGCGGCCACCGCCCGCTACGTGATGTTCCTCGACAGCGACGACATCCTGCCCGAGGGCGCGGCCGAGTCCCTGGTGGCGGCGGCCGAGCGGCACCGGACCCCGGTCGCGGTCGGCGTCTGCGTCCGGCGCGAACTGCCCGGCGGCCGAGAGGTGCGCTGGCAGCCCGGGCTCTACCGTGAGCCCGCCCTCCTGGAGACCGTGAGCGACCTCACCCCGCTGGTGCAGGACACGCTCTGCGTCAACAAGGTCTACGCCCGGTCCTTCCTCCTCGACCACGGCATCCGGTTCCCCGACGGCCGTTTCATCTACGAGGACTTCCTCTTCACCGCCCGCGTCCTGGCCGCCGCGCCGCGCGTCGCCGTGATCCCCGACACGGTCTACGTGTGGCACGTCCGCCGCGCCGCCGCACAGCTGTCGATCTCCCTGGACCGCGAGGGCGTCGCCAACTGGCAGGCCCGTATCGCGGCCCACCGCAAGGCCGTGGAGACCTTCACGGAGGCCGGCCGGCCCGAACTCGCCGCCGCCTGCCGCACCAAGTTCCTGGAACACGATCTGCGGCTGTACGCCCGCGAGTTGAGGCTGCGCGACGCCGCCTACCAGGTCGACTGGTGGGCGTCGACCCGGGAGTACCTCGGCACCTTCGACGAGAGCGAGATCGCCGCGGCCGTCGCACCCGCCCGCTGGGCGGCCCGCTTCGTCCTGGCCGCCAAGGAGCCGCGGGAGCTGCTCCGGCTGTCCCGGCTGGCCGCCGAGCCGGCCCGGCTGCTCCCGCCGTACGCGCGGAGCGAGGACGTCGCCGTCTGGTCCTTGGACCTTCCCGATCTGGAGCTCGACGGCGTCGGGACGATGCCCCTCGACGAGCTTCCGGTGGTCGTCGACGCCGATCTCCAGACGAGTGGGGGCGGTGAGCTGCGCCTCACGGTCCGCGATCTGTACGGCAGGCTGCGCGCGGCGGGACCCCGTACGGTCCAGGTCTCGTTCCTGCCCCGCGGCTCCGAGGAGCCCGCCCGCACCGAGCGGGCCGAACTCGCCGAGGGCGAGGGCGGCTGGACCGCCCGCGTTCCGGCCGGGCTCACCGCGCTGGCCGGGGCCGGCCGTCGCCGGGGGAACCGCGGCACCCAGCTGTGGGACATCCGGATCACCGTCACCTGCGCGGACGGCGACTCCTTCTCGACGGCGCTCCGGCTGCCGGAGGGACGTGAGCGGCGCTCGGTCGTGCCGAGCAGCCGGTACGGTGTACTGCTGGTGCAGCAGTACACGACGGCGAGCGGATCGCTCGCCGTGCGGCTCGCACCGGGCGCCCGTGACGGGCTCCGGGCGGTCAGGGCCAGGCTCCGTCGGCTCTCCCGCAGTTCTTAGCGAAAGGGATAAGGGGCGTTATGACTTTTCTGATCACCGGAGGCGCCGGATACATCGGCTCGCACGTGGTCCGCGCCATGACGCAGGCCGGTGAGCGGGTCGTCGTCCTGGACGACCTGTCCACCGGGTACGCGGAGCGGGTCCCGGAGGGCGTGCCCCTGGTGGTCGGCTCGACCCTCGACCGTGAGGTCCTGGACCGGACCATCGCCGAGCACGGCGTCACGGGCGTGGTCCACCTCGCGGCGAAGAAGCAGGTCGGCGAGTCCGTCGAGCAGCCGCTGCACTACTACCGCGAGAACGTCCAGGGCCTGACCGTGCTCCTGGAGGCCGTGGCCGCCGCCGGCGTGCGCAACTTCCTCTTCTCCTCCTCGGCCGCCGTCTACGGCATGCCGGACGTGGACCTCGTCACCGAGGACACCCCGTGCCTGCCCCTGAGCCCGTACGGCGAGACGAAGCTCGCCGGCGAGTGGATCGTCCGTGCCGCCGGCAAGGCCCACGGCATCTCCACGGCCTGCCTGCGCTACTTCAACGTGGCCGGCGCGGCGACCCCCGAGCTGGCCGACACGGGTGTCTTCAACCTGGTCCCGATGGTCTTCGAGCGGCTCGACGCCGACGAGGCCCCGCGGATCTTCGGTGACGACTACGCCACCCCCGACGGCACGTGCGTCCGCGACTACATCCACGTCGAGGACCTCGCCGACGCCCACCTGGTCGCCGCGCGCAAGCTCGCCGAGTGGGCCGCCGCCGGCGAGCCGCGCGACCTGACCGTGAACATCGGCCGCGGCGAGGGCGTCTCCGTCCGCGAGATGATCGACCTGATCAACGAGATCACCGGCCACTCGGTGGCCCCGGTCGTCACCCCGCGCCGCCCGGGCGACCCGGCCCGCGTCGTCGCCGCCGCGGACCGCATCGCCGCGGAGCTGGGCTGGAAGGCCCGCCACGACGTCCGCGACATGATCACCTCCGCGTGGGCCGGCTGGGTGGCCCGCCGAGGCGTGTCCGCCTGACGCGCAGCGCACACAGCCGAGGGCCGGGGAGTGTCTCCCCGGCCCGCGGCCGGTTGGGGGCGGGCCCGGGGGCGCCCCCCGGGACGGGGGGGGGCGCGCCGGGGGGGGCCCCCG
>NZ_JBEZNW010000084.1:0-6022 GCF_040653355.1 Streptomyces sp. NPDC047971 | reverse complement strand
CGCGGGGCAAGAGCCCCGCGGCACCCGCCGCGTTCCCGCGCCGCTACAGGTCGCCCGCCGGCACCGCACGCGGGTCGTGCGGCAGCGGCCAGGGAGCGAGCCGCGGGTCGGGGATCGGCTTGTCCGCCGTCTCCACCTCGGCCGTCTCGAACCCCCGGGCCAGATAATTGCGCACGGCATGCCGGTGGTCGAGCGTGCTGGTACGCAGGAAGACGTGCGACGTGGGCCCGGCTCCCGGGCTCCAGTCGACACCGCCGCGCCAGGCGTTCTCCACGCAGGCGGTGAGCAGCGCACCGCCCAGGCCCTGCCCGTAGAACTGCGGCAGAAGGCCGAACAGCACGATCTCCACCGCGCCGCCCGGCCGCGTCTGCAGCTCGAAGAAGCCGGCGACGGTGCCCCGGACCGTGGCGATCCAGGTCGCCACGGTGTCCTGGCCGACCCATGCCGCCCAGGTCTCGTGGTCCCACGCGAACCGGTCCGTCCAGCACACCCGGGAGCCCACCGCCGCGTACAGAGCACGGCTCAGGTCGATCGACGGCACCTCGGACCGCTCCACCCGCATGGGCACGCTCGCGCCCACCGGGCGCAGCTGCCCGGGCGAGGACATCCGGAGCGTCCACGTGGTCACTCCGCGCCGCACGGTCCGCGCGGCGGGTTCCGAATCAATCATCTCTGTCTGTGTCACAGCGAGCCCTCACGTGTGATGGAGCCTCAGTACTTGGCGAGGAACTCGATGATCGCGGCGTTGACCACGTCAGGGCGCTCCAGGTTGCCGAGGTGTCCGCAGTCGGGGATCTCCACGTGGTCGCAGCCGGGAATGGCGTCCGCGACCTCGGCCACCAGGTGCGGCGGGCAGATGAGGTCGTCGGCGAAGGCGATCGTGCGACACGGCACGGTGATCGTGCGCAGCGCCTCGCGGCGGTCGCCCGCCCGGTCCACCCCGGCCTGCCCGCCGCCGCCCGTGCCGCCGCCCGTCAGCTCGAAGATCTCCAGCCATCCGGAGGCCGCCACGTCGTCGTTCAGCGTCGCCGGCGACAGCATCTCCAGGACCGTCCGCATCGCCTCGTAACTCGGCGGCAGCCGCACACCGCTCTCCCGCAGCACCCGGTCCGCCTCCGTCATGGCCCGCCGCGTCGCGTCGGAACGCGCGCGCGTGGCGATCAGGACGGCGGAGCGGACCAGGTGCGGTGCCTGACAGGCCACTTCCTGGGCGATCATCGCTCCCATGGACGTGCCGACGATACGGCACGGGCCGAGGTCCAGGGCCTCGATCAGCCCTCGGGTGTCGGCCGCCATCTCGGCGAGCGTGTACATCCCGGGAGGCGAGTCGGAGGCGCCGATGCCCCGGTTGTCGAAGATGATCGTCTCGTAGCCCGCCGCGTTGAGCGCCGGTGTCTGGTGCGTGGTCCAGACGTGGCCGGCGGCACCCGAGCCCATGATGAGGAGCACCGGCTCCCCCTGGCCCGAGCGCTGGTACGAGAGCCGGATGCCATTGGAGGTCACATAGGGCATGGCGCGCCCTCGGTCACGGTCATGGGGTGCAAGAGGGTCTCCAGTCGTCGTGGGAGCACTCGTGGAAGAGGGGTGAGCGGGGAGGCCGGCCGGTGCCGGGCGGCCCGACACCCGTCGGGCGCACCACCATGACATCGCCCCAACTCGTCCATCAAGACTGTCTGTTGACGCCTCCTCCGGACACGCGCGCGCTGTTCGACCGGTCCCCGCACGCAGTTGAACGACCAGGTGGCGGCCGTTGACCCGGGCCGTGCGCCCGGGCGCATAGTGGTTCTCCGGCCGTGCCCGTCACCTGTCCGACGTGTGACCGCCGGCCCCGGGGGCCCGTCCCCGAACGCTTCCGGCTCCGCCCAGGAATCCCCCGTCCCGGCGGAGCCGGAAGCCCGCACGCCCGCATGCGCGGGGTCCCGGCACCCCGGCCGCGGTCTCCGGCCCTGACCCGGCTCCCGGGCCTCCGGCCCCGGACGGCCGACGAGCCGGGCCGGGTGAGCCGCGGGACCACGGACGAGGAAGCAAGCAAACGGAGAAGAGGCCGGCATGACCGACACCAGGGGAACCACCGACCCGGCGCACTGGAAGCCGCTGGAACTGCGCCCCGAGGGTGGCGCCACCGGCGCCGAAGGGATACGCGAAGTCCTCGCCGCGACAGGTGACTTCGCGCAGCTGCTCGCGCGCGAGAAGGCCGTCGTGTTCCGCGACTTCGACGTCGCCGAGCACGACGTCGAGACCGCCATGGATCTGCTGCTGCCGAACCGGCTCTCCTACATGCACGGCACCTCGCCGCGCACCAGGCTCGGCGGGAACCTCTACACGTCCACCGAGTACCCGCAGCACATGACCATCGCCATGCACAACGAGCTGTCCTACAGCCACCACTGGCCCGAGCGACTCTTCTTCTACTGCGCCACCACCCCCGGCTCCGGCGGCGCGACGCCCGTCGTCGACGGAGGGCTGTGGCTGGAATCCCTCGACACGGAGGTGCGGGACGCCTTCGCGGACGGCATCCGCTACACCCAGAACCTCCACGACGGCCTCGGACTCGGCCGCAGCTGGCGCCAGACCTTCGAGACCGACGACCGCACCGTCGTCGAATCCTTCCTCGAACAGGGGGAGTTCGACTGGCGGTGGATGTCCGACGGCGGTCTGCGCATGATCAGCCCGATCCGCCCGGCCACCGTCGCACACCCCCACTCCGGCACCGAGGTCTGGTTCAACCAGGCGGACCACTTCCACCCGGCCGCGCTCGGCGACGAGACCTCCCGCGAACTGGCGCAGATCCTCCCCCCGGAGGAACTGCCCCAGTCCGTCACCTTCGCGGACGGCAGCCCCATCCCCGACGCCCACATCCTGCACATCCACGACCGGGGTCTGGAGGTCGCCGTCGACGTCGACTGGCGCCAGGGCGACCTGATGGTCATCGACAACGTCGCCGTCGGCCACGGCCGGCGCCCCTTCGGCGGCGACCGCCGGGTCCTGGTGGCCATGTCCGGCTGAAGCCCGCGCACCACGCGTGAAGGGGCCCACCTCTGCGAGGTGGGCCCCTTCACGCGTACCGGCCGGCCCTCAGGCCGCCTTCATCCGTACCGGCAGCGTCTCCGGGCCGTTGACCACGATCGAGTCGAGGAGTCTCGGCTCGCCGTCCAGCTCGACGTCCACGCCCCGCTCCAGCAACTCGCCGTACAACAGCCGCATCTCCACCTTGGCGAGCATGCTCCCCAGACAGAAGTGCTCCCCGAAGCCCAGCGACAGGTGGCGATTGGGCGTCCGGCGCACGTCGAAGACGTCAGGATCGTCGAAGACGGCCTCGTCGCGGTTGGCCGACGGCAGCCAGAAGACCACCCTGTCGCCTGCCTCGATGCGCTGCCCGTGGATCTCCGCGGGCCGCACCGCCGTACGCATGATGTGCGTCGCCGTCGACGTCCAGCGCAGCACCTCCTCCACCGCGGACGGCAGCAGCCCGGGCTCCTCCCGCACCGCCCCCCACTGGTCCGGCCGCTGAAGGAAGGTCAGCATCCCGCCGGCCGCCGCGATGCGCGTGTTCTCCGTACCGCCCACCAGCAGGTTGTCGCAGTTCAGGATCACGTCGTCCGGGCTCAGACGCTCCCCGTCGATCTCCGCCGTCGCCAGGATGCTCACCAGGTCGTCGCCCGGATCCTCCGCCTTGTCGGCCTGAAGCGTCTCGAAGTACCCCAGGATGTCCAGGTGCGCGAACCTGCGGGTCGCCGGGTCGCCGGCCGCGAACGCCTGGCTCGTCAGCTCGTACAGGTGCTCCCAGTCGGACTCCGGCACGCCCATCATCCTGCAGATCACGTAGAGCGGGACACGGGCCGCGACATCGGCCACGAAGTCACAACTCCCCCTCTCCAGCGCCTTGTCGACCACTCCCCGGGCGATGTCCCTCATCTCCGCCTCCAGGGCCCGGACCGACCGCACGGCGAACCAGCCGTCGACCAGCCCTCGCAGCTGCCTGTGCCGGGGCGCGTCCGTCAGGGCCAGCGTGCGCCCGCCGCCGGGGTCGGCCCCGTGCTCGGCCGGCCGCAGCAGGATCCCCTGCGCCGAACTGAACGTCTCCGCGTCGCGGTAGGCCGTGCGGATGTCGTCGTAACGCGTCAGCGACCAGAAACCGGGCAGCTCGCCCGGCTGGTGCCAGTGCACCGGATCGTTGGCGCGCAGCCAGCGCCATTGCGCGAAGGGGTCACCGTGGGAATAGAGTGCGGGATCCACCAGATTTATGTGTGGCGCTGAATCGGGCATACGGGTGCCTCGCAGATAGTGGGGTGGCCTGGAAATGGTTCGCGCAATACATCTGACGCGCGCGATCGAATAGCGGCACTTTTCACCGTCGCAGGGGGCGTACGAGTACGTCAAGGCTGTCCGGGACAGCCCCGCCCCGCGTTCAACTGCCGTCCCCACACAGTTGAACGCTCACCGGAAGCGCATTGATCACCACTGGTCACTGAGCCATAGTGGGTCGCCGCGCGCCAGGCGCCGAAGAAGTCAGAATCTCAGTTCACAGCTTTTTGCAAGAGGAGCTGGGCGGTCATGCGCATGCCCGATCGAGGCAGCCCGTGCGGTTCCAGTCGATGAGTCGAACGATTGGAGTGCGCGGGAATGCCCAAGACCGAAGGTGAGCTCCGCGAATTGATGGGCGGACAGCTCGGTATCTGGTACGCACAGCAACTCGCTCCCGACAACCGGGCCTTCTTCATCTCGGAGTACATCGAGATCCACGGCTCCGTGGACCAAGACCTCCTCGTGCGCGCCGCCGACCTGCGCGTACGCGAGATGGAGACCTTGCGCCTGCGCATGCGCACCGTCGACGGAACACCCGTGCAGTACCTGCACGACGCCGCCGACTACCCCGTCCGGACCGTCGACGTCAGCGCCGAGCCCGACCCCCGCGCCGCCGCCCGCGCCTGGATGGACGCCGACCTGCGCCGCCCCGCCGAACTCGAAGGCGGCCCACTGTTCGACGAGGCCCTCATCAAGGTGGCGGACGAGCTCCACTACTGGTACATACGCCCGCACCACCTCGTGCTCGACGGCCAGGGCGGCCTCGTCGTGGCCCGGCGCGGCGCCGAGATCTACACCGCCCTCCTCGAAGGCCGCGACCCCGATGAAGGCGCCGCCGAACCCGTCTCCGTACTCCTCGACGCCGACCGCGCCTACCGCGAGTCCGTCCAGTTCGAGGAGGACCGCCGGTACTGGCGCGAGCTGCTCGCCGATCACCCCGCCGTCCACGGCGGCGACTCCTACAAGTCCCGCCGCGCCCAGCACGCCCCCCTGCGCCACACCGACGGTGTCGACACCGCGGCCGGCGACGCGCTCAGGGCCGGAGCCCGGCGCCTGAAGACCAGCTTCGCCGGCCTGATGATCGCGGCCGCCGCGCTCTACCAGCACCGCGTCACCGGCGCGCGGGACGTCACCGTCGGCCTGCCCGTCCGCGCCCGCTCCGACAAGCGGAGCCTCGGCGTGCCCGGCATGACGTCCAACATCCTGCCGCTGCGGCTCACCATCGGCCCGGACTCCACCGTCGAGGACGTCGTACGCGACACCTCCCGCGCGATCCGCGACGGACTGCGCCACCAGCAGTACCGCTACAAGGACATGCTGCACGACCTGAACATCGCCGACGGCGACCTGTGCGGGCTGCACATCAACGTGATGGCCTTCGACTACGACCTGCGCTTCGGCGACTGCCCCACCGTCACCCACAACCTGTCCACCGGACCCGTCGACGACATCCGCATCGACGTCTACGCGCGCGCCGGCATGCAGATCAACGTCGACGTCAACCCCGACGTCCACGACCTCACCGACGCCGCCGCCGTCTCCGGCCGCTACCTGAACGTCGCCCACTGGCTCGCGAACGCCGCCCCCGACGACCTCGTCGCACGCGCCGAGATCCTCGACGGCGAGGAGCGTCGTCTGGTGGTGGAGGAGTGGAATGCCACGGATGTGGGTGTGGTGGCGGGGACGTTGCCGGAGTTGTTCGAGGCGCAGGTGGTGC
>NZ_JBEZNW010000083.1:0-6622 GCF_040653355.1 Streptomyces sp. NPDC047971 | reverse complement strand
GCCGGCTACTGGCGTCTGGACGACACCCAGGGCGCGGCGCAGGCCGCGAACGAGCTGCACACCGGTTTCGGCACGTACAACAACGTGACGCAGGGGGTGACGGGTCCGTTCGGCGCCGGAGACGCGACGGCGGCCCAGTTCGACGGCACCAACTCCTACGTGGAGGTGCCGCACGACGTCTGGCACAACAAGCCCGATCGCTCCGTGGAGCTGTGGTTCAAGACGGCCGAGCCGGGCGTCATCATGAGCGACCAGGCCAGGGCGCTGGACGACCCGGCAGGAGTCGGCGGCGCGTACAGCGACGTGCTCTACGTCGGTGCGGACGGGAAGCTGCGGGGCCACTGGTGGAGCAGCACCTGCAACGCCGGTAACACGCTGGGCTCCACGGCGAGCGTCACGGACGATGTCTGGCACCACGCGGTCATCTCCGCCACCGGTACCACTCAGACGCTCTACCTCGACGGCGTCAAGCAGGGAACCTGCACCGGCGCGGCCAACAGCCAGGCGACGTCACGCACGTTCCTCGGCGCAGGCTTCGCCACGAACTGGTACAGCTCTCCCGGTGCCGTCAGCTACTTCACCGGTTCGATCGCCGATGTCTCGGTCTACTCCAAGGGCCTGACGGCGGCCGATGTCGCCGGGCACTGGTCGGCGTACAAGGCGTCCTCGGGTGTCGCTCCGGTGCGGACGGTCAAGCTGACCGATCCGGGCGACAAGACGCTGACGTATGTGTACGACGCGGAGATGGGCAACCGTCTGCTGACCGCGATCGACACGGAGGGCAAGCGGACGACGTACGGTTACGACACGGGCGGCTTCCTGCACACCGTGACGGACGCCAACGGCAACCGCTCGATCACGGGTCATGACGTCCGGGGCAACGCCGTCTCCCAGACGAGCTGCCAGGACACCGCGGCCAACAAGTGCTCGACGGAGTACTACACGTACTATCCGGACGCGACCACGGCCTTCCCGCCGATGGACCTCCGCAACGATCTGCTGCTCACCGAGCGCGACGGCCGTTCCTCGGGTCCGACGGACAACACCTACCTCACCAGCTACACCTATGACACGGGTGGCAACGTCACCGCGGTGACCTCGCCTCCGGTAGCAGGCCATCCGAGCGGCCGGACGGTGTCGACGACCTACACCACCACGGCCACCCCGGCAGCGGAGGGCGGCACCGCCAAGGCGCCTGCGGGGCTGGTGGCCCAGGTGGTCACGGCGGCGGGGAAGAGGACGTCGAACACGTACTTCGCCAACGGTGATCTCGCCGAGACCATCGACGCCAACGGCGGCAAGGCGAAGTACACGTACGACAACCTCGGCCGGCAGCTGACCAAGACGGAGTTCTCCGACTCGCACCCCGCGGGTCTGACGACGTCGCAGACGTACGACAAGAACGACCAGGTCGTCACGGAGACCGATCCGAAGGTCACCAACCGGGTCACCGGCGCGGTGCACCAGGCGAGGACGACGACGGCGTTCGACGCCGACGGCAACGTCCTCTCGCAGACCGTCGCCGACCTCACCGGTGGCGACGCCGCGCGGACGACGTCGATGACGTACGACACCCACAACCAGGTCGCGACGAGGACGGACCCGGGCGGCGACACCACGTCGTTCGAGTACGACGCCTACGGCAACAAGACGAAGGAGACGGACCCCGCGGGGAACATCCGTACCTACGCCTTCGACGCCGAGAAGCGCCCGCTCACGACCAGCCTGGCGAACTACACGGGCGACCCGAACAACCCGTCGGCGCCGACCACTCTGGTCCAGGAGTCGCGGGCGTACGACCCCGCGGGCCGACTCGCGTCGATCACCGACGCGATGGGCTGGGTGACGGCGCACACCTACACCGACGACGGCCTGTCGGCGACCGTGGTCCGCAAGGACCCGCAGACCGGCAAGTCGTTCACGGAGCAGGCGAACACCTACGACGCCGCGGGCAACCTGATCGAGCAGATCACCAACGACGGCCTCACCCGCACCACGTTCACGGTGGACGCGGCCGACCGTACGACCAGCTCGGTCCTGGACCCGAACGGGCTCGCTCGGACCACGAGGGTCAGCTACGACCCGGACGACAGGGTCGTCTCCGAGACGGAGACCGACCCGACGACGGGCGAGGTCTCCACGTCCGACAACCTGCACGACAACCTGGGCAACACCACCGGCACCACCGTCCACGACGGCACCACGGCACCGGTGGCCCGGTACAAGCTGGACGAGACCACGGGCTTCTCCGTGGCCGACTCGTCCGGCGCGAACCACACCGGTACCCATGGCACTGGAGTGCACTGGAACACCGACCGGGGCGGCAGCACCGTCTTCGACGGTGACGTGAACTCCTGGGCACAGACCCAGGAGCCGGTCGTGAACACGGCCGGCAGCTTCACCGTCTCCGCCTGGGCCAAGCTGTCCGACCTCACGGCGGGTCGCACCGTGGTCTCGCAGGACAGCAGCAACATCTACGGCTTCGTGCTGTACTACGCGTCCGGCACCGGCTGGGCGTTCGCCCGCCCGAAGGCGGACGTGACGCCGCTGACGTTCGACCGGGCGGTGTCCGCGCCGTCCGCGGCGGTCGCGGGCGTCTGGACCCACCTCGTCGGCGTGTACGACGCCCAGGCGGCCAAGCTGCGCCTGTACGTCAACGGCACGCTCGCCCAGGAGGTCCCGCACAGCTCCCCGTGGGAGGCGACCGGCCCGTTGCAGATCGGCCGTCACAAGTACGGGACGACCTACGACTACGAGTTCAAGGGCGGCATCGACGACGTCCAGGTCTACAGCGAGGCGCTGAGCCCGACCCAGGTCTCCGCGGTCAAGGGAGGCACGCTCCCGGCAGCGGGCAGCTCGGTCCGTTCCACGACCTCGAAACTGGACCAGCGGGGCCTGCCGTTGTCGACCACCGACGAGAACGGCAACGTCACGGACTACGGCTACGACGAGGCCCATCAGCAGACCAGCGTCACCGAGCCGACGGTCAACGCGGAGCAGAACGGCGGGACCCCGGTCTCCATCCGTCCCGTGTCCATGACCGGGTACAACACCTTCGGTGAGCAGACCGAGACGTCCGACACGCTCGGCAACGTCACGGTCACGGCGTACGACGCCGAGGGGCAGGAGACCTCGACGAAGCTCCCGGGCTACACCGCGCCGGGTGCCGCGACGCCGATCACGCCCACGTCCTGGAAGGAGTACAACAAGCTCGGTCAGGTCTCTGCGGAGGTCGACGCGCTCGGCAGCCGCACCGCGTACACGTACACGCAGCTCGGCGAGGTGGCCTCGGTCACCGATCCGGGGAACGGTGTCACCACGTACACGTACTCCACCAACGGCGAACAGCTGTCGGCGACCCGGCCGAACGGCGCCCGCCAGGAGGGCACCTGGGACTACCTGGGGAACCAGCTCACGGTCACGGACATCGTCCGGCAGCCGACGCAGCGGGCGTACACGGTGATCAACGAGTACAACGCTCCGGGCGGCGAGCTGTCCCGGACCGTGAGCGCCACCGGTATCCCGGAGTCGTTCACGTACAACGTGGTGGGTGAGACCACGGAGGTCACCGACTCCGCGGGCCAGATCACCAGGTTCACCTACGACGCCGACGGCCAGGTCCTCACCTCGAAGGACCCGGACGGCACGAGCACCAGGAACACCTACGACGGTTTCGGCCAGCTCGTCGCCACGAGCGACCTGGACGCCACCGGCACGGTGCTGCGCACCAGCAGCTCCACGTACGACCGGGCAGGCAACCCGACGTCGGTGACCGACTACCGGGGCAGCACCACCACCCTCACGACCGACGCGTCCGGCGTCGTGACGAAGGCGGTACAGCCGGTCTCGTCCACCGAGTCGATCACCACGACCTTCGGCTATGACGCGGCCGGCCACCGGACGCGCTTCACCGACGGCCGCGGCAACGCGTTCCTCACCACTTACAACAGCTGGGGGCTTCCCGAGTCCGAGATCGAACCGTCCACCCCGGCGCACCCGAACCCGGCGGACCGCACCTTCACCACGGTGTACGACGCCGGCGGGCGGGCGAAGGAACACCGCTCTCCGGGCGGTGTGACCGTCACCAACGAGTACGACGTGGAGAACCGGCTCGTCCGCCAGGCGGGCACGGGCGCCGAGGCCGTCACGGCCGACCACACGTACGAGTACGACTCGGACGACCGTCTGACGGCCGCCGCGGGTGCGGGTGCCGAGAAGAACACCTTCACGTACGACGACCGGGGCCTGCTGCTCTCCACGGCCGGTCCCTCGGGTGCCTCGTCCTTCACCTACAACGGTGACGGGGCGACCACATCACGCACCGACGCCTCCGGCACGTCGACCTTCGGGTACGACACGGCCGGTCTGCTGAAGACCGTCAACGACGGAGCCACCGGCTCGACGATGACCTACAGCTACGACGTCAACAAGAAGGTCACGCAGGTCGACTACGGCACCGGGAAGTCCAAGCGGACCTTCGCGTACGACGCGTTGGAGCGGATGACCAGCGACAAGCTGACCTCTCCGACCGGCAAGGTGCTCTCCTCGATCGCCTACGGCTGGGACGCGAACGGCAACGAGACGTCGAAGACGACGACCGGTGTCGCGGGGGCTGCCACGAACACGTACACGTACGACCGGGCCAACCGTCTGACCTCCTGGAACAACGGGGTCTCGATGGAGGCCTACAGCTACGACGCGTCCGGCAACCGGACCCGCGTCGGCGCGGACACGTACACGTACGACGCCCGCAACCGTCTCACCTCGGACGGGCGCACCTCGTACCTGTACACCGCGCGCGGCACGATGAGCCAGATCACCGAACTGGGAGGGGGCAGCACCGCGATCAAGGCCGACGCCTTCAACCGTGTGATCAGCGAAGGCAAGCGGAGCTACACGTACGACGGCAACGACCGTCTGCTGGAGGCGAAGGACGAGACGGGCACCGCGCTGTACTCGTTCACGTACAGCGGTGTCGGAAACGACGTGGCCTCGGACGGTGTGACGTCCTACAGCCGCAACGCCGACGGCTCGCTCCTGGGTGTGAAGACCTCGGCGTCCGCGGTGCTGGTCCTCACGGACCTGCACGACGACGTGGTGGCGCAGTTCACCGACTCCGCCGAGGCGCTGACCGGTTCGCGGACCTACAGCCCCTTCGGCAAGGTGAACGAGACGACCGGGATGACCGGCAGCCTGGGCTACCAGTCCGGCTGGACCGACCCGGAGACGGCCAAGGTCAACATGGCCGCCCGCTGGTACTCACCGCAGACCGGCCAGTTCAACAGCCGCGACACGGTGGCCCTCTCCCCGCTGCCGACGTCCGTGACCGCGAATCGCTACGCATACGCCGACGCCAATCCGATGACGGCAACCGACCCGACCGGTCACTGGCCGAGCTTCGTCGACAAGGCGTGGAAGAAGGTCACGAAGAAGGTCAGAAAGACCGTCAACTCCACCGTGAAGAAGGTCAAGTCGGTCGCCAAGCGCACCGCCAAGGCCGTCCGCAAGGTGGCGAAGACCGTCAAACGGACGGTGAAGAAGGCGATCCGGAAGACGTACCGGGCGGTCCGCAAGTCCGTCAGGTTCGTGCGTGACAGCGTCAGGAAGATCAAGAGGTACGTCAAGCACACCATCAAGCGTGTCAGGCACGCCGTGGTCCGGGTCGGCAAACGGATCAGGAACGAGGCCAACAGGGCGCGCGACGCGTATCGGAAGCTCATCAAGAAGACGGTCAACAGGTTCGGGAAGATCAAGAGGGCCGTCAAGCGGGTCGTCTCGTCCGCGATGAACCGAGCCGTCGACAGGGTGAAGGAGACCGGTGGCAAGCTCTTCGCCAAGGGGTGGATCGCCGGTGTCCACGCGGTCTTCGACAACCTTGCGGACGGGGTCCTCGCCTTGGAGCCGAAGCTGCGCAAGGACCACCCCGACTGGTTCGGAACCCCGAGCCAGCCGACGGGCTGGGACCTCGGGTTCGAGTGGGTGAGCGGAAAGGGGCCGAAGAACCGGCACTTCGACGGAAACGACCGCTTCACGAGAATCCTGCAAGGGCACTACCACGTGCAGGACACGCGGAAGAGCATCGCCGCCGACATCAAGGACGGGGTGCTCAAGGGCGGCTCGGGGTGGAAGAAGAGTCCGCACCAGCTCGGTGAGAACGATGAGCACGGGACTTCGGCGGAGAAGCTCAAGCGGGACTTCACCACGAACTCGTCCGCCGCTTTCCTCGGCTCGTACACACTGCAATACCGGGTCGTGGGTGTGAACAAGGCGACGGGGAAGGCGACGGTCAAATACTTCGTCGACAACCCGAGCACCATCAATTCGGCGACGCACACGCACCCCATGTTCGGCGGCTACAGCCCGTGGTGGGACAAGAACATCGCGGAGCCGCTCAACAAGGACTACGCGAAGGGGCGCTTTTCCGAGAAGAGGCAGACGGTGTCGTGGACCGAGACCATGAGCATCCACAATCCCCGGTCTCCTCACGGGAACGTTCGCTGAGGTAGCTTGACCGGGATACACGGACAGGGGGTGGCTCTCCGGAATCTTCCGCCGCCGTGACGACGTCGTCCTGCTCCAGGGCTGCTGCCACAACCCCACCGGAGTCGACCCCTCCTCCGAG
>NZ_JBEZNW010000082.1:0-7107 GCF_040653355.1 Streptomyces sp. NPDC047971 | reverse complement strand
CTCGCCGACGGCGTCGAGCCGCATCCTGCCCCGGGGCGGCGCGCTGTGCCCGCCGGCCACCGGCGACTCCAGCACGAACCCGTCCGGGCGGGTCTGCGGGGAGCGGGCGAGGTAGGCGGCCAGGACGTGCGAGGAGACGATGGCCAGCAGCCGGGGCCGCTCCAGCGGTCGGGGCGTGCGGCCGAGCAGCGCCACCGGGTCGATGCCGACGGTGTGGCGTTCCTCCGCGTCGGCCTCCGCCACCGCGACCGATATCCGCGCCGGCCGGTGCGCGGCGAGCGCGTCGAGCAGCCGCGGGATCTCCGAGGGGATGCCCGCCCCCATCAGCACGTAGTCGGCACCGGCGAGCATCGCCCCGTAGACGGCGGCGGGCGTGGCCATCTGGATCTTCTCCAGATAGTTGATCCCGATCGGGCCCTCGTGTCCCTCCTTCGCAAGGAACACCTCGGCGAAGTTCGCGACCACCGTGAGCTCGTCCCGGACCCGGTGCGAGCGTAGGCCCAGCCGGGGCACCGGCCGGTACGGCAGGCCGTCCCCGGCGCCACCGGGGACGAAATACCGGGACAGGACCCGTTCGGCGACCTCGGGAGCCGGAAAGTGTGCCAGCGCCCTGCGCAGGTGCCCGCCCGGATCTCCGCGTTGCAGCCGCCTGGCCAGCACGACGTCCAGCGCCGTCCCGGACACCACGCCGAGCTGTCCGGTCCGGGCGACGGCCCGCGCCAGCCGCCACCCGGACACGCCGACCCCCATCCCGCCCTGGATGAGAAGGGGCGGCCTGGCCTCAGACACGTCGGGCTCGGACCGTACCGGCCCAGGCGAGCAGGGCGAGCTCCTTCGCCCGGACGGCCTCGCGGGCGGCGCGGGCGCCGGCGTTCCCCCTCGTGGCGCCGGCCGTCCGGAAGGCGCCGATCGATGAGGGCGACGGGTCGCGGGTCTCGCGATGCTCCGCGTGGAAGACGCCGGTGAACTCATGGGAAACCGCCAAGGCAACGCCCTTCTGGACGGCGGAGCGTCAGGGCTCCGCCGGTGTTTGGATGCGTCTGCGATCCAAGCGCCCCGGAGACGCCCTCACCCAGTGGCCAAAGTCCCGAATCGGCAGGCCCTACGGTCACATTCCGGCTCCGCCGCCCGCCGGTGGCGAGCCCCACTCCCGCGCCGGGGCCGGCGGCGCCACGCCCATCCCGCGCCCGGCGCTCCCGTCGCCCCCCCGGATCCGGCAGGGCGGTGACCTGGCCGGGCGCCTGCTCCCCCAGCGCGTCCCCGGCGACCGTGCCGTGCTCGTGATCACGCCCGCAGGGCTGTCCGGTACGGTCTGTTGCGTTGTCGTTTGTCGTAATAAAGCACGTCGCAATAATCGAAGGGGTTCGACACCGTGCGAAAGGCACCGCTCATCGCCGTCCTGGCAGCAGGCCTCACCGGCTGCGGCCTCGTGTCCAGTCCCTTCGCCCAGCCGCCCGCCCCGCCCGGGCCGGGCGGCCCCCCCCCCCCGCGGCGCCCCGGGAGACCCCGGCGGCGCCGCGTCGCGCTGCTCCGGCCCCTGGTCAGGGGCGCGTGTCGGCTCCCGAGGTTCAGGGGCGGGCGCCGGCCCCCGAGGTTCAGGGGCGGGCCGTGCCGACCTCGACCCGGCCGAGGAGGGTTCGGCCGTCCGGCGCCAGGACCAGCTTCCGGTAGCGGCCGCCGGCCCCGTCGGCCTCGCTGAACTCCATCGCGCCCTCGGTGCGGGCATGGATGTCGCCGAAGCCCGAGACCCCGATGCCCAGCAGCTTGAGCCGTGTCGGCGTGCCGGTGTCCGTGAACGGCGTGTGGTCGAGCCCGAGGAGCTGCCGGGCCACGGAGGCGGCCATCCGCAGACCGGGGGCGACGAGCCCGTGACAGCGGCCCTCGACGGCGGCGCACTCGCCGACCGCCCAGATCCGCCCGTCCGCCGTGCGCAGCCGGTCGTCCACGAGGAATCCGCCGCGTTCGCCGGTCGGCAGGCCCGCGGCCGCGGCGAGCTCGTCACGGGGCCGGATCCCGGCGGAGAAGACGACGAGGCCGGCCTCGATCTCCGTACCGTCCGCGAGCCGCACCCGGTCCGCCTCCACGGAGACCGTCGTCGCCCCGCAGTGCACCTCGACACCGAGGTCCCGCACCAGCGCGGCGAGGAGCCGTCCGCCGCCCGCGTCCACCTGGAGCGGCATGAGGCGCGGGGCCGCCTCGACGACGTGCGGGCGCATCCCGAGGTGCCGCAGCGCGTCGGCGGCCTCCAGGCCGAGCAGCCCGCCGCCGATGACGACACCGGGGCGGCCGGCGCGGGCGGCGGCGCGGATCGCGTCGATGTCCTCGACGGTTCGGTACGTGAAGCAGTGCGGCAGGTCGTGGCCGGGGACGGGCGGAACGAAGGGCCGGGACCCGGTGGCCAGGACCAGGGCGTCGTAGCCGAGGCGCGTGCCGTCGGCGCACCGTACGGTCCGCTGCTCCCGGTCGATCCCGGTCACGGTCGTGGAAAGACGCACGTCCACCAGGGAGTCGGGGGCGGGCAGCGCGAGATCGGCGGGTGTCGGGCCGGAGACGAGGGAGGAGAGCGCGACCCGGTCGTAGGCGCCCCGCGGCTCCTCCCCGAGCACGACCACCCGCCATCCGTCGGTGCGGTCCAGGGTGCGCAGCTCCGTGACGAGCCGGTGCCCGACGGGTCCGTAGCCGGCGACGACCAGCGTCCGGCGGCTCATCGGACGCCCTCCGGCACGCGCAGCGCGGCGCACACCGCGCGGACCGCGTCGGCGCAGCCGCCGCAGCCCGTGGTCGCCCGGGTCGCCGCGGCCACCGCTCCGACGTCCCGCGCGCCGTCCTGCCAGGCCCGCACGACGGTCCCCTTGCTGACGTTGTTGCAGTGGCAGAGCACGGAA
This sequence comes from Streptomyces sp. NPDC047971, assembly GCF_040653355.1. Lineage (NCBI taxonomy): Bacteria > Bacillati > Actinomycetota > Actinomycetes > Kitasatosporales > Streptomycetaceae > Streptomyces > Streptomyces sp. NPDC047971. The sequence goes on along the minus strand of NZ_JBEZNW010000082.1, from coordinate 4,222 downwards.
TCGTCGGCGAGCGCGGCGGGATCGCCGTCGTCGGCGGCCCCGGCTCCGGGGCCGAGCAGGAGCGGGAGCCGGTCCGCCGGCACGGGGCGCCCGCGGTCGTACAACTGGCTCACGGCCGCGATCCCTTCGGGCAATCCGACCAGCACGGCCCGCACCACCTTCTGTTCCGTGATCTCGATTCGCGCGTACCGCCCCCGCGCCGGGTCGGAGAAGGTCACCGTCTCGTCGCCGCCGGCCTCCGCCGTCCACCCGCGCGGCCCCAGGCACAGCAGGTCCAGCCCCGGGACGCGCGGCCGGACCACCGGGGGAGCGGGGACGTACGAGGCGTCGCCGCCGGTCAGCAGCGCGGCCAGGGTCTCCGCCTGCGCCAGCGTGCCGGCCAGGTCCGGTGCTCCCACGAGGTCCGGGGTGTCCGTGCACGCGCCGATCGCCCGGATCGAGGGGTCGCTCGTGCGCAGGCGGCCGTTGACGACGACGCCGCGCCGGACCGCCAGACCGGCCCGCTCGGCCAGCGTGGTCTCCGGGGCCGTGCCGGTGCACCGCAGGACGGTGTCCGCGCCGAGCGTGTCGCCCGCCGGGACGTACGCGCCGAGCCGCAGCTCGATGCCCCGGGACTCCAGACGCGCGGCGACCAACTGCCCGGCCATCTCGTCCAGGAGACGGTGCAGCGGATACGGGCCGGGGTGCGCCAGGACCACGCGGTGGCCGCGGGCGCGCAGCGCCGACGCCGTCTCCACGCCCAGGACGCCGCCGCCCACCACGGCCACCTTGCCGCGCACCGGGCGGGCGCAGTCGGCCAGGGTGTGCACATCGCCGGACGGCCGCGCGCCGGTCGCCAGGACCAGCGTGTCGTAGCCCAGGCGCGTGCCGTCGGCGCACCGCACGGTCCGCCGCTCGCGGTCGATCGCGAGAGCCCGCAGGCCCGTCCGTACCCGCACCCCCGCCGGTGGTGGCGGCAGCGTCAGCGCGCCCGGCGGCAGGCCGCCGGCCAGGACCGAACCGAGCAGGGTGCGCTGGTACGCGGGGTGCGGCTCGTCGCCGAGGACGGTGACCGGGCCCTCGTGCCCGAGGGCGGCCAGACGGGCCGTGAGCCGGTGCGCGGCGAGGCCGTTGCCGACGACCAGGATCCGCCCGTTCACGCGGTCACCGCGGTCCGTGCGGCGGCGGCCTCGTCCACCGGAGTCCGTGCCGGCTCGACGCGTACCGCGCTCACCTTGAACTCCGGCATCCCGCTGCGCGGATCGAGCGCCCCGCCGGTCAGCAGGTTCGCCCGCCCGTCGCCCGGGAAGTGGAAGGGCAGGAACACCGTGTCCGTGCGCAGGCTCTCCACCAGCCGTACCCGCGCCACCACGGACCCGCGCGCCGACACCACCCGGGCCAGCCCGCCCGCCTCCACCCCGGCCCGCCGGGCGGCGTCGGGGTGGATCTCCACGTACGGCTCGGGCTCGGCCTCGTCGAGCCGCCGTACCCGCCTGGTCTGCGCACCGGACTGGTAGTGGGCCAGCACCCGGCCGGTCGTCGCGTACAACGGCAGCTCCCCATCGGGCAGTTCGGCGGAGTCACGGTGCTCGACCGGCAGGAAGCGCGCCCGCCCGTCCGGATGGGCGAAGCCGTCCAGGAAGAGCCGGGGGGTGCCCGGATGCGCGGGCCCCGACGGCACCGCCGGACAGGGCCAGTGCAGCGCCTCGCCCGCGTCGAGCCGTTCGTAGCTCACGCCGGAGTAGTCCGCCCGACCGCCCTCCGTCGCCCGCCGCAGCTCCTCGAAGACCTCCCGCGGCCGGGCCGGGTACCGCTCGGCCGGCTCCCCGAGCCGTACCGCGAGCCCGCGCAGCACCTCCAGGTCGCTCCGCACTCCCGGCGGCGCGTCGAGCAACGCCCTCCGGCGCAGCACCCGCCCCTCCAGGTTCGTCAACGTGCCCTCCTCCTCGGCCCACTGGGTCACCGGCAGCACGACGTCCGCCATCCGCGCGGTCTCGGAGGGGACGAAGTCCGCCACCACCAGCAGGTCGAGCGCGGCGAGCCGCTCGGTGACGTGCCCCGCGCGCGGGGCGGACACCACCGGGTTCGAGCCGAACACCAGCAGGGCGCGCGGACCGTTCTCGGTCCCCAGCGAGTCGAGGAGTTCGTACGCGCCGGGTCCCGGGCCGGGGAGGGACGCGGCGTCCACACCCCACACTCCGGCCACGTGGTCACGGGCCGCCGGGTCGGTGATCATCCGGTAGCCGGGCAGCTGGTCCGCCTTCTGGCCGAGTTCCCGCCCGCCCTGTCCGTTGCCCTGACCCGTCAGACAGCCGTAGCCGCTGCCCTCCCGGCCCGGGAGCCCCAGCGCGAGCGCCAGGTTGATGAACGCCGAGACCGTGTCGGCGCCCTTGCTGTGCTGTTCGGCGCCCCGCCCCGTGAGGATGTACGCCCGCCGCGCGTCGGCGAGCAGCCGCACCGCCTCCCGCTGGTCCGCGACCGGAACCCCGGTCACCCGCTCGGTCCGCTCCGGTGTCCACGGCAGCGCCCGCTGCCAGGCCGCCTCGAAGCCGTTCGTCCGCTCCCGGACGAAGGCGTGGTCGAGCCGTCCGTCGATCAGCGCCAGCTGCAGCAGGCCGAGCGCCAGGGCGAGATCGGTGCCGGGTGCCGGGCGCAGATGCAGCGCGGCCCGCGCGGCGGTCGGGGTGCGGCGCGGGTCGAGGACGATCAGCGCGGCCCGGTCCAGATGGCGCATCAGCGGCGGCATCGTCTCGGCCGGGTTCGCCCCCGCGAGCAGCACCACGTCGGCGCGCCCGAGATCGGTGACCGGGAAGGGCAGACCCCGGTCGACGCCGAAGGCGGCTTTGGAGGCGGCGGCGGCCGAGGACATGCAGAAGCGGCCGTTGTAGTCGATCCGGCTGGTGCGCAGCGCGAGGCGGGCGAACTTGCCCAGAAGATACGCCTTCTCGTTGGTCAGCCCGCCGCCGCCGAAGACACCGACCGCGTCCGGGCCGTGCTCCCGCCGGATCGCCCCCAGCCGCTCCGCGACCAGGTCGAGGGCGGCGTCCCAGCCGGCCGGGGCGAGCCGTCCGTCCCCGCCACGCACCAGCGGCTCCCGCAGCCGGTCGGACACGGTCAGCACGTCCGGCGCGGTCCAGCCCTTCTGGCACAGACCGCCCTGGTTGACCGGGAAGGCCGACGGGGAGACGGACACCTCGCCGAGGGCGTGGCTGAGCTTCGTCCCGCACTGCAACGCGCAGTACGGGCAGTGCGTATGGACGGTACGGGACCCGGGAGGGAGGTCAGACACGGCTGACTCCACGGCGTGCGGGCGGGGCCGCCGGCGCCTCGCGGGCGGGGACGGCGGGGCGCAGATAGACCGCCCAGGTGACCGCCACGCACAGCGCGTAGAAGCCGAGGAAGGCGACGAACGCCGGGGCGCCGCTGCCGCCCTCGGAGCCGTACGCCGCCCGGAACGCCAGGTTCACCGCGACCCCGCCGAGCGCGCCGACGGCACCCGCGATGCCGATCACCGCCCCCGAGAGGCGCCGGGCGCGGGCGAACGCCGCCGTGGCGTCCGCGCCGTCGGTGACCTCACGGCCGGCCCGCTCGGCGAAGACGGCCGGGATCATCTTGTACGTGGAGCCGTTGCCGATCCCGGTGAGCACGAACAGGACGGTGAACCCGGCCACGAACAGTCCGAACGACCCCCGTGCGGAGGCGAGGAGCAGTCCGCCGGTCCCGGCCGCCATCGCCACGAACGTCCACGCGGTCACCCGCGCCCCGCCCCAGCGGTCCGCGAGCCGGCCGCCGAAGGGGCGGGCGAACGAACCGAGGAGCGGGCCGAGGAACGTGTACGAAGCCGCCTCCAGCGGGCTGGAGCCGAACTGGGTCTGCAGGACCAGACCGAAGGCGAAGCCGTAGCCGATGAACGAGCCGAACGTGCCGATGTAGAGCAGCGAGATCCACCACGTGTGCGGGGTGCGCACGGCGTCGCGCAGGGAGCCCTTCTCACCCCGTACCCGCGCCAGATTGTCCATCCGCAGCGCGGCGAGCAGCGCGACGGCGACGATCAACGGCAGGTAGAAGGCGGCGACGTGGGCGGGATGCGTGTCACCCACGGTGGCGATGACGAGCAGACCGAGGAGCTGGACGACGGCCACGCCCAGGTTGCCGCCGCCCGCGTTGAGTCCGAGGGCCCAGCCCTGGTGGCGCTGGGGGAAGAAGGCGGTGATGTTCGTCATCGAGGAGGCGAAGTTGCCGC
>NZ_JBEZNW010000081.1:0-8796 GCF_040653355.1 Streptomyces sp. NPDC047971 | reverse complement strand
CCCGGCCTTCCACACGGCGAGCATCGACACGACCGCATCGACCCCACGCGGCAGACACAAGCCCACCACCGACTCCGCACCCACCCCCTGACCGATCAGATAACCGGCCAGCCGGTGAGCACGAGCATCCAGCTCCGCATACGAGAGCGACTCACCGTCCCCGACGACCGCCACCGCATCCGGAGTCCGCGCCACCTGAGCCGCGAACAGCTCCGGCACCACCACCGACCCCAGATCCACAACCGTGTCGTTCCACTCCACCAACACACGACGCCGCTCATCCTCACCGAGGACCTGGAGAGCACTCAGCCGCGTACGGGTATCCGCGACCAGCAGTCCGAGTGCACGAACCAGTCGCTCCCCCAGGCCCTCGACCGTCGTCCGGTCGAAGAGGTCAGCCGCCGCGACCACCTGGCCCCGGACGCCGGCAGGTGCGCCCTGCTCGTCGTATGTCTCGGTGAGCCGGAACTCGACGTCGAACTTCGCCACGGCACTGTCCGAGAACCTGCCACGCCCTTCGACCCCGGGGAGGTCGAGGGTGGCCTCGGCGTTGTTCTGGAGGTCCAACTGCACCTGGAACAACGGGTGTCGAGCCATGGATCGCGACGGTGCAAGCTCCTCCACCAGCCGCTCGAACGGCACCTCCTGGTGCGCCAGAGCCGACAGGCTGGCCTCCCGCACCCGCCCCAGAACCTCGCGGAACATCGGGTCCCCCGACAGATCCGTACGTATGACCAGGGTGTTGATGAAGAAGCCGACCAGATCATCCAGAGCTTCGTCCGTGCGGCCCGCGTTCGCCGAACCGATCGGAATGTCGGTACCGGCCCCCAGCCGCGACAGCAGCATCGCCAGCGCCGCCTGGAGGACCATGAAGGGAGTCACGCCCTCGGCGCGGGCCACCTCCACGAGTCGCGCATGTACCCCGGTCGGGATCTCCACGGGCACGCGGATTCCGAGGTGGGACGCGACGGCAGGCCGCGACCTGTCGAAGGGCAACGCCAGCTCTTCAGGGACGTCGGCCAGCGCCTCCCGCCAGTAAGCCATCTGAGTGGCGATCACGCTTTCGGGGTCCGACTCGTCGCCGAGGAGTTCGCGCTGCCAGAGCGCGTAGTCGGCGTACTGAACCGGCAGCGGCTCCCACTCCGGGGCGCTGCCCGCGCTCCGTGCCGCGTAGGCCGTGGACAGGTCCCGCGCCAGCGGGGCCGTCGACCAGCCGTCGCCCGCGATGTGGTGGAGAACCACGACCAGCACGCGCTCGTCGGGTCCGGCCTCGAACAGCGTGGCCCGGATCGGCGCCTCGGCCGCGAGGTCGAAGGCATGTGCCTCCGCTTCCGCGACGACGGCGTCGAGCTTGCCGCGCGCCACCTCGACGACGCCCATCTTCCAGTGGAGGTCGGCACGTTCCATGACCTGCTGGTACGGCTCACCGCTCTCGGTCGTCCGGAAGACGGTCCGCAGCACCTCGTGCCGCTCGATCACATCGCGGAACGCGAGGCCGAGCGCATCGCGGTCGACGTCGTGCGCCATCCGCAGGGCGAACGGGATGTTGTACGCCGAGCCGGGACCCTCCAACTGGTCGATGAACCAGAGGCGTTGCTGGGCGAAGGAGAGCGGTACCCGTTCCGGCCGTTCACCGGGCGTGAGCGCCGGCCGCGCCCGCCCGGCTGCGGTCACACCGCCGGCGAGTCCGGCGACCGTCGGGGTCTCGAACAGGGCTCGCAGCGGGACCTCCACCCCCAGGAGGGTGCGCACTCTGCTGATCAGACGAACGGCGAGGAGTGAGTGACCGCCCAGCTCGAAGAAGTCGTCGTCGACGCCCACCTCCGCAAGGCCCAGAACCTCGGCGAAGGCTCCGCACAGCAGCTCTTCCCGCAGCGTGACCGGAACCCGCGTGCCGCTGCCGCTCAGGTACTCGGGGGCGGGCAGGGCGTTGCGGTCGAGCTTGCCGTTGGCGTTCAGCGGCAGCGCGTCCAGGACGACGATCGCCGACGGAACCATGTACCCCGGAAGCCGGTCGCCGGCCTGCGCGATCAGGATGCGCGGCAGCTCCTCGGCGCTGCCGTCCGCGGCCGGTACGACGTACGCGACCAGGCGCTTGTCCCCCGGGGTGTCCTCGCGAGCCACCACGGCGGCCTGGGCCACCAGGGGATGCTCGGCGATCGCGGACTGCACTTCGCCCAGCTCGATGCGGAAGCCACGGACCTTGACCTGGTCATCGGCCCGGCCGACGTATTCGATCTGTCCGTCCCGCGTCCACCGCACGATGTCACCCGTGCGGTAGAGACGGCCGCCCGTGCTGGAGAACGGGTCGGCGACGAACCGCTCGCCCGTCAGCTCGGGACGCCCGAGGTAGCCCCGAGCCACACCGGCACCCGCGACATACAGCTCACCCGAGACACCCGCAGGAACGGGAGACAGAGCGCCGTCGAGGACGTGCACGCGGGCGTTGGCCACAGGGCGGCCGACGACGACCTCCGTCGAGCCGGACAGCCGAGCGATCGTGGTGTCGACGGTCGCCTCGGTCGGACCGTAGAAGTTGAAGCCCTCCACCCCGTCCAGCGACCGCAGCCGCTCCCACAGACCCGCCGGAACTGCCTCACCGCCCACAGCGATACGCGACGGATGACGCGCCCCCTCGAACAGGCCCTCGTCCACGAGCACCTGCAGATACGAGGGCGTGACCTCGGCGAAGTCGACACACGACGCACGCATCCACGCCACCAGACGCCCCGCGTCCAGCCACGTCTCCCCGTCCACCACGTGCAGCTCATGGCCCGTGAACACGGCCGCCAGTTGGTCCCAGGAGGCGTCGAAGGACACCGACGTCGTCAATGCGACCCGCAGCGGCGCCCCGTCCGTGGCGAACACGGTCCGCCCGTGCCCCTCACACAGGCTCACCGCACCACCGTGTGTGACCACCACACCCTTGGGGCGGCCCGTCGAACCGGAGGTGTAGATCACGTACGCGGGATGCCCGGGCAGCACCACCACATCCAGCGCGCTGTCATCAAGACCCGCCGACTCCGTCACTGTGTCCGCGTCGTCCAGGAGAACCACAGCCGCGTCGGTCGCAGCCAGCACGTCGGAGGTCCTGGTCGAGGCGACCACCACGGCCGGCGTCGCATCGCCCACCATGTAGGCGATCCGGTCGGCCGGATAGTCCGGGTCGAGCGGCAGATAGGCGCCACCGGCCTTCAGGACCGCCAGCAGCGCGACGATCAGATCGGCACCCCGCTCCAGGCACACACCCACCACCGACTCGGCACCGACACCGCGAGCCCGAAGCAGCCGTGCCAGACGATTCGCCCGCGCGTCCAGCTCCGCGTACGACAGCGACACCTCGCCCGCCACCACCGCAACCGCCTCCGGCGCACGCGCCACCTGCGCCGCGAACAGCTCCGGCAGCGAACCAGCCACCACCGGAACAGCCGTCTCGTTCCACTCCGCCAGAACACGCCGCTCGCCCTCGTCCAGGACATCCAGCGCACTCAGCGACAGCCCCGGGTCGGCGGTCAGCAGCTCCAGCACCCGCACCCAACGAGCCACAAGACCCTCGGCGGTCTCCACGTCGAAGAGATCCGCGGACGCCACCACCGAACCACGCAGCCCCGCCGGCACACCCGCCTCGTCGAACACCTCCGACACCGAGGCGTCGAGATCGAACTTCGCCACCGACGCGCCGGCCGCGACGCCGCCGATCCGCACGCCTTGCAGGTCGAGGACGGCCTCGGCGTTGTTCTGCACCTGGAGCATCACCTGGAACAGGGGGTGCCGGGCCATGGACCGGCTCGGCGCCAGCTCCTCGACAAGCCGCTCGAACGGCACGTCCTGGTGGGCGAACGCGGACAGGCTCGTCTCACGGACGCGGGCAAGGACATCACGGAAGGTCGGGTCGCCCGACACGTCCGTACGCAGTACGAGGGAGTTGATGAAGAAGCCGACCAGGTCGTCCAGCGCCTCGTCCGTACGCCCCGCGTTCGCCGAGCCGATCGGGATGTCGGTCCCCGCCCCCAGCTTCGAGAGCAGCATCGCCAGCGCGGCCTGCAGCACCATGAACGTGGTCACACCCTCGGCGCGCGCCACCTCGACGAGCCGCCCGTGCACCTCCGCCGGAACGGACATCGCGACGTCATGACCCCGGTGCGACGGCACAGCCGGCCGCACCCGGTCCGTCGGCAGCTCCAGCTCCTCGGGGGCGCCCTCCAGCGCGGACCGCCAGTACGCGACCTGACGAGAGATCAGACTGCCGTCGTCGCTCTCCTCGCCCAGCAGCTCCCGCTGCCACAGCGCGTAATCCGCGTACTGGACCGGCAGCGACTCCCACGCGGGGGCCTCACCCTGCCTGCGCGCCGCGTACGCGGCCGACAGGTCACGCGCCAGCGGGCGCTTCGACCAACCGTCGCTGGCGATGTGGTGCATCGTCACGACGAGCACCCGCTCGTCGGCTCCGGAGTCGAACAGCCAGGCGCGGAAGGGGATGTCGACCGCGAGGTCGAAGGCATGGCCGGCCGCCACCGCGATCGCGCCCGGCAGCTCCTCCGGCGCCACCTCGATCAGGGGCAGGCTCCATTCGAGTTCGTCGGTGCCGATGATCCGCTGGTACGGCTCGCCGTCGGCTACCCCGAAGACGGTCCGCAGCACCTCGTGCCGCCCGATCACATCGCGCAGCGCTGCTTCCAGGGCCTCCCGGTCCACGTCGCCGGCGAGACGCAGGGTCACCGGGACGTTGTAGGCCGCGTTCGGTCCCTCCAGCTGGCCGATGAACCACAGGCGGCGCTGGGCGAAGGAGAGCGGGATCAGCTCCGGGCGATCACCGGCCGTCAGAGCCAGCCGCGCCTCTGCGGCTCCCGCCACCTGCTCGGCGAGGCCCGCGACCGTGGGTGCTTCGAAAAGCGCCCGGATCTCGACCTCGACACCCAGGACCGCACGGATCCGGCTGACCAGACGCACCGCGAGGAGGGAATGCCCGCCCAGCTCGAAGAAGTCGTCGTCGACACCCACCTCGGCAAGACCGAGAACCTCCGCGAACGCCATGCACAGGATCTCCTCCTGCAGCGTGGCAGCCCGCCGCCCACCAGAGACGAGAGACGAGGAGTAGTCGGGTGCGGGCAGGGCCTTACGGTCCAGCTTCCCGTTGCCGGTCAGCGGCAGAACGTCCAGGACCACGACCGCCGACGGCACCATGTGCTCCGGCAGCCGTTGGGCGGCGAACTGCCGCACCGACGCCGAGAGTTCGTCGCCGCCCTCATACCGGTCGTTGGGAACCACGTAGGCGACAAGCCTGCGATCACCCGCGACATCCTCACGAGCGACCACAGCAGCCTGATCCACCGACGGATGCCCCGTCAGCACACCCTGCACCTCACCCGGCTCGATCCGGTAGCCGCGGATCTTGACCTGGTCGTCGGCCCGGCCGGCGAACACCATCTGCCCGTCAGCCGTCCACTTCGCCCGGTCACCCGTCCGATACATCCGCCCACCCGGCTCGAACGGATTCGCCACGAACCGCTCAGCCGAAAGCCCCGCTCGCCCCACATAACCGCGCGCCAGCCCGGCACCGGACACGTACAGCTCACCCACCACACCCGGAACCACCGGCTTCAGATGCTGATCAAGCACAAAGAAGCGGGTGTTGGCGATCGGAGAACCAACCGGAACCACACCACCGGCGACCCCATCAGCGGTGAGCCGCGCCGTAGCCACACCGATCGTGGTCTCGGTCGGCCCGTAATGGTTGTGGACCTCACGCTCGCCGGCAGCGGCGATCAGCTCCCGCAGCCAGACCGGCGAGGCGGCCTCACCACCCAGCACCAGCGACCCCGCCGGCAGCACACCTTCCACCCCACCGGCCGCCGACAGCGCGGCCAGGTGCGAAGGAACGGCCTTGAAGTGATCGATCCGATGCTCGGCAAGGTATGCCTCAACCGCCTGCGGGTCGGTGACCGCATCCTCATCGAGAACATGCAGCTCACCACCGCTCGCAAGACTCGCGAAGACCACCGTGTTGCCGAGGTCCGTCGCCTGCGCCTGCAACAGCGCATACCGGGCGCCGGGCTCACCGAACCCGACGCGCTCCGGGACCGAGTCCACATAGTTCGCCAGACCACCGTGTGTGACCGCCACGCCCTTGGGCTGACCCGTCGAACCCGACGTATAGATCACATACGCGAGAGACTCCGACGCCACACTCCGCCCAGGACGCTCCACCGACGCCGCCGCCAGCTGCATCTCCACGAACGAGTCGTCGATCGCCACCAGCCGCGAACGCCCCGCCGGCAGCTCATCCAGGATCTCCTCGGTCGTCAGCGCAAGCGCCGCCCGACTGTCCCGCAGCATGTACGCGATCCGGTCCGTCGGCTGCGCAGGATCGATCGGCAGATAGCCCGCCCCCGCCTTCCACACCCCGAGAATCGCCGCGATCATGTCCACACCACGGGGCAGACACAGACCCACCACCGACTCCGCACCGATCCCCTGACCCATCAGGAAGTGCGCGATCCGGTTCGCCCGCGCCTCCAACTCCCCGTACGAGACACCGGAACCATCCGACACGATCGCCACCGCATCCGGCGCCACCGTGGCCCTCGCCTCGAACAGCTCGTGCACGAGCCCCGCCGGAGCGTCCGACGCCGTGTCGTTCCAGCCGACCAGCACCCGATGACGCTCGTCCTCGCCCAGCAGCTCCACGGTGCTGAGGCGTCGGCCCGGGTCGCGGGACAGGAGATTCAGGAGTGCGGTCATGGCGTCGGCGATCCTGCCCGCCCATGGGGCGTCGAACAGGTCGGCGGCGACGGTGACAGAGCCGCCGAGGCCGGCCGGGGTGCCGTCGGTGTCGAAGGCTTCGGCGACCATGACGTCCAGGTCGAACTTGACCGCCGTACGACCCGAAGCCGCCTCGTCGCCCGCGGCGGGTGCCGCGCCCGTCCGTACTCCGGGCAGGTCGAGCACGGCGTCGATCGTGTTCTGGAGGGTGAGGACGGTCTGGAAGAGCGGGTGCCGGGCCATCGAGCGGGCCGGGGCCAGCTCCTCCACCAGTTTCTCGAACGGCACATCCTGGTGGGCCATCGCCGCCAGGCTCTTCTCACGCACGTGGTCGAGGACTTCGCGGAAGGTCGGGTCACCGGACAGGTCCGCACGGACGACCAGGGTGTTGATGAAGAAGCCGATGAGGTCGTCCAGCGCCTCGTCCGTCCGGCCCGCGTTCGCCGAGCCGATCGGGATGTCGGTCCCCGCCCCCAGCTTCGAGAGCAGCATCGCCAGCGCGGCCTGCAGCACCATGAACGTGGTCACACCCTCGGCGCGCGCCACCTCGACGAGCCGCCCGTGCACCTCGGCGGGGACGTTCAGCGGAACGCTGTGGCCCAGGTGGGAGGCGACCGTCGGGCGTGGCCGGTCGAAAGGCAGGTCGAGCTCGACCGGGGCGTCGGCGAGGGCCTGGCGCCAGTAGGCGACCTGGCCGGAGATCAGACTGTCCGCGTCCCGTTCGTCCCCGAGCAGCTCGCGCTGCCAGAGCGCGTAGTCCGCGTATTGGACCGGCAGCGGCTCCCACGCGGGTGCCCGGCCCTCGCGGCGCGCCGCGTAGGCGACCGAGACGTCCCGGGCGAGCGGTCCCATGGACCAGCCGTCACCGGCGATGTGGTGGACGACGACCACGAGCACCTGCTCGTCGGGGCCGGCGTCGAACAGCCAGGTGCGGATGGGTGCCTCGACCGAGAGGTCGAAGGCGTACTTCTCGGCCTCCCCGATCGCGGCGGCCAGGTCGGCCGGGGCCACCTCTGCGACCGACAGCTCCCAGGCCAGGTCCTCCAGGTCCAGAATCCGCTGGTAGGGCTCACCGTCCGCGACGTCGAAGACGGTACGCAGGACTTCGTGCCTCCCGATGACGTCACGCAGGGCCGCGCCGAGCGCGTCGCGGTCGACGCCGCCCGACAGGCGCAGGGCCACCGGCACGTTGTAGGTGGCGCTCGGGCCCTCCAGCTGGCCGATGAACCACAGGCGGCGCTGGGCGAACGAGAGGGGGATCCGCTCCGGGCGCTCGCCGGCGGTGAGCGCGGAGCGTGCGGTCACGGCGCCGGCGATGCGGCCGGCGAGAGCGGCGACGGTGGGGGCCTCGAAGAGGGTCCGCAGGGGAACTTCGACGCCGAGGACCGAACGGATGCGGCTGATCAGCCGGACGGCGAGGAGGGAGTGCCCGCCGAGGGCGAAGAAGTCGTGGTCGACGCCCACTTCCTCCAGCCCGAGGACCTGTGCGAAGACGCCGCAGAGCAGTTCCTCCTGGAGTGTGGTGGGGTTTCGGCTGTCGGTGGTGGCGTACTCGGGTGCCGGCAGTGCCTGGTGATCGAGCTTGCCGTTCACCGTCAACGGCAGCGCATCCAGAACCACCACCGCCGACGGAACCATGTACCCCGGAAGCCGACCAGCCGCAAACTCCCGCACACGACCCGCAAGACCGACAACCGACTCCCCGTCCGCCACCACATAAGCAACCAGACGCGGATCCCCCACAACCTCCTCACGCACCACCACAGCCGCCTGCCCCACACCCGGACAACCCGCCACCACCGACCGAACCTCACCCGGCTCGATACGGAACCCACGGATCTTCACCTGCTCATCCGCACGCCCCACGAAAACCAGCTCACCACCAGCCGTCCACCGCACCACATCACCCGTGCGATAAAGCCGACCCCCACCCGACGAGAACCGATCAGCCACAAACCGCTCAGCAGTCAGCCCAGCCCGCCCCACATACCCACGCGCCAGCTGCACACCACCCACATACAACTCACCAGCCAC
>NZ_JBEZNW010000080.1:0-9013 GCF_040653355.1 Streptomyces sp. NPDC047971 | reverse complement strand
CCGGGGGGGGGGGGGGGTGCGGGGGGGGGGGCGCCGCCCCCCCCCCCCCCACCACCGGCGTTGCGGACACTCACCGCTACCTGGGATCGGTCCCCACCCGGGACCGGGGCGTAGGGACGTCGCGTCGCAGCAGATCGTCGTACGTCTCCCTGCGGACCACCTCACGCGCCTGGCCGTCGCGGCAGAACACGATCGGGGGCCGACGGGCACCGTTGTAGTTGTTGGCGAGCGAGGCGCAGTACGCGCCGGTCACCGGCACGGCGATGACGTCGTCGACGCGCGGGTCGCGCAGCGGGACGTCGCGGATGAGGGTGTCCCCGGACTCGCAGTGGCGTCCGACGAGGTCGTAGCGCTGTCCGCCGCCCACCCGGGAGGTGACGGTCGCTTCGAACCGCTGCCCGTACAGCATCGGTTCCAGGTTGTCGGCCATGCCGCCGTCGACGGCCACGAGCGGGCGAGGGCCGGGTTTGACGGTGACGACGCGGTAGAGAGTCATCGCGGCCTGGGCGACGAGGGAGCGGCCGGGCTCGATGATCAGGCGTGCTGTCGGGGGCAGGTGGGTGCGTGCCGCGTCGGTCAGGGTCTTGACGTACTCCTCGACAGTCGGGGGACGGTCGTCGTAGGTGTAGCGGACACCGAGTCCTCCGCCGAGGTCGTAGACGGCGTGTTCGCCCAGTTCCTCGATGCCGGCGAGGGCTTCCACGGCCTCGCGGAACGGCTGGGTGTCGAGCAGCTGCGAGCCCACATGCACGTGCAGACCCTCCAGCTCCAGCCGACCGGACGCCTTCAGGCGCTCGGCGGCGCGGACCGCGTCCGGGATGGTGAGCCCGAACTTCGAGCCGCGCTGTCCGGTGACCATCGCCTCGTGCGTGTCCGCGGACACCTCGGGGATGACCCGGAGCAGGACCCGCTGGGGCCGGTCGCCCACCACGCGCTCGAGGCGGTCGATGTCGTCGAAGTTGTCCACCACGATGGTGCCCGCCCCGGCGTCCACCGCCATCGCCAGCTCCTGCTGGGTCTTGGCGTTTCCGTGGACGACGAGCTGTCGAGGGTCGGCGCCGGCGGCCAGCGCGGTGACGAGTTCGCCGCCGCCGGCCACGTCCACACCCAGCCCTTCCTCGACCAGGGTCCGTACGACGGCGGTGCAGGGGAAGGACTTCGAAGCGAAGACCACTTGGCTGTTCGGCCAATGCTCCGCCATCGCGTGGACGTACCGCCGCGCCCGGCTTCGCAGCGCGTCCTCGTCGACCACGACGGCCGGGGTCCCGAAGCGCTCTGCCAGATCGGTGGCGCGGCATCCGCCGACGACGAGTTCGCCGTGTTCGTCCAGGTGGGAGCCCTCGGGGAAGAGCCCCAGGAGTGAGGTGGCGGGTGCGGCGGGCTGTTCGGCGACGGTCATGCGCGAGGATCTTCCTCTCGGTTCGGCTGTGGACGTGTGGCTATCCTGGCAGCCCGCCCCCGACACCACCGTGGCCGTTCTCCCCATGAAACGAGGCACCCGTTGTCCGATCCGACAACGCCCGCGACCGTGCGGGACAGCCAGGATCCGGTGACCTTGCAGGCCCTGGTCCAGGACACCGAGGTGTCCCCGGTACGGCTGCTGGTGGCGCCCGCGGGCCTGCACGTGCCGGTGAGCGGCACCGTGATCCACGACGTGGAGGAGCCGGTCCCGCATGGCCCCGGGGCCGTCCTCCTCCTGGTCGGCATCGGCATCACCGACCCGCGGGCGGGGGATGTGCTGCGGCGGGCCGCGGAGTGCGAGTTCGCGGCCGTCGTGGTCAAGCGGCGGGGGCACGATCCGCAGCGGCTCATCGAGCAGGCACGCGACCACGGGATCGCCCTGTTCACCGCCGACGACGCCATGCCCTGGCGCACCGTCGACGCCGGGGTGAGCTGTGTGCTGGCCGCCCACGGCAGCGGGCGGACGACGGGCTCCGCACCGGCGGGCGGCGAGGAACTCTTCGCGCTGGCCGACGCGTTGGCCGCCGTGGTGGGAGGCTCGGTGGCGATCGAGGACCTGGAGCAGAACGTGGTGGCCTACTCGAAGGTCGCGGGCGTACGCATCGATTCCGTACGGCAGTGGGGCATCCTGCACCGCCGCGTCCCGGACGTCCCCGAACAGCGCCGGCAGTACCGGCAGGTCCTCGCCGCGACCGGCGCCGTGCGCTTTCCCGCCATGGGGGAGGAGCTGCCGCGGGCCGCGGTCGCCATCCGGGCCGGGGCACTGCCGCTGGGCACCTTGTGGGCGATCGAACCGGCCGAGGGGCTCAGCGGAACCGCCGAGGCCCAACTCCTGGACGCGGCACGGTTCGCGGCGCCGCACCTGCTGCGTGCGCTGAACCTTCCCGAGGCCGAGCGGCGCATGCGGCGCGACACGCTGCGGGCCGTTCTCCACCGTTCGGGACCGCCCGCCGACGAGGCCGCGGATCTGCTCGGACTGCGCCCGGGGGTGGAGTTCTGTCTCACGGCCTTCGCACCCGCCACCCCCGCACCCGCATCGGCACGCGCGACCGGCGAGGGCGGTGCCGGGGCCGCGATCCCGAATCCGGCGGTGCTCACCCATGTCGAGTGGGTGCTGATGCGGCACTGCGCGGCTCACCGGGCGCACGCGACCGTGGCCGCCGACGCCGGAGCCGTGTACGTCCTGCTCCCGGCGACGGGCCTGTCGGCGGGCCGCCGGTTCGCCGACAGCGCGCTCGCGGCGGTACGGCGATCAGTGGGCGACGACGCGCGGGCGGTGGTGTCCCGGCCGTACACCGACCTCGCGCAGTCGGCCGCGCTGCGCCGCGAGGTGGACGGGATCCTGCGGGCCACCGCCCATCAGGAGCCCGGACGGCCGGCGGCCACGACGTCCGAGGTGCGGCATCGCATCCTGCTGGACCGCCTGGGCGACGAGCTCGAGCGGGACACGTGGCTGCGCCTGCCGGAGATCGACGCCCTGCTGGCCCACGACCGCGCCCAAGGAACCGACTACGGCACCACGGCGACCGCGTGGCTCGACGCGACGGGTGACGTCGCGTCCGCCGCAGCACGGCTGAAGGTGCATCCCAACACCCTGCGTCACCGGCTGCGGCGGATCCACGAGCTGTTCCGGCTCGACCTGGACGAGCCGGACGTGCGGCTCGTCGCCTGGCTGGAACTCAGGCGCGCGGCACCGACGCCCCGCCCTCCCCGGCCGGAGGCGGGACCCGCCCGTCCGTGACATCCCGCCCCGCGCCCGCCGTGCCCACGCCCGGGGCGTCCGCGTCCGCCTCGCCCGGGCCACCGTCGCCCCCGACCTCCGCACCGTGGCCGGCTTCGCCGGAGTCGGCCGACACCGCGCTCGGCGCCGGCGCCGGCGCGTCGCGCCGGAGCTTCGAGTGACGACGCCCGAATCCGAGGTACAGCACGGCAGCCAGAGCCAGCCAGACGGCGAACAGCGTCCAGGTGACGCCCGGCAGCAGGTACGCCAGGTACAGGCAGGACAGCGCGGACAGGATCGGCACGACGGGATAGAAGGGGACACGGAACGGGCGGGGCGCGTCCGGTGCGATACGCCGGAGCACGACGACGGCCGCCGCGACGGCGACGAACGCGATCAGTGTGCCCAGGCTGGTCAGATCGGCGAGCTGCTGCAGCGGCACGAACGCGGCGAGCAGACCCACGCCCGCACCGACGATCCACGTGTTGCGGGCAGGCGTGTGCCGCTTGCGGTCGACGCGCCGGAAGACCTCGGGAACGAGGCCGTCGCGGGCCATCGAGAACAGGATGCGGGTCTGTCCGAACAGGGTGACCAGCACGACGCTGAAGATGGACACGACCGCGCCGGCCGAGAGCACCAGTGCGGGCCAGCCCGATCCGGTGACCTCGCGCAGGATCTCCGCGAGGACGGCCTGCCCCGCGTCCGCCTGCTCGCCGAACCGGTCCGTCGGCTGGGCGCCCACCGCGGCGACGGCGACGGCGACATACAGCGCGGTGACGACGAGCAGGGTGAACAGCAGCGCCAAGGGGATCGTGCGCCGGGGATTGCGTACTTCCTCGCCGGCGGTGGAGACCGTGTCGAATCCGACGTAGGAGAAGAAGACACCGGAGGCGGCGACGGTGACCCCACCGATGCCGTGCGGGGCGAAGTCGGAGAAGTGGTCACCGGTGAAGGCGGTCAGCGCCACGGCGACGAAGAACACCAGAACACCGATCTTGACGCACACCATGACCGCGTTCACCCGCGCCGACTCCCTGGTCCCTCGGGCGAGAAGCAGGGAACACAGCAGCACCACGACGAGGGCCGGCACGTTCACCAGGCCCCCCGCCCCCGGGGGTTGGCTGATCGCGTCGGGCAGGGTGACGCCGAGGAGCGTGTCGCCGACCTCGTTGAGGTACTGCCCCCAGGAGACGGCCACGGTGGAGACGGCGACCCCGTACTCCAGGATGAGGCACCACGCCACGAGATACGCGGCGCCTTCGCCGAGCGACGCGTAGGCGTAGGAGTACGTGCTCCCCGACACCGGCACAGCGCCCGCCAGCTCCACGTAGCACAGGGCCCCGAGTCCGGCGACGGCGGCGGCCACACCGAACGACAGGATGACGCCGGGGCCGGCCTTGGGCACCGTGGTGCCCAGGACGAAGAAGATCCCGGTGCCCACGACCGAGCTGACGCCCAGCAGAGTCAGCTGCCACAGTCCCATGCTGCGCCGCAAAGGAGGCCCCGAGTAGGCGCCGTCGGCCTCGGCGATCATGTCCTTCAGGGGTTTGCGTCGGCGCAACTCGTCGGCCATCGAGCCCATGGGTCCTCCTTCGGATCCTGCACGGCCCGCGGTTGGTGCGGGCACCGTGGATCCTGCGGTGGTGCCGTGGGCGAAACAACGTTGCCGCCGCGCGTCCGGCGGCCGCAACGTTGGCCGATCCCACAACGACACGGCCGCCCCGGGGAGCGATGATCGCGAAGCGTGCGCCCCGGCCCCCGAGCCCCCGTGCGACCCCACTGCCCACCGACAGGAGGCGTCCGCCATGTCACCTCCCCCTGGTCATCTCGCAGCGTGCGCAGGAGGCTTGTGGCGCCCTGAGTGCGCAGGAGGCGTGACGGATACCAACAGGCACCGCCTCCGGGTGTCGGAGTACCGGATCGGTTGAGGGCTTCGGCGATCTCGACTGCCGTGCTGCGTACACCGTCGTGTTTCACCCGCGGGCGGTGTACTCCCGCGGGACAGGCCCTCGCGCGTTCTCTCGGCCTGAGGGGGCGGAGTTGCCCAAACAGTCGACTTCCATGGAGGCATCGTGCCACGGGGTTCGGTCGTTTCCGCTCATCGGTCGCTGTCGCCGGTCGCATCTCTCGACGGTCCCGACAAGCGGGCCCCCTGCGCGGGGGAGTGGGCTGGGTTCGGCCCGCCGACCCGCCTACGGTCAGCGGCCGTTGGCCCGGTAGCGTCCATGCCATGGCCGCCCTCGATATGCTCGTCCGCCTCTGCCCGCCGCCCGCCGATCCGCCACCTGCCGTGGACTGGCATCAAGCCGAGCGCGACCTCGGTACGGCTCTGCCCGCCGACTACAAGCGGCTCGTCGAGGCATACGGCGACGGCATCTTCGACGAGACGGTCTGGCTGCTCGTCCCCGGCTCCGCCTACGACGACTGCGACCTGCGCGCGCAGACGACGGAACGGGACGAGATCCTGGCCGGCCTGTGGGAGTTCGAGGACAAACCCGCCGGCCTGCTGGAGGCGGGGGCACGGGTCGTGCCGTGGGCGTTCGAGGAGGGTACGGGGGCGTTCCTGTACTGGCTCGTGCGGCCCGGGCAGCACCCCGACGAATGGACCGTGCTCTACAACGAGGGGCGCGGCCCCCTGTGGGAGCACCACGACATGGGGTGCCTCGCCTTCCTCCTCGGGGTGCTGACAGGAACGGCGGAGACGGAGTACTTCGGCCACCTCTACGACGTGCTGCAGCCGACGCAGCACCACTTCGCCACGGCCGACCAGACCCTGGGAGCAACCCGGCCGTGACGCGGCCGTCCGCTCCGGACGACCTGGCTCACCGCCGGCACACCTCACCACGGGCAGGGCTGGTCAGCCGTTCCCGGCGGTGCGTGCCTCTTCCAGGGAGGTACTGAGGATGCCGGTGGCGCGCGTGAGCCAGTCGTTCAGTACGGCGATCTCCTGCGGGGAGTAGTCGGCGAAGAGTTCCGCCATGCGGCGGTAGTTGGTCCCGTAGACCTCGAACAACCGCTCAGCGGCGGTGGCGTCGGCGACGACGTGCACGCGTCTGCGGTCGTTCGGGTCGTTGCGGCGTCGGGCGTATCCCGCGCGTTCGAGCCGGTTGATGACACCGGTGATGGCTCCCGTGGTCAGGTTGGCCCGCTGTGCGAGGTCACCCGCGGTGAGCGGCCGCTGTTCCCCCTCGGCCTCCAGGATGAAGCCCATGCAGGTGAGGTCCGTGACGTTCAGTCCCAGCCGCTGGGCCATGTCGTGCTGGGCCACGATGCCCAGCGCGATGAGGTGATCCATCTGCGCGTGTGCCTGCTCAGGGGTGGAACGGGGGCGCTCCTTGCCATCCAACGCGAACTTCCCTTAGTCTCTAAGTAGCTTAGCTCGTGAGATAAATCTTCTCCTGAGTCAGCGTATCCCCAGCCTCCGGAAAGGACGTCATGAGCGCGCACGGCGATGTAGATCTCGGCCACACCGTGGCCGGCTGGACGGGAACGGCGATCGCCTTCGTCGGCTTGAGCGTCCTGGCGCTCGCCGTCGTCACGGTCTCCCTGCCGCTGGCCGTCATGGGCGCGGCCGTCGGAGCCTTCGCCGGTCTCACGACCTGGCTGCTGCACCTGGCCGGATGGGGAAAGCCGACAGGGCCTCGACCGGCGAGCGAGTGGCCCTGGCGGGTGAGGGACCGGGCGGCACGACAGGGGCACCCCGACTGCCTGGGGTGCCGCATGGCCGGACGACGCACGTCCGCCGCCACGGCCCCTGCCCCCTCCGGTACGACGACGTCCCCCGCGCCGGCCGCCGTAGCCCCCTGACCCCGTTCCTGCCCGGCCGCCGGAGACGTCCCGCCGCACCCTTGGCCGGCCAGACGTCCCCACCCGCGACGGCTCGGCCCTCGACACCGCGCACGAACCGGCTTCGCAGTGTCCCGTATCACGCACTACTGCTCGCCGGCCCGGACGATGAGGAGAGCCACGTCGTCGTGGTCACCTTCGCCGCGCAGGGTGCGCAGGAGCAGGTCGCACGTGGCGTCGAGCGATCGGTGGGGGTCGTCGAGGACGTCGAGGAGAGCGTCGAGGCGTGCGTCGATCGCCTGGTCGCGGGTTTCGACGAGGCCGTCGGTGTACAGGACGAGCTGGTCGCCCGGTCCGAGGTCGATGGAGGTGGTGTCGAAGGGAATGCCGCAGCCGCCCAGAGGAGCGCCCGTGGGGAGGTCGAGCAACTCGCGGGCACCGTCCGGGTGGAGCACCACGGGCGGCAGGTGCCCGGCCAGGGAGACGTGGCACCGCGCCGCGGCGGGGTCGAAGACGGCGTAGACGCAGGTCGCGATCGTGCCGAGGCCGTCCGTGATGTGGTCCAGGTGGTGCATGACCTGGGCGGGAGGCAGATCGAGGTCGGCCAGCGTCCTCGTGGCGGTGCGCAGTTGTCCCATGGCCGCTGCGGCCGTGACGCCGCTCCCCATGACGTCGCCGACCACGAGGGCGGTCTTGTCGTTGTTCAGGGGGATGACATCGAACCAGTCGCCTCCGATCTCGACGGATGCCTGTGCGGGGCGATAGCGGAAGGCGATGTCGAGCCCCGGCCGACGGGGAGGGGGCTGGGGCAGCAGGCTGCGCTGCAGGGTGAGGGCGGTGTGGCGTTGTTCTTCGACGGCGCGGTGCCGGTCGGTGACGTCGACGCTGGACGTAGCCACGCCCAGCACTTTTCCGTTGGGGGCTTCGAGGCGGTAGAACGAGATCGACCACGCGTGGTCACTGTCCGGGTCGGCCGCGGTGCGGCCGACGGTGTACTGGTCCAGGATCGGCGTCCCGGTCGCCAGGACTTCCTGCATGGCCCTGGTGAAGGAATCGTCGAGGAACGGCAGCACCTCGCTGGCGTGCCGGCCGACATGCTCGGCGGCCGGCACGCCGTTCATCCGCTCCTCCGCGGGATTCACCGAGATGTAGCGAAGGTCGGTGCCCAGCATGGCGAGACCGATCGGCGACTGGGACACCAGCTGGGCGGACAGGGCGAGGTTCCGTTCCACCTGCCGCAGCGTCGCCTGGTCCGTGGCCAGCCCCAGGGCCCAGTAGTCGCTCTGGTCGTCCTGGAGCCGCATGTTGCGGAACTCCACCTGCCGCGTGCTGCCGTCCTTGTGCCGGACGGGGAAGACGCCGGCCCAGCTCTCACCGTCCTGCATGACCTGGGTGAACAGCGCCAGCACCGTGTTGCGGTGCTCCTTGTCGATCAGCAGATCGACCGCGTACTGGCCCAGAGCCTCCTCGGCGCTGTAGCCGAAGAGGATTTCCGCCTGCGGGCTCCAAAGGTCGATCCTGCCCTTGGTGTCGAGGAGGACGGCGGCCACGTTCAGCACGTCCATCAAGCCGCCCGGTGTGGACGCCGCCACACCCGACGCGCCAGGATCGCCCTGAGAGGGTTCGGTGGCTCCCATTCCTCGGGCTCCTTTCGGCCGCCGAAGCAGAGTGCCGTCTGCTGGAGCGGGCGACGGCCGGTGCCGTGTCTGCCCTCCATCCTCCCGCTACTCCGCTGCTGCGTGCACGCCAACCGAACGCCGGAGGTACCCCGCTGGGGTAAGCCTCGGGAGGAAATCCTTGGGGGCATGGCGTCCCGAGCGTCGTCCACCCGGACGATGCCTGCTCGTGGAGGGCTCGACGGGCCGCGCTCGGCGCGCTGGACAGGGTGGGTCATCGTGCACCGTCACGATGCCGAGGTGGATCGCCGGTCCCGTGAAGAGCGCGCTCGACACCGAAGCCGTCGCGAGCCGCCCCCAGGGCCGGGCAGGCGCGTGCCTACGTGCGGCGCGCCCCCACAAAGGACGCGGGGCCGGCCCCCGAACGCAG
>NZ_JBEZNW010000079.1:0-10490 GCF_040653355.1 Streptomyces sp. NPDC047971 | reverse complement strand
GCCCCCCTTTTAACCCCCTCGCGCCGCCCCCTGGGGTTGAGGGGGGGTATCCCATGGTAGACCCCGCCCCGGGGGGGTTAGGGTGGAGCGGGCACGCGCGCGTGCCCGCTCCACCATGATCAGGGGCCCTCGGCCCACGGGCGAGTGCCGGTCAGCCGAAGACGGCGAGGCTCTTGGCCTTGCCCTTCTGGTTCTCCACCAGCGCCAGCAGCCGGCCGTCCTGGGCGAAGACCGCCACGGGTCCCGCCGGGTACGACGGCATCTCCAGGCGGACACCGTTCAGCAGCAGCCGGGCCCGCTTCTCGTCGACGTCCCAGCGGGGGAACGCCGCCGCGGCCGCCTCGGCGACCGGCATGACCGTCAGCTCCTCCTGGAGCTGGTCCAGGGTCCTGGCCGCGTCCAGCTTGTACGGTCCGACGCGGGTGCGCCGCAGCGCGGTCAGATGACCGCCCACGCCGAGCCCGGCGCCCAGGTCGCGGGCGAGTGCCCGGATGTACGTACCGGAGGAGCAGACCACGGAGACGACCAGGTCGACGACCGGTGTGCCTTCCTCGGCCGTGGCCTCCCGGACGTCGTACACCTGGAACGACGAGACCGTGACCGGCCGGGCCGGGATCTCGAACTCCTCGCCGCCGCGCACCCGCGCGTACGACCGCTTGCCGTCGATCTTGATGGCGGAGACCTTCGACGGCACCTGCATGATCTCGCCGGTCAGCTCGGCCACTCCCGCGTCGATCTGCTCGCGGATGACCTTCGAAGCGTCCACGGACGCCGTGATCTCGCCCTCGGCGTCGTCGGTGATGGTCGTCTGCCCCAGGCGGATGGTGCCGAGGTACTCCTTCTCGGTCAGCGCGAGGTGACCGAGCAGCTTCGTCGCCCGCTCCACGCCGAGGACGAGGACGCCCGTCGCCATGGGGTCGAGCGTGCCCGCGTGGCCGACCCGGCGGGTCTTGGCGATCCCGCGCATCTTGGCCACGACGTCGTGCGAAGTGAAGCCCGAGGGCTTGTCGACGATGACAAGCCCTCCCCCGGCCTCCGGCCCGGGGGTACCCCCGGGCTTCTTCCCTGCGGTGCTCATCAGGCGGTGGTGCCCTCTTCGTCCTCGTCCTCGGGCTTGCGGTACGGGTCGGCCTCGCCCGCGTACTTCGCGCCCGAGGACGCCTCCCGCACCTTGGCGTCGGAGGCCCGCGCCTTGTCGAGGAGGTCCTCGATCGTCCGGGCGGTCTCCGGAAGGGCGTCCGCGACGAAGGTCAGCGTCGGCGTGAACTTCGTCCCGGCGGCGGCACCGACGGCGGAGCGCAGGATGCCCTTGGCGCTCTCCAGTCCGGCGGCCGCGCTGGCCCGCTCCTCGTCGTCGCCGTAGACCGTGTAGAAGACCGTGGCCTCCCGCAGGTCACCGGTGACGCGGGTGTCCGTGATGGTCACGTGCGTACCCAGGCGCGGGTCCTTGATGCCGCGCTGCAGCTTCTCGGCGACCACCTCCCGGATGAGGTCCGCCAGCTTCTTCGCCCGCGCGTTGTCGGCCACTGGTCCGTCTCCTTCTTTGCCTTGCTCATTCAGTCTTCATCAGTGTGGAGCCTGCGTCGCACCGACAGCAGCTCCACCTCGGGCCTGGCCGCGACCAGCCGCTCGCAGCGGTCCAGCACGTCCGACACGAACCCCGCGTCCCCGGACACCAGAGAGACCCCCAGTCGGGCCCTGCGATGGAGGTCCTGGTCGCCCACCTCGGCCGCGCTCACGGAGAACTTGCGCTGGAGCTCGGCGACGATGGGCCGGACGACGGAGCGTTTCTCCTTCAACGAATGAACGTCGCCGAGGAGCAGATCGAAGGACAGAGTCCCCACGTACATGTAGTGCCGGATGTCCCGCCGGTTCGGGTTCGGTGGCCTGCCACGCCGTCGCTTGGCAGGAACACCAGAACCGTACACGCAACGGCCGGGGCCGATCGACGGAAATACTCTCCGCCGACCGGCCCCGAACCTACAGCCGCACTCAGGCGCGCGGCTTCTCGCGCATCTCGTACGTCGCGATGACGTCGTCGATCTTGATGTCGTTGAAGTTTCCGAGGTTGATACCACCCTCGAAGCCTTCGCGGATCTCGGTGACGTCGTCCTTGAAGCGGCGCAGACCCTCGATGTTGAGGTTCTCCGCGATGACCTTGCCGTCGCGGAGGAGGCGCGCCTTGGTGTTGCGCTTGACCTCGCCCGAGCGGATGAGGACACCGGCGATGTTGCCCAGCTTGGACGAGCGGAAGACCTCGCGGATCTCCGCCGTACCGAGCTCGACCTCTTCGTACTCCGGCTTGAGGAGGCCCTTGAGCGCCGCCTCGATCTCCTCGATGGCCTGGTAGATCACCGAGTAGTACCGGACGTCGACGCCCTCGCGCTCCGCCATCTGCGCCGCGCGGCCCGCGGCGCGGACGTTGTAGCCGATGACGATGGCGTCGGAGCCCATGGCCAGGTCGATGTCGGACTCGGTGACCGCACCCACACCGCGGTGCAGGACACGGATGTCGACCTCTTCACCGACGTCGAGCTGGAGCAGCGAGGACTCGAGAGCCTCGACCGCACCGGACGCGTCGCCCTTGATGATGAGGTTGAGTTCCTGGACCAGACCGGCCTTGAGCACCTTGTCGAGGTCCTCGAGGGACACCCGGCGGACGCGCTTGGCGAAGGCGGCGTTGCGCTCGCGCGCAGCACGCTTCTCGGCGATCTGACGGGCCGTACGGTCCTCGTCGACGACCAGGAAGTTGTCGCCGGCGCCCGGGACGTTGGTGAGACCCAGGACCAGGACGGGAGTCGACGGGGTCGCCTCCTCGACGTTGTTGCCCTTGTCATCGAGCATCGCCCGGACACGGCCGTACGCGTCGCCGACGACCATCGTGTCGCCGATGCGCAGCGTTCCGCGCTGGACCAGGACGGTCGAGACGGCACCACGACCACGGTCGAGGTGGGACTCGATCGCGATGCCCTGCGCGTCCTGGTTCGGGTTGGCCCGCAGGTCGAGCGAGGCGTCGGCGGTGAGGACGACGGCCTCCAGCAGGGAGTCGATGTGCAGACCCTGCTTGGCGGAGATGTCGACGAACATCGTGTCGCCGCCGTACTCCTCGGCCACCAGACCGAACTCGGTCAGCTGACCGCGGACCTTGGTCGGGTCGGCACCCTCGACGTCGATCTTGTTGACCGCGACGACGATCGGGACGCCGGCGGCCTTGGCGTGGTTGAGCGCCTCGATCGTCTGCGGCATGACGCCGTCGTTGGCCGCGACCACGAGGATCGCGATGTCGGTCGACTTCGCACCACGGGCACGCATGGCCGTGAACGCCTCGTGACCCGGGGTGTCGATGAAGGTGATGCGGCGCTCTTCACCGTTGACCTCGGTGCCCACCTGGTAGGCACCGATGTGCTGGGTGATGCCACCGGCCTCGCCCGCGACGACGTTGGTCTTGCGGATCGCGTCGAGCAGTCGGGTCTTTCCGTGGTCGACGTGACCCATGACGGTGACGACCGGCGGACGGGAGACCAGAGCCTCTTCGCCGCCCTCGTCCTCGCCGAACTCGATGTCGAAGGACTCGAGCAGCTCGCGGTCCTCCTCTTCCGGGCTGACGATCTGAACGACGTAGTTCATCTCTTCGGCGAGCATGACGAGCGTGTCGTCGGAGACGGACTGCGTGGCCGTGACCATCTCGCCGAGGTTCATCATCACCGCGACGAGCGACGCCGGGTTGGCGTTGATCTTCTCGGCGAAGTCGGTGAGGGACGCACCGCGCGACAGGCGAATGGTCTCGCCCTGGCCGCGAGGCAGCATCACGCCGCCGACCGACGGGGCCTGCATGGCCTCGTACTCCTGGCGCCTCTGACGCTTCGACTTGCGACCGCGACGCGCGGGACCGCCGGGACGGCCGAAGGCGCCCTGCGTGCCACCACGGCCACCCGGGCCACCGGGACGGCCACCGAAGCCACCGGGACGACCGCCGAAGCCGCCGCCACCACCGGGACCACCCGGACGACCGCCGCCGCCACCACCGGGACCACCGGGACGGCCGGCGAAGCCGCCGCCGCCACCGCCGGGACCGGCCGGACGACCGGCGAAGCCGCCGCCGGGACGACCGCCGCTGCCACCGGGACGACCGCCGGGGCCACCGGGGCCACGGCCGCCGGGGCCACCACCGGGACGCGGGCCGGCAGCGGGACGCTGCGGCATCATGCCCGGGTTCGGACGGTTACCGCCGGGCGCGCCGCCCGGACGGGGAGCCTGCGGACGAGGCATGCCACCGGGGGTCGGACGGGCGCCGCCCTGACCCTGGGGACGCGGGGCGCCACCGGGGCCGCCCTGCGGACGCGGGGCACCCGGAACGGCACCGGGGCCGCCGGGACGGGGGGCACCGCCACCCGGACGGGGCGCCTGCGGGCGCGCCATTCCGGTGGAGCCACCCGAGGTGAAGGGGTTGTTGCCCGGACGCGGACCGGCCGGACGGGCACCGCCCGGACGCGGAGCGCCCTGGCCCTGCGGACGCGGGGCACCCTGGCCCTGCGGACGCGGCGCGCCCTGACCCGGACGGGCGGGACGGTCGCCGGTGGGACGGGGACCCGGGGTCGGGCCACCGGAACGCTGACCGGCGGCGGGAGCCGACGGCGGCGCGGTGAACTCGGGGGCGGCCGGAGCCGGCGTGACCGGCTTGGGCGCGGGCTTCGGGCCCGGGCGGGGGCCCGGAGCGGCCGGAGCCTGAGAGGGGGTGCTGCTCGCCGGGGCCGCCGGGGTGACCGGGGCCGAGGGCGCGGCGGGGGCCGGCTTGGGGGCCGGGGCGCCGGGCTTCGGGGCAGCGGGACGTGCCGCGGCCGCCGGAGACGGCGCCGCGGGCTTCGAGGGGGCGGCCTTGCGAGGCGCGCCAGGCTTCGCAGCGGTCTTGCCGGCGCCACCGCCGGGACCCTGCAACGCATCAGTCAACTTGCGCACGACCGGCGCCTCGATCGTCGAGGACGCCGAACGGACGAATTCACCGAGTTCTTGGAGCTTGGCCATGACGACCTTGCTCTCCACACCGAACTCCTTGGCGAGTTCGTATACCCGGACCTTAGCCACTTCGCTCCTTTGAGGTCCGGTTACCGCCGGACCGTCGCTACTTCATGGGCGTACTCATCGCGTACTCATCGAGTGCTCATCGCAATCTCGACCTACTTCCAACTCGCGAGGTACCTGACCGCACGGTTTTCCGTGCCGTACTTCTTCTTACAAAGCCTGCTGCTCTACGTGATAGCGAATATCCGCCGTTTCGAGCGGACCCTGGACCCTGAAGGCCCTCGGGAACGCCCGGCGGCGGACCGCCAGGTCGAGGCAGACCGAGGCGGGGTGCAGATACGCACCCCGGCCGGGCAGCGTACCGCGATGATCGGGGACGCACGCGCCCTCGACCGCCACGATGCGCAGCAGATCGCTCTTGGCCGCTCGCTCCCGGCATCCCACACAGGTTCGCTCAGGGCACGCTCGGTCTTGCGTCCGGCCAGACACCGTTAAGTCTACCTCCCCGTAGCGACCTCACCCGTTTGGGGCAAGAATCGAACGGTCGTTTGTCGTGATCTCGCCCTCACACAAAGTGACGAGGGCGCGATCCCTTCCCTGCCGCGCGACTCAGTCGCGGTCGCGCGGCTCGTCGGACGGGTGCTCCGTGTCCGGACGGATGTCGATGCGCCAGCCGGTGAGCCGGGCGGCGAGGCGGGCGTTCTGCCCCTCCTTGCCGATGGCCAGCGACAGCTGGTAGTCGGGCACGGTCACCCGGGCGGACCGGGCGGCCAGGTCCACGATCTCCACCTTGGAGACCCGGGCCGGGGAGAGTGCGCTGGCCACCATCTCGGCCGGGTCGTCGGACCAGTCCACGATGTCGATCTTCTCGCCGAGCAGCTCCGCCATGACGTTGCGGACCCGGCTGCCCATCGGACCGATGCAGGCGCCCTTGGCGTTCAGGCCCGAACGGGTGGACCGCACGGCGATCTTGGTGCGGTGGCCGGCCTCGCGGGCGATCGCCGCGATCTCGACGGAACCGTCGGCGATCTCGGGGACCTCGAGCGCGAAGAGCTTCTTCACCAGATTGGGGTGCGTACGCGAAAGGGTGACCGACGGACCCCGGACGCCCTTGGCGACCCGGACCACGTACGTGCGCAGCCGCAGACCGTGCGTGTACTCCTCGCCCGGCACCTGCTCCTGCACCGGGAGGATGGCCTCCAGCTTGTCGTCGAGCTTGACGAGGACGTTCTTCGGGTCCTTGCCCTGCTGCACCTGGCCGGCGACGATGTCGCCCTCGCGGCGGGCGTACTCGCCGAACGTGACGTCGTTCTCGGCGTCGCGCAGCCGCTGCTGGATGACCTGGCGCGCGGTGCTCGCCGCGATCCGGCCGAAGTCCGACGGGGTGTCGTCGAAGTCCTTGGGCTCCTGGCCCTCCTCCAGCTCGGAGGGGTCCTCCTTGGCCCACACCGTCACGTGACCCGTCTGCCGGTTCAGCTCCACGCGCGCGTGGCGGCGGGCGGACGGGGTGCGGTGGTACGCGATGAGGAGGGCCGACTCGATCGCCTCGACCAGCAGGTCGAAGGAGATCTCCTTCTCTTGTGCCAAGCCCTTCAGGAGCTTCACGTCGATGTCCACGGCTACGCCTCCTCTTCCTTCTTGTCCTTGCGGTTGAACTCGATCTCGACACGCGCCTTGGCGATGTCGGCGAACTCGACCCGGCGGGCGGTGGGCTTGCGCCCCTTCACGCCCGGCACCTCGAGGTCGACGCCGTCCTCGTCCACGGTGAGGATCCGCGCGACGAGCTCTCCGCCGTCGTTCAGCTGCAGCTTGGCGAGGCGCCCGGTGGCGCGCACGTAGTGGCGGTGCTCGGTGAGCGGGCGCTCCGCGCCCGGGGTGCCGACCTCGAGGGTGTACTCCCCCTCGCCCATCGCGTCGGTCTCGTCCAGCGTCGCCGAGAGCGCACGGCTCACATCGGCGACCTGGTCCAGGTCGGCTCCCTCTTCGGAGTCGACGACGACGCGCAGCACCCGCTTGCGTCCCACGGAGGCCACCTCGAGCTCTTCCAGTTCGAGTCCCTGCGAGGCGATGAGCGGCTCTAGGAGTGCTCGCAGCCTGTCGCTCTGGGTGGTGCTCATCCGGGTGACTCCTCGGCCGCGTGTGCTGTTGTGGGTTCGTCGCGTGTCAGACCAAAGGGTATCCGGTCCAGGGGGGTGTTGCCGTCCACGGGGCCGGGGGCCGCGGGTACGCTCGCCTGCGGTGATCTTCGACCGAGGCCGAGGGAGTGGATGTGGGGCGCACGGGGACCGTGGGCAGACGGGCGCTCCTGACGGCGGGGGCGGCGACGCTGGTCGGCTGCACGTCCGACGGGGGCGGAGGCGAGCGGCCGAGGAAGCGGACCGCGGCCGAACGGGCCGCGCTCGCCGAGGCGGCGCTGCGCCGCGGATCGGTGACGACGAGCCTGACCCTGCTGGAACGTTACGACGCGGTGCTGGCGGCGCATCCCTCGCTGACGGAGCGGCTGGCCCCGCTGCGCCGCGCGGTCGCGGCGCACGCCGCCGCCCTCGCCGAGGGCGTGACGCCGCTGCCGACCGGCGGGGAGACCGGCGACCCGGAGGGCGCGGAGGCGAAGGCCGCCGGCACGGACGGGCCGAAGGGCGAGGCCGCCCGAACGGCGGGCACCCGGCCGGCGGACACCCCCGGTGCCACGGCCGCCGGTACGGCACCCGCGCCGGGTGCCACCACCTCCCCGGGGCCCGCGCCCGTTCCGGCCGACCCGGCGGCCGCTCTCAAGGACCTGGCGGCCGCCGTGCGCGGGACGGCCGACGCCCACACGGCGACGCTGCTCGACGCGCCTCCCGAGTACGCCCGGCTGCTGGCCTCGGTGGCGGCGGCCGGGGCGGCGCACGCGTATCTGCTGACCGAGGGAGGCCGGGCATGAGCGCCCTGGACGCGGCGCAGGCCGCGCTCGCCGCCGAGCACGCGGCGGTGTACGGATACGGGGTCGTCGGCGGCCGGATCGGTGGCGAGCGGCGCACCGAGGCCACGTCGGCGTACGAGGCCCACCGGGCCCGGCGGGACGGGCTGCGCAGGACCGTACGCGACCTGGGCGGCGAGCCGGTCGCCGCGGCGGCCGGCTACGAGCTGCCGTTCCCGGTGCCGGACACCGCCGCGGCCGTGCGGCTCGCCGCGGTCCTGGAGGACCGGGTGGCGGCGGTGTACTCCGATCTCGTACGGGCCGGCGAGGGACCGCTGCGACGGGACGCGGCCGCCGCGTTGCGCGAGGCGGCGGTACGGGCGGTTCGCTGGCGTGGCAGCGACG
The DNA here is from genome assembly GCF_040653355.1 of Streptomyces sp. NPDC047971. NCBI lineage: Bacteria > Bacillati > Actinomycetota > Actinomycetes > Kitasatosporales > Streptomycetaceae > Streptomyces > Streptomyces sp. NPDC047971. Next base: position 2,170 of record NZ_JBEZNW010000079.1, on the reverse strand, counting down.
TAACCTTTCCTGGGCTCGCCGAGCGGGTGTGAGTCCGGCTCTCACGGCCCTGACCAGGCTCCGGTACTGCAGAAGGAACAACGTACGCATGGGTTTCGAACCGCCGCAGCGACTCGTACGGGCGCTCGGCGAGACGTACGGCGACGCCGCCGCGGCCGAGTGGCTCGGGAAGCTGCCCGAGCTGGCGCGGACCGCGGTGGAGCACGCCTCCCTGGACAGCGAACGCGTGGTGGCGCCCGGTGGGCGCAGCAGCCTGGTCGTCCTGGTGCGGCGGCGGGACGGCTCCCCGGCGGCGCTGAAGATCGCGCCCGGGGCCGCCCGGCCCGAACTGGAGCGGGACGCGCTGGCGCACTGGAACGGCTGGGGCGCGGTACGGCTGCTGGACGCGGCGGAGGACGGCTCGCTGGTCCTCGAACGGCTGCACACCGAGGTGTCCCTGCGCTCCCTGCCCGAGGCGAAGGCGCTGCTCGAAGCCGCCGGCACGATCAGGAAGCTGTGGGTCGAGCCCCCCGCGGAGCACGGCTTCGAGTCCGTGGCCGCGCGTACGGCCGCGCAGGCCGCGGCGATGGAGTCCTACCGTGCCGACGCCGAGGCCGGCGCGCTGACGGCCGCCGCGCTGACGGCGCGCGAGGAGCTGGTCGGCGACTCCCCCGAGACGTTTCTGCTGCACGGCTGCTTCCGGCAGGGCAAGGTCCTGGCCGGGGACCGCGCACCGTGGCTGGCCGTCGGCCCCGAGCCGCTGGTCGGCGAGCGCGCCTACGATCTGGCCCGGCTCGTACGGGACCGGGTCGAGGACCTGGTGGCGGCGTCGGCCGGGGCGTCCGCGGCCCGCCGGAGGGTCAACAAGCTGGCGGACTCGCTGGAGGTGGACCGCGAGCGGCTGCGCGGCTGGACGCTCTTCCGGGCGGTCGAGTCGGGTACCCGGGCGCTGACGGCGGGCCGCCATCAGGACGCGGAGCTGTTGCTGGAGTTCGCGGGCTGGCTGTAGGGGAATAACCTTGCTGTAACGCTCGGCTCGGACCTCAGGGGGCCGCGATGCTCGAGGAGCTGTTGACAGCGGTGGCGGCGGCCGGAACGGCGGCCGTGGTGTACGCGGCGGCGGCCGCGCGCGTGGTGAAGCAGTACGAACGGGGCGTGGTGTTCCGCTTCGGCCGGCTGCTGAGCGACGTCCGGCAGCCGGGATTCACGATGATCGTGCCGGTCGTCGACCGGCTGCACAAGGTGAACCTGCAGATCGTGACGCTGCCCGTGCCCGCGCAGGAGGGCATCACCCGGGACAACGTGACGGTGCGGGTCGACGCCGTCGTCTACTTCAAGGTGGTCGACGCGGCCGACGCGCTGGTGCGGGTGGAGGACTACCGGTTCGCGGTCTCGCAGATGGCGCAGACGTCGCTGCGGTCGATCATCGGCAAGAGCGATCTGGACGACCTGTTGTCGAACCGGGAGAAGCTCAACCAGGGTCTGGAGCTGATGCTCGACAGTCCGGCGATGGGCTGGGGTGTGGCGATCGACCGGGTCGAGATCAAGGACGTGTCGCTCCCGGAGACGATGAAGCGCTCGATGGCGCGGCAGGCGGAGGCGGACCGTGAGCGGCGGGCGCGGTTGATCAACGCCGACGCGGAGCTGCAGGCGTCGAAGAAGCTGTCGGAGGCGGCGGCGGTGATGTCGGAGCAGCCCGCGGCGTTGCAGCTGCGGCTGCTGCAGACGGTGATGGCGGTGTCGGCGGAGAAGAACTCGACGCTGGTCCTGCCGATCCCCGTGGAGCTGCTGCGGTTCCTGGAGCGCGCTGCACAGCCGCAGGGCTCGGCATCGTCCGAGGACGCGGAGGCGCATGTGCCGGTGGCGCCGCCGGAGACCTTCCAGGACCCCCTGCCGGGCCTGCCCGAGGAGCCGCGGCCCACGAGGGACCTCCCGGACCTGGCGGATCTGGCGGACCTCCCGGAGCTCCCCGACGCCACGGTCGCGGGCCCCCCGGCGGACCCGGTCCCCCGGGACGAGGCGGCGTAGGCGCGCGGCGGGACGGAGCCCGGGGGCAAGCGCACCGCGGCAGCGGGAGCACGGCCCGGGGGGGGCGGGCCCGCCCCGGGCCGGGCCCCCGCCCCCCACCAACCACACGAGCGGCGCGAGGAACAGCACCACCCAGAAGACAACGCAAAAACGCCAGACACGG
>NZ_JBEZNW010000078.1:0-10504 GCF_040653355.1 Streptomyces sp. NPDC047971 | reverse complement strand
TGGGCGGCGCCTCTTTCCCCCGCCCCACTTTAGTCGGGGGGGCCCGGGGGCGACCCGCAACGCACCGCGGGGGCCGGTCCGTTCGGACCGGCCCCCGCGGGGTTTCGTTTCGTCAGTGCATGACGGCCATGGCCAGCGCGCGGCGGGCGCGCAGGGAGACGCGCTCGGCACGCCGCTGCATCCGCCGGGCGGCGACCAGGCGCACGGCCTGGCGTTCCGCGTCGGCTTCCCGCAGGCGGTCGTGCATATGAGCACGGGCCAGGGCTTCTGGAATGAGTTGCATCTCGCGGGTCCTGTTCTGACGCGAGGCGTTCGCGCCGGTGATGGAAACGTCTGGGGTCGCGGAGCCGGAGGGCTCGCTGGTGGAAGAGGTCATCGGGGCCAGCTTCTGGGGATCGTGCGTGAGGGGTCGGTCGATGGTTCCGGTGACGTTCATGCCGCGACCGGGTTCTTGCGCGGGCGACCACGCGGCCGCTTGCGGGCCACGACGACTCCCTGGACGAACAGCTCGCCGCCCCAGACGCCCCACGGCTCACGCCGCTCCTTCGCGCCGGCGAGGCACGCCTCCATCAGCGGGCAGGTGCGGCAGAGGGACTTGGCGTACTCGACGTCGGCCGGGGACTCGGCGAAGAAGACCTCCGGGTCGAACGAGCGGCAGGGGACGGGTACGCCGAGGTTCTCGATGGCGTCGTCGAGCGCGGTGAGCGCAGTGAGGGGGGTCAAGGTGGAGTCCTCCGTGAGGCCGGGCGGGGGGATCGTTTCGGAAGGCGGTACGGACGGGGCGTGCGCTTCGAGTTGCACGGTGGTGTTTCCTCGTCTGGTCGTTCCGACCTGTTGGCCGGGGTTTCGGCTGGTACCGGGTTGTGCTGGTCCCGAGGCCCCTTCGCTCCGCCGTCCCCGTTCGGGGACAAACAGAAGGGCCGCGGATCCCGGGTGGGGTTCCGCGGCCCTGAAGGCGCCGGCCTGATCGTCGATCAGGCTGGATCACTCCAGGGTTCGAGCCCACGGAAGGCCCACATCGTGTGGTGCTGCGTCGTCTGCTGCTTGGTTTCGGCACCGGTCGCCGCAAAGTCATAGGCCTTGGCCTCGACTGCTGCTACTCCTGCTTCCAGTGCCTTGGTCGGTCGCTCATCGCGCTCCATGCCGAGCAGGCCCGCAAGGGCGGCCGGCCGCAGGGCAGCGGCGGCGCCGGCCATGCCGGCACCGGACAGACCGGTGCCAGGAAGACCGCTGCCAATGAACGCCGAACCGGAGAGGCCGAGCGAGCAGGCGGAGACGACCGAGCGATCGGTCATTTTGTCGGTGCTGACGAAGCTGACGTTGGTGCTGTTGATGTTGCTGATCACTGGAATCGCCTCCTCTCGGCGTCTCGGAGGGCTCGGGGTGAGCCGGACCCTCATCTTCATTTGGACAAGTACAGCACGAAGGCAGGGCTTCGAAGAAGCCGCTGTTTCCGTGGTTAAGAACCTATGGGGCTTGACGGGCGGTGCGCAAACTATTTTTCCGACGAGTTTTCATGAGTCGCTCTCGTCGGCTCCTCCAGGCCCGCCACCTGGCTCTTCGCCCGCGCAGATGGCGAGGACGTCGGCCCCGAAGCGGTCGAGCTTGCGGACGCCGACGCCTGCGATCCCGGCGAGTTCGCCGTCGGTGGACGGCATGCGCTCGGCGATCGCCATCAGGGTCTTGTCGGTGAACACGCAGTACGCGGGCTGCCCGAGCTCCTTGGCCTGGTCGGCGCGCCAGTCGCGCAGCCGCTCGTAGAGCGCCTCGTCCATGTCGGAGGGGCAGTCCTCGCACCGCATCAGCTTCATCTCACCGGCTTCGGTGAGCGTCGCGCCGCAGACGCGGCAGCGCACCGGGCCGCGGCGCCCGCGCCGGACGGCCGCCGCGCCCCGCTCGACGGATCCCCCGCCCCCCGCGCCGCTCGGGCCCAGAGCGCCGGAGCCGGGGCGCAGCCCCTTGAGGAACCGGGTGGGGCGCCGGGAGGCGCGGCCGCCCGGCGAGCGGGAGAGCGCCCAGGAGAGCGCGAGGTGCAGCCGGGCGCGGGTGACCCCGACGTACAGCAGGCGGCGCTCCTCCTCGACCTGCTCGTCGGTCTTGGCGTAGGTGATCGGCATCATGCCCTCGGTGAGGCCGACCAGGAAGACGGCGTCCCACTCCAGGCCCTTGGCCGCGTGCAGCGAGGCGAGGGTGACGCCCTGCACGGTCGGTGCGTGCTGGGCGGCGGCCCGCTCGTCGAGCTCGGCGACGAGGTCCGAGAGCGTGGCCCCGCTCCTGGCGCGGGCGAAGTCCTCGGCGAGACGGACGAGGGCGGCGAGGGACTCCCAGCGATCCCGGACGGCTCCGGAGCCGGCGGGCGGCTCGGTGGTCCAGCCCTTGGTGGAGAGCACGGCCCGGACCTGGGCGGGCAGGTCCTCCGCGTCGTCGAGGAGGGAGTCGTTGCTCCCCGCGCGGGCGGCGCCGCGCAGGGCGATGCCCGCCTCCCGTACCTCCTGGCGCTCGAAGAAGCGCTCGGCCCCGCGCAGCTGGTAGGGGACTCCGGCGTCGGCGAGGGCCTGCTCGTAGACCTCGGACTGGGCGTTGATGCGGTAGAGCACGGCGATCTCGCCGGCCGGGACGCCGGCGGCGATCAGGTCGCGGATGCGGCGGGCGGTGCCCTCGGCCTCGGCGGGCTCGTCGGCGTACTCGGTGTAGCCGGGGTCGGGGCCGGGGTCGCGCTGGGAGACCAGTTCCAGCCGGTGCTCGGCGGCCCGGCCGCGGGCCTGGCTGAGCAGTCCGTTGGCGAGGTGGACGACCTGGGGGGTGGAGCGGTAGTCGCGGACGAGCTTGACCACCGTGGCGTTCGGGTGCCGGGTGCGGAAGTTCAGCAGGTGGTCGGGGGTGGCGCCGGTGAAGGAGTAGATCGTCTGGCTGGCGTCGCCGACGACGCAGAGGCTGTCGCGGTCGCCGAGCCACAGGTCGAGGAGCCGCTGCTGGAGCGGCGAGACGTCCTGGTACTCGTCCACCACGAAGTGCTGGTACTGGCCGCGGATCTGGTCGGCGATGTCGTGCCGGTCCTGGAGGATGCCCACGGTGAGCAGCAGGACGTCCTCGAAGTCGATCACCGAGCGGTCGCGCTTGAGCTGCTCGTACATGGCGTAGATCTGGCCGATCTCGGCCGGGTCGCGGGGGGCGTCCCTGACCGACTTGGCGACGACCGCGGGATAGTCGGCGGGCACGGTCTGGGTGACCTTGGCCCATTCGATCTCGCCGGTGACGTCACGCAGCTCGTTCCGGTCGAGCCGGACGCGGCAGCGCGCGGCGGCCTCGGCCACGAGCTGGATCTTGCGCTCCAGGAGCCGGGGAAGATCACCACCGACGACTTTCGGCCAGAAGTACTGGAGCTGTCGCAGGGCGGCGGAGTGGAAGGTGCGGGCCTGCACCCCGGCCGTGCCGAGCTCTCGGAGCCGGCCGCGCATCTCCCCCGCCGCCCGGTTGGTGAACGTGACGGCCAGCACACTGCCGGGCTGGAGTATGCCCGCCCGCACCCCGTACGCGATCCGGTGCGTGATGGCGCGCGTCTTGCCCGTGCCGGCTCCCGCCAGGACGCACACCGGGCCGTGCAGGGCGAGGGCGACCTCGCGCTGCTCGGGGTCGAGCCCGTCGAGCACCGCGTCGGCCGACTCGGGGACCTGCGGGAAGAGAGTGGAGTGCGTTGCTGCTGTCACCCCGCCATGCTGCCAGGTTCGTCAGGGGCGGTGCGTCGCGTTGTCCACAGGGCCGGGCGCATGGTCATACGAATCACGGTCGTCCCTTTTCGGGAATGGGGACGGCGGCACGTACGTTCTCTCCCTCGGCACCCACCCCGCGAACAGAGGAGCGCCAGGCCATGCAGGGCACTGTGACGATGTACAGCACCACGTGGTGCGGCTACTGCCGTCGGCTGAAGAGCCAGATGGACCGCGAGGGCATCGCGTACACGGAGATCAACATCGAGCAGGACCCCGACTCCGCCGCGTTCGTGGAGAAGGCCAACGGGGGCAACCAGACCGTGCCGACCGTGCTCTTCGCCGACGGCACGACGCTGACGAACCCGTCGCTCGCCCAGGTCAAGCAGAAGGTCGGCGTCTGACGCGACGCGCGCGACGACCGAGAAGAGCCCCCGCCCGGCAGACCGGGCGGGGGCTCTTTTCAGCCAGGGACGCGGGCGTCAGACGACGTCGCCCGGCTTCGGCAGCGGCTTGCCGTACCAGAGCTCGATCAGCCGGGAGGCGATCGAGATGCCGTACGGCGGCAGCACCTCGCCGGAGTCGAAGGCGGCGGCCAGCTCCTCGCGGGAGAACCAGCGGGCCTCGTGGATCTCCTCGCCGTCCACGTGTATCTCCGAGGAGGTGGCGTGCGCGATGAAACCCAGCATGAGGCTGGACGGGAAGGGCCACGGCTGGCTGGCGACGTACTCGACCTCGCCGACCGTGACGCCGGCCTCCTCGAACACCTCGCGGATCACCGCCGTCTCGATCGACTCACCGGGCTCGACGAAGCCCGCGAGGGTCGAGAAGCGGCCCTCGGGCCAGTGGACCTGGCGGCCGAGGAGGATGCGGTCCCGGTCGTCCGTGACCGCCATGATGACGGCCGGGTCCGTACGCGGGTAGTGCTCGGCGCCGCATGCCTGGCAGCGCCGGATGTGGCCCGCGGCCGCGATCACCGTGCGCTCGCCGCAGCGGGAGCAGAACCGGTGGAGCCGCTGCCAGTTCTCCAGGGCGACGGCGTGCACCATCAGCCCCGCGTCCCGGGGCGAGAGCAGCAGCCCGGCCTCACGCAGGCCGGCGGGCCGGGCGGACTGGTCCATACGGCCGGGCAGCGCGTCCTTCTGGAGGGCGAAGTAGGAGACGCCGTCGGCGTCCGTGCCCAGGAAGTAGCGGTGGGTCTCGGTGACCGGCGCCTCGAAGGCGGGCGTCATGACCAGTTCGGTGCGCCCGTCGGGGGTGTCGTCGATCAGCACCTGCCCGCCGGAGACGACGAAGACGCGCGTCGTGGGGTGGCTCCAGGCGGCCGCGAGCCATGCCTCGTCGAGGCGGTGGTGTGCGGCGCGGTCGATGCCGCTCGGGGCGGTGAGCGAGATCGGCCGGTCCGCGAACTGGCTGTTCAAGGTGGACACAGGTACTTCCAACTCCCCCGGATCGTGGTGTGGGTTCATCGCGCGGCTGTGTGGAGCGCGGCGGGCAGGTCGCTCCACAGGTGGGCGGTGGTCTCGACGCCCTTGAAGAGCAGATCGAGCTCGATCTTCTCGTTCGGGGCGTGCCAGCCGTCGGACGGCACCGAGATGCCGAGGAACAGCACCGGTGCGCCCAGGACGTCCTGGAGGTCGGCGGCCGGGCCCGAGCCGCCCTCCCGCGTGTAGCGGACCTTGGCACCGTCGAAGGCGAGGCTCATCGCACCCGCGACGGCCGTGAGGGCGGGGTGGTCGAGCGGGGTCAGGCAGGGCCGCGTCGGGGCTCCGAAGACGATCTCGTACCGGATGCCGGCGGGGACGCGGGCGGCGAGCCAGTCCCGTACGGCGAGTTCGATCTTGTCCGGGTCCTGTCCCGCGACCAGCCGGAAGGAGAGCTTCAGCTGCGCGGAGGCGGGGACGATCGTCTTGCCGCCGGGGCCCTGGTAGCCGCCTCCGATGCCGTTGACCTCGGCGGTCGGGCGGGCCCAGACGCGCTCCAGAGTGGAGAAGCCGGCCTCGCCGAGGGTGCCGTGGGACTTCGCGGTGGTCAGCCAGGCGGCCTCGTCGAAGGGCAGTTCGGCGATGAGGGCGCGCTCGGCGTCGGAGAGCTCGGTCACCCCGTCGTAGAAGCCGGGGATGGCGACCTGCTCGTCCTCGTCGTGCAGGGCGGCGACCAGGCGTCCCGCGACGGTGGCCGGGTTGGGCACGGCGCCGCCGAAGGAACCGGAGTGGATGTCCTGGTCGGGGCCGTACAGCTCGATCTCGCAGTCCGCCACACCGCGCATCCCGGTGCAGACGGTCGGGGTGTCCTCGGACCACATGCCCGTGTCGGAGACGATCACGGCATCGGCGGCGAGCCGGTCCGCGTGGGCCTCGACGAGGGCCCGGAAGTGCGGGGAGCCCGACTCCTCCTCGCCCTCGACGATCAGCTTGAGGTTGACCGCGGGGGCGGTGCGGCCGGTCGCGGCGAGGTGGGCGCGGACGCCGAGGGTGTGGAAGAAGACCTGGCCCTTGTCGTCGGCGGCACCGCGCGCGTACATCCGGCCGTCGGTCACGTGCGGCTCGAACGGGTCCGTCCGCCAGCCGTCCTCACGGGCGGCGGGCTGCACGTCGTGGTGACCGTAGACGAGCACGGTCGGGGCGTCCGGGTCGCCGGACGGCCACTCGGCGAAGACCGCGGGCGCGCCGTCCGTCTCCCAGACCTCGACCGTCGTGAACCCCGTGTCGGTCAGCTTGTCGGCGAGCCACCGGGCACTGCGCCGTACGTCCTCGGCGTGAGCGGGCTGCGCCGACACGGAGGGGATGCGCAGCCAGTCGGTGAGGTCGCCGAGGAAGGCGGCGCGGTGCTGCTCGATGTACGTGCGCACGGCCTGGGTACGTACGGCCTGGACGGCGCTGTCCGGGGTCTCGCTCATGCTCCTGAGCCTATCCGGCCTCCGGAGCGGGTCTGTCCGGGGCCGGTCCGCCGAGCAGGATCTCCTCCAGCTCCGCACGGCCGGGCAGTGCCCGGGGGCGGACGACCTCTCCCGTCCGTACGTAGACGAAGGCGGCGGCGATGTCGTCGGGGTCGAGGCCGTGCTGCTCGGCCCAGGCGAGGCGGTAGATCGCGAGCTGGAGGGGGTCGGCGGTGCGCAGGTGGCTCGTCTTCCAGTCGACGATCTCGTACGCGCCGGTGTCCTCGTCGCGGTAGACGGCGTCGATCCTGCCCCGGACCACCCTGCCCGCGAGGGAGAGGTGGACGGGGACCTCCAGGCGGTACGGGGTGCGGTGGGCGTACGGGGTGAGGGCGAACGCCTCCTTGAGCACGTCGAGGTCGCGTTCGTCCACGATCTCCGGTTCGCCGGCGAACTCCTCGCCGCCGGGAAGCTCGTCGGGGCCGAGCAGGGGCAGCGGAAGCTCCTCGAAGCGCGACTCCACCCACGCGTGGAACCGGGTCCCGCGCCGTGCGGCCGGCTGCGGGGGGCGGGGCATGGGGCGGGCCAGGTCGCGGGCGAAGCCGTCGGGGTCGGCGGCGAGGCGGAGGACCTGGGAGGCGGAGAGATAGGCGGGCAGGAGGACGTCACGGGTGGCGGCGCGGGCCCGCCGCAGCTCGTCGGTGAGGGCCGTGAGGTCCCGGTCCCAGGAGGCGAGGGTTCTCTGTTCCTCCGGGGTGAGCCCGGGCCCCTGCGTCCGGGGGGCGGTGTCCGGCGCCCGGGGCGCGGGGATCTCGTCGGTGCGGGGCGCGACGTCCCGGAGGAGTTCGTCCTCCAGGAAAGGCTCCTCGTCCCCGTGCGGCTCGTCGTCCCCGTGCGGCTCGTCGTCCCCGTGCGGCTCGTCGTCCCCGTGCGGCTCGTCGTCCCCGTGCGGCTCGTCGTCCCAGACGGGTTCCTCGTCGGGCCAGTGGTCCTCGGGGTCCTGGGGGGCGGCCCTGCGAGCGTCCGCCGGCCGCGTCCAGCCGTCCCTTCCTCCGGGACCCGCGGACTGGGGGGACTCCCACGGCGGGAGGTGTGCCCACAGCCGGGTCATGACCTCCTCCGCCGCCCGCTTGCGGCGCCGGAAGGACTCCTCGTCCAGCGGGAGGGGCCATGCCTGGTCCGTCGTCCGCTCCGTCAGGGACGGGTTCTCGGTGTCCTTCTCCGGTTCGTCCGCCCACGCCTCGATCTCGCCGAAGCCGGCCGCGCAGTGGTCGTACAGGGCGTGGAGGAAGTCCGAGGGGCCGCGGGGCTTCTTCTGCGCCGGGCCCCACCAGTGGGCGGAGCCCAGGAGGAGGGAGCGGGGGCGGGTGAAGGTCACGTAGCCGAGGCGGAGCTCCTCGGTGTGCTGGTGGTCGCGCATCGCCTCCTTGAAGGACTTCAGGGAGGCCGCGTCCCAGCTCTCGATGCCGGGCAGCGTCGCCGCGTCGCCGCGCAGGGCGTGCGGCAGCACCTGGGGCTGGGAGGTCCAGGACTCGCGGGACCTGGTGCTGGGGAACTGGGCGGAGACCAGGCCGGGCACCGCCACCACGTCCCACTCCAGGCCCTTCGACTTGTGGGCGGTGAGGACCTTGACGGTGTTCTCGCCGCCCGGGAGCGCGTTGTCCAGGCCCTTCTCGTACTGCGCGGCGGTGCGCAGGAAACCGAGGAAGGCCAGCAGGGTCGCCTCGCCGTCCAGTGAGGCGAAGCCGGCCGCGATGTCGAGGAAGTTCGAGAGGGTCTCGCGGCGACGGGCGGCGAGGGCGTGCGGGGAGGCGGAGAGCTCGACCTCGAGGCCGGTGGTGGAGAGGACCCGGTGCAGGACGTCCATCAGCGGGTCGGCGAGCGAGGAGCGCAGGGAGCGCAGCTCGGCGGCGAACCGGGCGAAGCGGACCCGGGCCTCCGCGGAGAACGGCAGGCCGTCGTCCTCGCCGGCGGAGTCGAGGAAGGTGTCGAGCGCGTCGGCGAGCGAGATGACCTCGGCCGGGTCGACGCCCTCGACCGCCGCGGCGAGCCGCTGGTCGTCGTCGGCGTCGCCGTCCCGCTCCCGGTGGACGAGCAGCCGGGCACGACGGCCGAGGAGGGCGAGGTCGCGCGGCCCGACGCGCCAGCGGGGGCCGGTCAGCAGGCGGACCAGGGAGGCGTTGGCGCCGGGGTCCTGGAGGACCTCGCAGACCGCGACCAGGTCGGCGATCTCGGGCAGGTGGAGGAGCCCCGACAGGCCGACGACCTCGACCGGCACGTCACGGGCGACCAGGGCGGCCTGGATGGCGGGGAAGTCGGTCGCCGTCCGGCACAGCACCGCGATCTCGCCGGGCTCCTTGCCGGTGCGCACCAGGTGGGCGAGGGAGTCGGCGAGCCAGTCGATCTCCTCGGCGTGGGTGGGGAGGAGGGCGATCCGTACGGAGCCGTCCCGCTCCGCGCCGGGGGCGGGGCGCAGCGCCTCCACGCCCTCGTGCATGGCCCGCAGGGGCTCGGCGAGGCCGTTGGCCAGGTCGAGGAGGCGGCCGCCGCTGCGGCGGTTCTCGGAGAGCGCGTGCCGGGTGGCGGGGCTGCCGTCCCGGTACGGGAAGTGGGCGGGGAAGTCGTCCAGGTTGGCGACGGACGCGCCGCGCCAGCCGTAGATGGCCTGGCAGGGGTCGCCGACCGCGGTCACGGCGTGCCCGGTGCCCGCGCCGAACAGGCCGGAGAGCAGCAGCCGCTGGGCGACGGAGGTGTCCTGGTACTCGTCCAGCAGCACGACCCGGAACTCGTCGCGCAGGAGGGCGCCGACCTCGGGGCGGGTGGTGGCGAGTTGGGCGGAGAGGGCGATCTGGTCGCCGAAGTCGAGCAGGTCGCGGGAGCGCTTGGCCGCGCGGTAGCGGATCACGAGGTCGAGCAGCTCGCGGCGGGCGGCGGCCGTCTCGGGGACCTTGCGCAGGTCGGCGTTGGAGAGCTTGGCTCGGGAGAGGGCGTCGAGCAGCTCGGTGTCGTAGGCCCTCAGTTCCTCGGGCCGTACGAGATGCTCGGCCAGCTCGGCGTCGAGCGCGAGGAGGTCGCCGACCAGGGTCGGGAACGACTTGGTCAGCGCGGGGTACGGCCCGGGCGCCTCGCGCAGGACGCGCGCGGCGAGCTGGTAGCGGGTGGCGTCGGCGAGGAGGCGGGAGGTGGGCTCCAGGCCGATGCGCAGGCCGTGGTCGGTCAGGAGCTGTCCGGCGAAGGCGTGGTACGTGGAGATGCGGGGCTCGCCCGCCGCGGAGGAGGGGTCCGCGGGACTCGCCGCCGTCGACGGGTGGCCGGGTGACGCGTGGGCCGGGTCGATGGCGTCGGGGTCCGTGACCCCGGCGCGGACGAGGGCGGTACGGACGCGTTCGGCGAGCTCGCCGGCCGCCTTGTTGGTGAAGGTGAGACCGAGGACCTGCTCGGGCGCGACCTGGCCCGTGCCGACCAGCCAGACCACGCGGGCGGCCATCACCGTCGTCTTGCCGGAGCCGGCTCCGGCCACGATGACCTGCGGGGCGGGCGGCGCGATGATGCAGGCCGTCTGCTCCGGGGTGAACGGGATGCCGAGGAGCTCCTTGAGCTGCTCGGGGTCGGTGATGCGTGCGGTCACCCCAAAGAGGCTAACGGCGCCCACCGACAGCGCCGACCACGGCGGAGTCCGGGGCCCGACGCCTCGGTGTCCACCGGCGTCCCCCCGGGACGTGCGCCCACGGACTTCCGTGTCCACCGGCGCGCACCGGGACGTGTGCCCGCGGACTCCGTGTCCACCGGCGCGCACCGGGACGTACACCCGCCGACTTCCGTGTCCACCGGACCCCCCGGGGTGACGTGCGCCCGCGGGCGGGGGTCGACGTCCGCGCCGCGGGCGGGGCGGGCGGGCCCCCGGGCGCCGGGGGGGAGG
>NZ_JBEZNW010000077.1:0-11417 GCF_040653355.1 Streptomyces sp. NPDC047971 | reverse complement strand
GCCGGCTACTGGCGTCTGGACGACACCCAGGGCGCGGCGCAGGCCGCGAACGAGCTGCACACCGGTTTCGGCACGTACAACAACGTGACGCAGGGTGTGACGGGTCCGTTCGGTGAAGGCGATGTCACGGCGGCCCTGTTCGACGGCACCAGCTCCTACGTGGAGGTGCCGTTCGGCGTCTGGCACAACAAGCCCGACCGCTCCGTGGAGCTGTGGTTCAAGACGGCCGAGCCCGGTGTGCTCGTCTCCGACCAGCAGAAGGCCGTCAACGACCCGGCAGGGGTCACCGGCAGCTGGAACCCGCTGCTGTACGTGGGGGCCGACGGGAAGCTGCGCGGCCACTGGTGGAGCGTCTCCGGCTCCGGCACCGCCGACTTCGGCTCCACGTCCGTGGTCACCGACGACAAGTGGCACCACGCGGTGCTCTCCGCCGCCGGGACCACCCAGACGCTGTACCTCGACGGAGTCAAGCAGGCCGACTTCACCGGCGCGGCCAAGGACCAGACCAACGCCCGCACCTACATCGGCGCCGGCTTCGCCAAGGGCTGGAACAACGCTCCCGGTGACATCAGCTACTTCACCGGCTCCATCGCGGACGTCTCGGTCTACTCCAAGGGCCTGACGGCGGCCGATGTCGGCGCGCACTGGTCGGCGTACAAGGCGTCCTCGGGTGTCGCTCCGGTGCGGACGGTCAAGCTGACCGATCCGAGCGACAAGACGCTGACGTATGTGTACGACGCGGAGATGGGCAACCGTCTGCTGACCGCGATCGACACGGAGGGCAAGCGGACGACGTACGGCTACGACACGGGCGGCTTCCTGCACACCGTGACGGACGCCAACGGCAACCGCTCGATCACCGGTCACGACGTCCGGGGCAACGCGGTCTCGCAGACCATGTGCCAGGACACCGCGGCCAACAAGTGCTCGACGGAGTACATGACGTACTTCCCGGACGCGACGACGGCCTTCCCGCCGATGGACCTGCGCAACGACCTGGTGCTCACCGAGCGCGACGGCCGTTCCTCGGGCCCGACGGACAACACCTACCTGACGTCGTACGCGTACGACACGGCGGGCAATCTGCTGTCGGTGACCACGCCGCCGGTGCCCGGGCATCCGAACGGGCGGACCGCGTCGACGACCTACACCACCGTCGACACGGTGGCGATGGAGGGCGGCGCGTTCAGGGCGCCGGCGGGTCTGGTCGCGCAGGTGATCACGGCCGGTGGGAGGAAGACGTCGTACACGTACTACGCCAACGGTGACCTCGCGCAGATCACCGACGCCAACGGCGCCAAGGCGACGTACACGTACGACAACCTCGGCAGGCAGCTGTCCAAGACCGAGGTGAACGACGCCAACCCGGCGGGTCTGACGACGTCGCAGACGTACGACAAGAACGACCAGGTCGTCACGGAGACCGATCCGAAGGTCACCAACCGGGTCACCGGCGCGGTGCACCAGGCGAGGACGACGACGGCGTTCGACGCGGACGGCAACATCCTGTCGCAGACGGTCGCCGACCTCACCGGCGGTGACACGGCGCGGACGACGTCGATGACGTACGACGCGCACAACATGCTGGCGACGAGGACGGACCCGGGCGGCGACACCACGTCGTTCGAGTACGACGCCTACGGCAACAAGACGAAGGAGACGGACCCCGCGGGGAACGTCAACACCTACACCTTCGACGCCGAGAACCGCCCGCTGACCACCAGCCTGCTGAACTACACGGGCGATCCGAACAACCCGTCGTCACCGACGACCCTGGTGCAGGAGTCGCGGGCGTACGACCCGGCCGGCCGACTGGCGTCGATCACCGACGCGATGGGCTGGGTGACGGCGTACACCTACACCGACGACGGCCTCGCGGCGAGCGTGGTCCGCAAGGACCCGCAGTCCGGCAAGTCGTTCACGGAGCAGGCGAACACCTACGACGCCGCGGGCAACCTGATCGAGCAGATCACCGACGACGGTCAGAACCGCACCACGTTCACGGTGGACGCGGCGGACCGCACGACCAGCTCGGTCCAGGACCCGAACGGGCTCGCCAGGACCTCGACGGTCTCCTACGACCCGGACGACAACGTGGTGTCCGAGACGGAGCGCGACCCGGCGACCGGTGACGTCTCCACGACCGACACCCGGTACGACAACCTGGGCAACGTCACGGGCAACACCGTGCACGACGGAACCACGGCTCCGGTGGCGCGCTGGAAGCTGGACGAGACGACCGGATTCTCGGTCGGCGACTCCTCCGGCGCCAACAACACCGGCACGCACGGCACCGGGATGCACTGGAGCACCGAGCGGGGCGGCAGCGCCGTCTTCGACGGTGACGCCAACTCCTACGCCCAGACGCAGGGGTCGGTCGTCAACACCGGCGGCAGCTTCTCGGTCGCCATGTGGGTGCGGCTGGACGACAAGACGGCCAACCACACCTTCCTGTCGCAGGACGGTACGGTCGGCAATCCCTTCCAGCTGTACTACTCCACCGCCTACGGCTGGACCTTCAACCGTTCGTCGGCCGACATGTCCGGTCCCACCCTGGCCCGGGCCACGTCGGGCACGGCGGCGGTGACAGCCGGGACCTGGACCCACCTGACCGGCGTGTACGACGCGGCGGCGGGCAAGATCCGGCTGTACGTCAACGGATCCCTGATCCAGGAGACCGCGTTCACCTCCCCCTGGGATGCGACCGGTCCACTGCAGATCGGCCGCCGCAAGGCGAGCGGCGTCTACGCCGAGTACCACAAGGGCGCGCTCGACGACATCCAGGTCTACGGCGAGGCGCTGACCGCGACCCAGGTCTCCGCGGTGAAGGGCGGCACGCTCCCGGCAGCGGGCAGCTCCGTCCGTTCCACCTCCTGGAAGCTGGACCAGCGCGGTCTGCCGCTGTCGATGACGGACACCAACGGCAGCGTCACCGACTACGGCTACGACGAGGCGGGCCAGCAGACCTCCGTCACGGAGCCGGCCGTCAACGCGGAGCAGAACGGCGGGACCCCGGTCTCGATCCGTCCTGTGTCGATGACGGGCTACAACACCTTCGGTGAGGCGACGGAGTCGTCCGATCCGCTGGGCAATGTGATGGTGACGGCGTACGACGCCGAGGGCCAGGAGTCCTCGACGACCTCGCCGAACTACACGGCGCCGGGCGGTACGACGGCGATCCAGGCCACGGCCTGGAACGAGTACAACCGGCTCGGTCAGGTCACGGCCGAGGTCGACCCGCTGGGCGGTCGCACCACGTACACGTACACGCAGCTCGGAGACCTGGCGTCGATCACGGAGCCCGGTGGCGGTACGACCACGTACACGTACTCCACCAATGGTGACCAGCTGTCGGCCGTCCGGCCGAACGGTGCTCGTGAGGAGACCACCTGGGACTACCTGGGTCGTCCGGTGACGAGCACGGACATCGTGCGTCAGCCGACGCAGCGCGCGTTCACGGCGATCAACGAGTACAACGCTCCGGGCGGCGAGCTGTCCCGGACCGTGTCGCCGACCGGGGTCACGGAGGCGTACAAGTACAACTCCGTGGGCGAGGTCACCGAGGTGACCGACGGCGCCGGGAACGTCTCGACGTTCACGTACGACATGGACGGTCAGGTCCTCACGTCCAAGGACGCGGACGGCACCAGCACGAAGAACACCTACGACGGGTTCGGGCAGCTGAAGTCGATCCAGGACCTGGACGCGGCCGGCGCGGTGCTGCGTACGTCGAGCTCGACGTACGACCGCGGGGGCAACCCGGTCTCGCTGACCGATGCCCGAGGTCACACGAAGACCTTCACGTACGACGCGACAGGTCTGATCACGAAGGCGGTCGAGCCCGTCTCGGCCACCGAGTCGATCACGACGACGTACGGCTACGACGCGGGAGGCAACCGGACACGGTTCACGGACGGACGGGGCAACCCGTTCCTGACGACGTACAACTCGTGGGGGCTGCCGGAGTCGCAGATCGAACCGTCGACGCCGGCGCACCCGAACCTCGCGGACCGTACGTTCACGACGACGTACGACCTCGGCGGGCGCGTGAAGGAGATGCGTTCTCCGGGCGGTGTCGTCGTCTCGCACGAGTACGACGTCAAGGGCCGGCTGATCCGCCAGACGGGCGCGGGTGCGGAGGCCACCACGGTCGACCACACCTACGACTACGACGCGGACGACCGGATCACGGCCGTCGCGGGTGCGGGCGAGGAGAAGAACACCTTCTCGTACGACGACCGCGGCCTGTTGCTCACGGCCAACGGGCCCTCGGGTGCCTCGTCCTTCGCCTGGAACGGCGACGGGGCGATGACCACGCGGACCGACGCGTCGGGCACGTCGACCTACGGGTACGACACGGCCGGCCGGCTGAAGACGGTCAGCGACGGGGCCACCGGCACCGCGATGACCTACGACTACGACGTCAACAACAACGTCACCTCCGTCGACTACGGCGCGGGCAAGTCGAAGCGCGCCTTCGGCTACGACAAGCTGCAGCGTCTGACCAGTGACAAGCTGACCTCGCCGACCGGCAAGGTGCTGTCCTCCCTCACCTACGGGTGGGACGAGAACGGCAACGAGACGTCGAAGACGACCACCGGTCTCGCCGGCTCCTCGGCGAACACGTACACGTACGACTGGGCCAACCGCCTGTCGTCCTGGAACAACGGGACGGCGACCGAGGCCTACGGCTACGACGCGTCCGGCAACCGGACCCGCGTGGGCGGCGACACGTACACGTACGACGCCCGCAACCGGCTCACCTCGGACGGGCACAGCACGTACGCGTACACCGCCCGCGGCACCATGAGCGCGGTGGTGGACGAGGGCGGCACGATGACGTCGGTCAAGGCCGACGCCTTCAACCGGGTCATCAACGAGGGCGACCGTACGTACACGTACGACGGCCTCGACCGGGTCCGGGAGGCGAAGGACGAGACGGGTTCCCCGCTCCACACCTTCCAGTACAGCGGCGCCGGCAACGACGTGGCCTCGGACGGTGTGTCGTCCTACAGCCGCGACGCGGACGGCTCGTTGGTGGGTGTGAAGACCGCGGCGTCGGCCGTGCTGGCGCTGACCGATCTCCACGACGACGTGGTGGCTCAGTTCACCGCGACCGGAGAGGCCCTGTCGGGCTCCACGACGTACTCGCCGTTCGGCAAGGTCGTGCAGTCCTCCACGATGCTCGGTGCGCTCGGCTACCAGTCCGGCTGGACCGACCCGCAGACGGCCAAGGTCAACATGGCCGCGCGCTGGTACTCACCGGAGACGGGCCAGTTCAACAGCCGTGACACGGTGGGTCTCAACCCGCTGCCGAACTCGATCACGGCGAACCGGTACGCGTACGCGGACGGCAACCCGATGACGGGTGTCGACCCGACGGGCCACTGGTTCGAGTGGGCGAAGAAGGCCGTAAAGAAGGTCACCAAGAAGGTCAAGAAGACCGTCAAGTCGGCCTGGAAGAAGACCAAGAAGGCGGTCAAGAAGGTCGCCAAGGCCGTCAAGAGGGCTGCGAAGAAGGTCAAGAGGGCCGTCAAGAAGGCGGTCAAGAGGGCCGTACGGCACGTCCGCAAGGCCGTGCGGTACGTGTCCGACAGCGTCCGCAAGGTCAAGAGATACGTCAAACGCACGTACAAGCGGGTCAAGCGCTACGTCCACAAGGTCGTCAAGCACGTCAAGAAGACCGTGCGGAAGGTCGCCAAGGCGGTCAAACACGTAGCCAAGAAGGTGGTCAAGGCTGCCAAGAAGGTCGGCAGAGCCGTCAAGAAGGCGGCCAAGGCCACAGCCAACTTCGTCAAACAGCACGCTTCGACCATCGCCTCGGTGGCGACCGGCATCGTGGTCTTCGCCGGTTGCACGGCCATCACGGCCGGTGTCGGCGCTCTCGGTTGCGCTGCCCTCGCGGGCGCGGCGGCCAACGGCGTCGGCTACATGATGAGCGACGGCCCGAAGTCGGTCGGCGGGTTCCTGGGAGCGGTGGCCATCGGTGCCGCGACCGGAGTGATCGGCGGTGCGGCGGGCGGTCTCGTCGGCAGCGCGGCCGGAAAGCTCCTCTCGGGCACCGCGGGTCGCCTGCTCCAGGGCGCCGCGAGCGGCGCCACGGAAGGCGCGGCGACAGGCGCGGTCGAGTACGGCACCTCGTGTGTGAACAGCGAGGAGGGTTGCTCGGTCGCGGGTGCGGCGAAGGCCGCGTCGATCGGCGCGGTCATGGGCGGTGTCTTCGGCGCCGCGGGCAGCGCTCGTGGCCCGAAGGCGAAGTCGGCTCCGGAGGCGGACGCCGCACCGAGCGTCTCGCGTCCGGGTGGTTCGCGTCCGGGTGGTTCGCGTCCGACCGCCTGCCGTCGTCCGGGTGGCACTCCGCACAGCTTCACCGGAGACACGGGGGTCCTCCTGGCCGACGGTACGGCGAAGGCGATCTCGAAGGTGAAGTCAGGGGACTACGTCCTGACGGCCGAGCCCGGCAAGAAGGTGCAGGAGGTCCACAAGGTCAGGCAGGTGATCGTCACCAAGACCGACCGTGACTACGTCGATGTCGTCGTCGCCACGAAGGCCGGTCCCAAGACGATCCGGACGACCAAGCACCACCAGTTCTACGAGGCCACCCGTCACGCCTGGACCCAGGCGGGCGACCTCAAGGTGGGCCAGAAGGTCCAGGACGGTGAGGGTCTGCCGACCGCGATCGTCGAGGTCAAGTCCTACACGGCGCAGCGCGTCACGTACGACCTGAGCGTCGAGGGTCTTCACACCTACTTTGTGCTGGCCGGCAATACCGCCGTGCTGGTGCATAATTCGGATGTCAACCCCTGGGCGAATGCGAAGGAGCATCCGATCGGTGTGGACTTCCCAGAGGGCGGTGCCAGCCCGAAGCAGAAGCCGGGGCCGAGCAACGGAGTTCTGTATCGTCTCGGTCAGCACGGCGAGATGACGAACTACGCGGTGTACGACGAGGAAGGCATCATCAAGCGCCGCGTCGACCTCGTGGGTGCGACACATCTGGGTGTGCCGACGCCGCACGTCCAGGAATTCGGGGTCAACGAGACGCCCAACGGCAAGAAGTTCCCGTTCCAGATGAAGCACGCCAGGCCGACGGGGCCGGACGACATGCCGCAGACGAACTTCTGCTGAGAGGTGGTTGATTTCGTGGATCTGAATCCCAGAGGGGTTCCGCAGCTCGTGGAGTGGACCGTCGAGTCCGACAAGGAATTCCACCTTCAAGGGTTCATGTCCTCCACGGTATCGGTCGCGGAGGCCATTGCTCTGGCGGCTTTCTACCGGCCTGAATTCGTGGAGTACGAAGAGTGCGTATTCCTCGGTTTCAAGTTCGACCGGGGAGGTGTGGACGAGTGGCTCGAGAAGCAGTCGGGTGACCGGCGTGCGGTCGAGTCGGTCGTGAACCACGTCCACCTGTGGGACTACTTCCCGCTCACGTCGGACGCGGAGTACGCCGCGCTCGCGTCGTTGGCGGAGGAGATCGCCGCCATGTGGCGCAACGCGGTCCGGGACGCCTTCCCGGGAAGGGAGTTCGACATCGCGGTGTCGGACGGAACGGGCGACTACGGTCCGACACTGACGCTCGTCTCCCGATGAGTCACCGGTCGGCCGGCCCGCAGTAGACGAAGTCCCCTCGGAGATCACTCCGGGGGGACTTCGTTCTTCTCCTCTCGACCCCATGCGTCCTGACGTCACGCCGATGCCCCCGGGGGCATCGGCGTCACGTCAGGACGTCAAAGGCCCTGGGATGGAGGCTGTCAGACGGTTCGTCAGTCGTAGCAGGGCGCGGGTCAAGCGAACGCCTCGCGGCGTTCGCAAAGATCTTGCAAAGCACGTGATCATCTATAGAGCCGACGCAGTCGCATAGGGCAAGCTCACGAGGTTTTGTGTAAGCAACGTGTAAGTAAAGGCTGGCCCATGACTGACCGTTGGGTCCATGGCTCTCGGCTGTTCCCACCGGGTCCCCCCGGCAGGCGCAGACGCAGGGCTACGGCTCTCTTCGTCCTGACCTTCTTCTCCGGCATGCTCACCACCGAGACCGCGATGGCCATGGGAGCCACGCTCTCGCCGGTCCGCATGCCCGAACTCTCCCTCTCCGGCCTGTGGAAGTGGGCCGACGAGAACCCTCTCGACACCCCTGACCAGCAGGGCGGCACCGCCGCAGGCAAGGGGCACCACGCATCGTCCGACGCCACCAGCACCGAGGGTGACGCGGGCCGCAAGCCCGGCAAGGGCAAGGGCGAACTCGACCCCTTCAAGCGGCACACCGACCAGCCCGAGCGGTCCAAGACCGGCCCCGCCCCTGGCGATGCCGGAAGCTTCGACACGCGCACCAGCAAGCGGGACGCGAAGAAGTCGACGGCCACGTCGGATCACTTCGTCAACGCGGACGGTTCGACGACGGTCCGGCACTTCAGCGGGCGTGCCAACTTCAAGGCGACGGACGGATCCTGGAAGCAGATCGACACCCGGCTGACCGAGGACGCCGACGGCCGGCTGCAGCAGCGGGCCAACTCGATGGACATCGAGTTCGCGTCCGACGCCGCCGACCGGCAGCTCGCGTCCGTCGACTTCGGCGCGGGGCGTTCCCTGGGTTACGCGCTGCGTGGAGCGAGCAAGGCCGAGCCCACCGTGGCCGCCAACGGCATGGTGACCTACGCGGGCGTGCTGCCCGACACCGACGTCCAGCTGGTCCCGCTGGCGGAGGGCTTCAAGGAGAACATCGTCCTGAAGTCCCCGAACGCCGGGAACTCCTGGACCTTCCCCCTCGAAGCCAAGGGGCTGACGCCGCGAATCGCAGCGGACGGCGATGTGGAGTTCACGGACAAGGACGGGACGGTCACGGCGACCATCCCGCACGCGTTCATGGAGGACTCGAAGACCGACCCGCGTTCGGGTGACGCCGCCCAGTCGCGGGCCGTCACCTACGAACTGGCCACCGTGGACGGCAGGCCCGCGCTGCGGATGACCGCGGACCGTGGCTGGCTCGACGCGCCTGAGCGGGTCTACCCCGTCACCGTCGACCCGACGGTCACCGCGTCCAACACCACGTACGTCCAGAACAATTACAGCGCGGACCGTTCGACCGAGAACATGATCAAGGTCGGTTCGTACGACTCCGGCGTCAACAAGGCGAACTCCTTTCTGCAGTTCCCGTCGCTGGGCACCACGCTCGCGGGACAGCGGGTCACCGCTGCCAAGCTGAACGTGTACGCGCTGTGGTCCTCGACCTGTCCGGCCCAGGTGTTCTCCGTGCACCCGGTGACCCAGTCGTGGTCGCCGACCACGACCACGACCTATCCGGGCCCGGCCTACGGCGCCGCCATCGGTTCGGCCACGCCCGCGCCCGGAGCGTCCTGCTCCAACGACGCGAACTCCACGAGCGTCGGTGTGAAGATGCCGGTCTCGCTGTCGACCACCTGGTTCAACCAGGTGGCCGGCGGCGGTGCCAACTACGGTCTCGCGCTCACCGCGCCGACCAACGACATGCTCCACTGGAAGAAGTTCCACTCGGACAACTCGGCGACCGCCGGCTTCCGCCCGGCGCTGGAGCTGACCTACACGGCGAACTCCGCGCCGCAGGTCGATGCCCAGTATCCGTCGGAGAACTTCCAGGCCAAGACCCTGCAGCCGGAGCTGCTCGTCTACGCGAGCGACGCCGACAACGGGCCGAGCCCGCTGTCGTACACCTTCGAGGTCTACGACGCCGACTCCGGCAGCACCACGCCCGTCGCGGCCTCCGCGGCCACGACGGAGCGCTCCTGGAAGGTGCCCGCGGGCAAGCTCAGTTGGTCGAAGAAGTACAACTGGCTCGTGGCCGTCACCGACGGCACGACGGAGGTCGTCGAGTCCAGCCGCTTCACGACAGCGGTGCCGCAGCCGCCGGTGACCTCGGGTCTGGCGCAGAACACCGACGGGCACGAGTTCGACCCCTCGGACGGCAACTACACCACCGAGGACACCGACGCCGACGTGCCGGTGATCGGTCCGTCGCTGGAGATCGACCGGTCGTACAACAGCCTCGACGCGAGGATCGACCACGCCTTCGGCGCGGGCTGGTCCACGGTCGTCGACATGAAGGCGGCCGAGACCAAGAACAGCTCCGGTACGGTCACCAGTGTCGTGATCACGTACCCCGGTGGTGAGCAGGTCGCGTTCGGCCGGAACACCAACGGGACCTTCGTACCGCCGCTGGGCCGCTATGCGCGCCTGGAGGCGGTGACGACGCCGGCCGTCGGCTACAAGCTGACGGACAAGGACTTCACCGCCTACTCCTTCACGCAGGCCACCGGCAAGGCCGGGGTCTACGCGATATCCGGCATCGTGGACTTCGGAGGCCGGGCGGAGACGTTCACGTACGACGCGAACAAGCGCCTGACGAAGATCACGAACACCACGTCCAAGCGCTCGCTCGGTCTCACCTGGTTCCAGCCGGCGGGCGCCACCGCCTGGCACGTCGAGAAGGTGAACACCGACCCGGCCACCGTCGGCGACGTCAATTCCGCGCAGACCTGGCTGTACGGCTACACCGGCGACCAGCTCACCAAGGTGTGCCCGCCGGCCGACTGGGCCAAGTGCACGACGTACACGTACGCCACCGGCAACCACCACCGGACCACGGTTCTGGACGCCGACCCGTTCGCCTACTGGCGACTGGGCGAGGCGGCCGGTGAGACGGTGAGCGGGGACGCCGTCGACGTCAACCAGGGCAAGTACAACGGTCTGTACCACGATGTGACCCTGGGCGGCTCGTCCGTGCTGGCCGGTGCCACGCAGAAGACGGCCACCTTCAACGGCACGACCTCGTACGTCGAGATGCCCAGCGCCCCCGGCGCGACGCCGTCGTACACGACGATCTCGCTGTGGTTCAAGACCACGCAGGCCGGCGGCGTTCTCTTCTACTACGGCGACAAGCCGCTGAGCGACCCCGACCCGGTCGCATCGACGGCGTACAACACCCCGGCGCTGTACGTCGGCACCGACGGCAAGCTCCGCGGCTGCCTGGCCACCGGGCAGTGCGGGACGCCGATCACCTCCGCCGCCACCGTCAACGACGGAAAGTGGCACCAGGCGGTACTCACGGGCGCGGGCACCACGCAGACCCTCTACCTGGACCGTGTCGCGCAGGGAACCAAGTCCGGCCAGATCAAGGACTGGAACACCCCGTACGTCACGCTGGGCGCGGGTGTGAACACCAGGGGCTGGCCCGCGATGAACCCGAACGACAAGCTCGGCCACTTCGCCGGCCAGCTCGCCGAGGTCGCGATCTACGCCGAGCCGCTCACGCAGGACGTGGTGGAGGCCCAGTACCTGGCCGGCGTCAAGTCGGCGGGTCTGTTGCAGTCGATCACGACGCCGAACGGCAAGACCCAGGCGTCGGTGGTCTACGGCACGACCGATGACCGTGTCCTGCAGGCCACGGACGG
>NZ_JBEZNW010000076.1:0-13857 GCF_040653355.1 Streptomyces sp. NPDC047971 | reverse complement strand
TGTCCCGTCCGCGAGCTCTTACCGTTGTGGTCCCCCACCCGCGCCCCGCACCGGGGGCGGGCGACGGCGCACGCGGGCCGGCGGGGATCTCCGGCGGCGCCGCGTCGTGTGGGTCCCGCCGCTCCCCTACCGCGCCGCCTGCACGGCGACGCCGCTCTTCACGAGCCCGCCCAGCATCGAGGCGACGATCCGCGGGCCGCTCTGGGTGAGCACGGACTCGGCGTGGAACTGCATCGACGCGAAGCCGGCGCCGCGCAGCGCGTGCACCTCGCCGGTCCCCGGGTCCCTGCTGACCTCGACCGGGCCGAACTCCGGGTGCAGGAAGGCGTCCTCGGCGCAGCGCGCGGCGAAGGTGTTGTAGAAGCCGACCCGTTCCCGCGCGCCGAAGAGGTCGATCTCCTTCTGGACGCCCTGGTTGGGGACGTCCCTGCGGGCGAGGTCCAGGCCGAGGCGCAGGCCGAGGACCTGGTGGCTGAGGCAGACCGCGAGGAACGGCCGGCGCTCGCCGAGCAGGCGGGCGACGGCGGACCGCAGATGAGCGATCTTGGGGTGGCCGGCCTCGCGCGGATCGCCGGGGCCGGGGCCCATGATGACGAGGTCGTAGCCGTCGAACCCGTACTCCTCGTCGAAGCGCCGGACCGTCACCTCCGGCCCCAGGGCCCGGACCTGCTGTCCGATCATGGAGGTGAAGGTGTCCTCGGCGTCGACGATCAGGACGCGCTGTCCGGCGAGGGCGGGATCGGGCCTGCCCCGGCCCGACTCCTCGGCCAGCCAGAAGCCGGCGATGGTGGCGTTGCGCCGCTCCAGCGCCTCCCGTACCCGCGGGTGGGCGCGGAAGCGGGAGCCGCCGTCGTCCTGGAGCGCGGAGAGCAGCCCGGCGGCCTTGGCGCGGGTCTCGGCGACCTCCGACACCGGGTCGGAGTGGCGCACCAGGGTGGCGCCGACGCCGATGGAGACCCGGCCGCCCGCGTCGATGTCGGCGGTGCGGATGAGGATGGCGGAGTCCATGGCCCGGCCGCCGAGCGCGTCGCGGCCGATGAGGGCGGCGATGCCGCTGTAGTAACCCCGGCCCCGGGGCTCGTACTTGGAGATCACCTTGCAGGCGCTCTCCAGCGGCGAGCCCGTCACCGTCGGCGCGAACAGCGTCTCGCGCAGGATCTCCCGCGGGTCGCGGTCGGTCTGGCCCTCGATGAAGTACTCGGTGTGCGCGAGACGGGCCATCTCCTTGAGGTACGGGCCGACGACCCGGCCGCCGCCCTCGCAGATCCGGGCCATCATCTTCAGCTCCTCGTCGACGACCATGTACAGCTCGTCGGCCTCCTTGCGGTCGGCGAGGAAGTCGAGGACGCCGGGGAGGGTGGGCCCGGAGGCCGGGTAGCGGTACGTGCCGCTGATGGGGTTCATGACGGCGGTGCCGTCGGCGAGGCTGACGTGACGCTCGGGGGACGCGCCGACGAAGGTGCGGTCCCCGGTGTGGATGAGGAAGGTCCAGTACGCGCCCGACTCGCGTTCCAGGAGCCGGCGGAAGAAGGTCAGCGCGCTGCCGGGGCCGTAGTCGGTGATGTCGACGGTGAAGGAGCGGCGGATGACGAAGTTGGCGCCCTCGCCGGTGCCGATCTCGTCGGCGACGACCCGGCGCACGATCTCCGCGTAGGCGTCGTCGTCGACGTCGAAGCTCCCGTCGCCGAGGGTGATCGGGACGTCGGGGATCGCGGCGAGGACGGTGTCGAGCGGGACGGTGGTCTGCTCGGTGACGCTCATCGCGATGAGCGGGGCGCCGTCGTCGGTCCGGTCGTAGCCGCGCTCGCCGATCTGGCGGTACGGGACGACGGCGAGGACCTCGTGACGGGCGGTGCCGGTGCCGTCCTCGCGCAGCGGGAGATCGGCGAGGGTCGCGGGCAGCGAGACCTCGCCGGTCAGCAGGTCGAGGGCGCCGGGCCCGGTGGTCTCGGGCCGGTGCAGCACGGCGAAGGCGGGCGGGTTCGGGCCGAGGATCCGGTGCAGCAGGTCGGGAAGGGCCGGTGTGGTCACCCCAGCACCTCCTTGGCGGTGGTGACGACGGCACAGCGCTTGGCCGCGTACGCGACGGCCGAGCGGTGCTCGGCCTCGGTGAAGTCGCCGATGGCGTCGGCGACGAGGAAGGTCTCGATGTCGTGGGTGAACGCCTCGACGGCGCTGGCGAGCACACCGATGTGTGCGTAGACCCCGCAGATGATCAGCTGGTCGCGGCCGTGGAAGCGCATCCGCTCCAGGAGGTCCGTCTTGAAGAAGGCGCTGTAGCGCCACTTGGTGAGCAGCCAGTCGCCCGAGGCGGGGGCGAGCGGCTCGACGATCTCGCGGTCGGCGGGGTCGAGGCGCATCCCGGGGCCCCAGAAGTCGGCGAGCAGACCGCGCTGTTCGGGGGTCATGCCGCCGGGCTGGGCGGTGTACGCGACGGGGACGCCGCGGGCCGCGCAACGGTCGCGGAGCAGGGCCGCGTTGGTGATGATCTCCTCGCGGAGCGGCGAGGGGAAGGGCGCCAGGAAGTAGCGCTGCATGTCGTGGACGAGCAGCACGGCGCGGTCCGGGTCCACGGTCCAGTGCGGGGTGACCGGCGGCAGGGCGCCGGCGGTCGGCAGCGGATAGGCCTCGATGGGGGGTATCCCGGCCATGACCGTCCTCTCGTGACGTGTGTGCGGAGTTCGCGGGGTGGGGGTGGGTCAGGCGCCGAGGGACGCGCCGCCGTCGACGGTGAGGTCGTGCAGCGTGATGTGGGACGCCTGGTCCGACAGGAGGAAGACGACGGCCTCGGCGATGTCGGTGGGCAGGGCCAGCTTCTTCAGCGGGATGCCGACGCGGTACGCCTCGGGGCGGCCCTCGATCGTGCCCTTCGGCCCGGTCTCGTCGTGCCACATCGAGGAGAGCATCGGGGTGTCCGTGGAGCCGGGCGCGACCAGGTTGCAGCGGATGCCGTAGGGGGCGACCTCAAGCCCCAGCGACTTGGTGAAGAGGGAGGCGGCGGCCTTGGAGGCGGCGTACGCGGCCATCTCGGTGCGCGGGGTGTTGGCCGCGTTGGAGGCGACGGTGACGAGGGCGCCGGAGCCGCGCGGGATCATCCGGTCGACGACGGCGCGGGAGACCTGGAAGACGCCGGTGGCGTTGACGGCGAAGGTGGCCGCCCAGTCCTCGTCGGAGAAGGTCCGGACGGGGCCGAGGCGCAGGACACCGGCCGCGTTGACGAGGTAGTCGATCGGGCCGAGGCGCCGCTCGGCCTCCTCGACCAGGGCGGTGACCTGGGCGCTGTCGGTGACGTCGGCAGGGAACGCCTCGACGGCCAGTCCCTCGACGACGAAGGCCGCGACGCGCTGCTTGAGCGTGGACTCGTCCCGGTCGACGGCCGCGACGGTCACACCGCGCTCGGCGAGCGCGCGGACCACCGCGGCGCCGATGCCGCCCGCGGCGCCGGTGACGAGGGCGATCTTGTCCTGCATCTCACTACCTCCGGGGTTCCGGTACGGGTTGAGGGGCGGTCTCAGGCGCGCCAGGCCGAGATGGCGGTGACGGCCTGTCCGGGGTTGAGCCGCGGGTCGCAGAAGCTGGTGTAGTGCTCGCCGCAGCGGCCGACCCACTGCTCGCCGAGGACGCACTCGGTGACGTCGTCGGGTGTGGTCTCCAGGTGCACGCCGCCGGCGATGCCGCCGGAGGAGCGCACGGCGAGCTGGAACTCGGAGATCTCCCGCTCGACGGTGGTGGTGTAGCGGGTCTTGAGTCCGCCGGGCGCGGTGACGGTGTTGCCGTGCATGGGGTCGGTCAGCCAGATCACCGGGTGGCCGGCGGCGCGGACCGCCTCGACGAGCGGCGGCAGCTTCTGGGCGACCTTCTCGGCGCCCATGCGGGCGATGAGGGTGAGCCGGCCGGGCTCGCGGGCCGGGTCGAGAATCTCGCAGAGCGTGAGCAGCTCGTCGGGGGTCATGCTGGGCCCGACCTTGCAGGCGACCGGGTTGACGACCTCGGCGAGCAGGGCGACGTGGGCGCCGTCGGTCTGGCGGGTGCGTTCGCCGATCCACGGGAAGTGGGTGGAGGCGAGCAGCAGCCTGCCCTCGTCGTCGCGCCGGAGCATCGGCACCTCGTAGTCGAGGAGCAGGGCCTCGTGGCTCGTCCAGACCGGCGGGTCGATGACCGGGCGGCCGACGGGCTTGCGCCAGCCGAGGTGGCCCATGATGTCGTTGGCCGCCATGTAGCCGGTGAGCAGGCGCAGCGGGTCGGGGCGGCGGGACTCCGGGTCGGGTTCGGGGCCGTTGACCATGTGGCCCCGGTAGACGGGGAGTTCGAGCTCGCCGACCTTCTCGGTGTCGTTGGAGCGGGGCTTGGCGAACTGTCCGGCCATGCGGCCCACGCGGATCACCGGCTTGTGCGTGATCATCTTCATCGCGCCCGCGAGCAGGTCGAGGACGGCGGCCTTGCGGGCGACGTGCGCGGCGGTGGACTCGTCGGGGTCCTCGGAGCAGTCGCCGGACTGGACGATCACGGCCTCGCCCGCGGCGACCCTGGCGAGGAGGTTGCGCAGGGTGTGCACGTCCTGGGGGCTGACCAGGGCGGGGCGGACGCTCAGCTCCTCCCGTACGCGCTCCACCTGCGAGGAGTCGTCCCACACGGGCTGTTGCAGAGCCGGCCTTCGCCGGATGTCGAGCAGAGTGTTGTCCACAGGGAGTCTCTCCTAAGACGACAGGACGACGGGTGCGGGTGGGATTCTTCGGGGCGGGATCCGAAAAGGGCCGGCCGGGCGGGCAACCGAACCGGTCCGACGAACCGGTGTCTCGCGAATGGGTGTGCCACGACTGGGCCGGCCGGCCCGTAATTCCCTCGAATCATCCGTCGTTCACTGGCTCACGGCCAATGGTGACGGACGCACTCCGTCAAGTGGGCGGAGAATCCATCAGGTCGGTTGGTCCGCTGTTCACACGACTTCCATCTGGGCCATCATTCCCATGGCCGCGTGGTCGAGCATGTGGCAGTGGTACAGGTACTTTCCGCGATAGCTGTCGAATGTTGCCTGGAACTTCACCGTCTCGCCGGGCATCACACGGATCGTGTCCTTGAGCCCCGCCTCTGCGGGGCCGGGCGGATTTCCGTTGCGTTCCAGTACACGGAACTGCACCAGGTGAATGTGGAAGTTATGCGGAATGGCCTGATTGCTGTTGGTCACCGTCCAGATCTCCGAGCCGCCCCAGGGGACGGTGTTGTCGATTCGGTGGTGGTCGTAGACCTTTCCGTCCATGTAGCCCTGCGGGGCGGGCCTGCCGTCCTCGTCCATGCTCATGACGACGGTCCGGCGGCCGGTGACGGCCGGCAGCGGAGGCAGGGTGCGCAGTGTGGCGGGTACGGCGCTGGGGTCCTTCGCGGTCTTGACCACGTCGAAGCGCATGACCTTTCCGGTCAGTTCGGCCGGCCCCGGACCCTCGGTGTTCTCCAGGACGATCTGGGTGCCGACGGGATATCGGGAGAAGTCGATGACGACATCGGCGCGTTCGCCCGGTGAGAGGGCGACGGTGTCGGTGGAGAACGGTCGCTCCAGGAGGCCGCCGTCGGAACCGATCTGGATGAAGGGCGAGCCGTCCGCGAGCCGCAGGGTGAAGAACCGCAGATTGGTGGAGTTCAGCAGCCGGAAGCGGTATTTGCGGGCCGCGACCTGGAAATGCGGCCAGGCCCTGCCGTTGGCCATGATGGTCGACCGGCCGCGGAAGTCGTCCATGGCGTAGACGAGTTGTCCGGCGGCGTCGAAGTTCCCCTCGCGCAGCATGATCGGCACGTCGTACGCGCCCGAGGGCAGCGGAAGCGCCTGCTCCTCGGCATCGGTGAGCAGGTAGAACGCGGAGAGACCGCGGTAGACGTGCTCGGACTCCATGTGGTGGGCGTGGTCGTGCAGCCACAGCGGGGCGTGGCCCTGCCGGTTCGGGTAGTGGTACGCGCGCACGCCGCCGGGGGCGATGGTGGCCATCGGGTCCCCGTCGTGCTCGGGGGCGACGTGCCCGCCGTGCAGATGGATCGAGGTCGGCATGTCCAGCTTGTTGTACTGGTTGATGACGACGGGACGGCCCGAGGTGGCCCGGATGAGCCCGGGGAAGCCGCCGTTGAAGGTGATGACCTCGGTGAGCTGCCCGGGCAGGATCTCCTTGGTGGTCCGTTTGATCGAGATGTTGTAGGTGTCGACGCCGTCGGCGGTCGAGCTGGGCGCGATGACCTGCGGCAGAGGCATCGGCCGGGTGAAGAACGCGACGGCGGTCGCGTCGGCCGCGGTGGCCGATGCCGCGCCGAGCAGCGGGGTCAGGGCTGCGCCGGTGGCCATCGTGCCGCCTGTCGCCAGGGCGGCACCGATGAACCGTCGTCTGGAAAGCATGGGGATTCCCCTCGTCATGGGCGCGCCCTGTGCGCACCCGTATCTCCGTGCTTCGTGGGGGGACGTGGGGGGCCTGTGGGGGTGTGGGGGTGTGGGGCCCCGGCGCGCGACGGGGCGCGGGGGCGGTTCGTGGGGCCCGGCGCGGTCGCGGGCGGGGGCGCGGACCTGGGCGCGGGGCGGTGCGGAACGCTCGCCGGCGCACGACGGGCGCGGGCGGTTCCGGGCGGGGGCTCACGGCGCGCCGCGGGCCGGGCGCGCGTCGGGCCGGCCCTTGCGGGCCGGCCCGTCGATGCGTCGTTCCTGGTGGCGGTGGGCGTCAGTCCTTCTCGACGACGACCTTGATCCTGCCCAGGGTCTCGGTGACGTCCCGGGTCATCTTGGCCGTCCAGTCGGAGATGAACTTCTGCTTGTCGGCCTCGTGCATGTCCTTGGTGATCTCGTGGATTCCGGGCGACGCGTAGCCCATGCGGAATGTCTGGGAGAGCGTGGCTCCGTTCTCGGCGGGCTCGACGAGGAACGACCAGGTGAGCTCCTGGGGCTCGCCGGTCTTGGAGTGGATCTTCCAGCGGAAAGCACGGCCGGGAGTGGTCTCCACGACCTCCGACTTCGTGTGCCAGATTCCGCGGATCAGCGGCGCCCAGGACACGATGTCGTCGCTGCGGAAGTTCTCGCCCTCGAAGATCGAACCGACCTTCCCGGGCTCTCCGGACAGCCAGCGGCCGCCCTGGAGTTCCGAGCTCCATTCGGAATGCCGCTGCATGTCGCTGACGATCGAGTAGATCTTGTCGGCGGAGGCCGCGATATGAATCTCGGCGCCCAGCTCGAAAAGGGGGCGGGAGTCCAGAATCGACGTTGTCATGCCTGGATAGTGCCGAGCCCCATGGGTGTGCTCAAAGGGTCGGAGGTGAATCCGTCAGGTCACCGTGACGCTGCTTCGGAGGCCGATCCGACTGACCTGACTGAGTACGCCGAACCGCATTGGCCGAGGCCAGGACCTGCGGCACCCTCGCATCGTCGTCACTCTTCGACGCGCCAAGTCTTTTGGCATTCGCATACCCGGGGAGTTTTGTTTATGGACCGGTCGGGAGTTGGACATGAGCCGTCACCCATGCCACGGAGACGTACGGTCGTCGCGGCCGCCGCAGCGGTGGCGACGGCGGTGACCGTACCGGCCGGCGCGGCCTCGGCCGCGGGGACGGACGGCGGGGTGCGGACCGGTGGCGGCGGCGAGGCCACCAGTGTCGTCACCCGTGTCGGCGGCGGTCTGATCAGGGGCGAACGGGCCGGCGGACTGTCCGTCTTCCGCGGGGTGCCCTACGCCGCTCCCCCGGTCGGCGACCTGCGTTACCGCTCTCCGCGCCCGGTCAGCCCCTGGCGCGGAATCCGTGACGCGACCGCGTTCGCGCCCGTCTCGTACCAGTCGTACCTGCCGGACTCCAGCGAGGACAGCCTCTACGCGAACGTCTGGACCCCGGACACCGCCGGCGCCCGGCCCGTCGTGGTCTACATCCACGGCGGCGGCTGGTTCCTCGGCGCCGGCAGCGAGCCGGACTTCGACGGCGCCCGGCCCGCCGCCCACGGCGACATGGTCGTCCTCACCTTCAACTACCGGCTGGGCGCCCTCGGCTGGGGCCTGCACGAGGACCTGCTCGACGAACGCACCGGCGGGTACGCGAACTGGGGCCTGCAGGACCAGGTGGCGCTGCTGCACTGGGTGCGCCGCAACGCGGCCGCCTTCGGCGGCGACCCCGACAACATCACCCTGGCCGGCACCTCGGCCGGCGGGTCCTCGACCTGGCAGCTCGGTCTCCTTCCCGAACTGCGCGGAACCGTGCGCCGGATCGTCCCCATCAGCGTCAAGCACGTGTGGGAACCGGCGAGTTCGCTGAGCCGGGAGGACTCGCACCGGGTCTTCGAGCTGGTCGCCCGGAAGCTCGGCACCACCGTGCGGGGCCTGCGCTCCGTGCCGGCCGCCCGGCTCAAGGACACCTGGGAGAAGATCTTCTCGGGCAGCCCCGTCGACCGCGAGATATCCACCTGGCGCGAGTACCAGGGCCCGGTCGTCGACGGCCGCTGGATGCTCGGCCACGACTTCGAGCTGCCCACCCCCGAGCTGCCCACCCTGTCGATCTACGGCCGGACCGAGGGCACCTTCTTCACCACCGGGCCCGGCTACCCCTTCCCCGGCCCCCATCCCACCGACGACGAGAGCCTGCGGAGCGCGATCCGCGCCGTGCTGCACAAGGGCGCGGCCCATGTGGCCGACACGGAGGTGGACGCCGCGATCTCCGCCTACCGCAGGGCGGCCGCGATCGACGGACTCCCGCAGGACCCGGTGTCCATCTGGGGCGCGATCTGGGGCGACAGCCTCTTCCGCTACCAGATCACCCGGCTCGCCGAGCGGCAGGCCACCGAGCGCCCCGACGTCCCCAGCTATCTGGTGGAGTTCGCGCACCCGGTGGCGCCGCCGCTGACCGGAACCCCGCACGAGGCCACGTCCAAGTTCCTCTTCGGCACCTACGGCTCGGCGGCCAACGCCCCGCACTACGGCGACGGCCCGCTGGAGCGGCTGGTCTCGGACACCTTCATCGACCTGGTGTCCTCCTTCGCCCACGGCAGGGCGCCGAGCAGCCCGAACGCCCCCGCGGTGCCGGTGTTCTCGCCGGACCGGCCCTCCACGCTGATCCTCGGCGGGGAGCGGGTCGCCGAGGTCGGCGAGCGGTCCGCGCTGCGTCAGCTCGCCCACTGGGACACCGCCGGCTGGGTCCCGGTCCCGAAGCCCGCCACCGGCTCCCGGCTCCGTACATCCCGCTGATCATTCGAGAAAGGACCTGAGGCGCCATGTGCGGACTCACCGGCTGGGTCGCCTACGACCGCGACCTGACGCTCGGCGGCGACACCGCCGAGGCCATGACCCGGACCCTGGAGTGCCGGGGACCGGACGACGGCGGCATCTGGCTCACCCGGCACGCCGCCCTGGGCCACCGCCGTCTCTCCATCATCGACCTGGAGAACGGCCGCCAGCCCATGCACGCCGTCCCCGGCGACGACGGCCAGCCCGTCCTCGTCTACACCGGCGAGGTCTACAACTTCCGCGAGCTGAAGGAGGAACTCACCGCCCTCGGGCACGAGTTCCGCACCGCGTCCGACACCGAGGTCGTGCTGCACGCCTACCTCCAGTGGGGCGAGGAGTTCGCCGAACGGCTGAACGGCATGTACGCGCTGGCGATCTGGGACCCGCGCAGCGAGGAACTCCTCCTGGTCCGCGACCGGATGGGCGTCAAGCCGCTCTACTACTACCCCACCGCCGACGGCGTCCTCTTCGGCTCCGAGCCCAAGTCGATCCTCGCCCACCCCGAGGCGGAGGCCGTGGTCGACGCCGAGGGCCTCGCCGAGATCTTCGCCATCATCAACACCCCCGGCCACGCCGTCTTCAAGGGGATGCGCGAGGTCGTCCCCGGCACCTCCGTCCGCTTCACCAGGGCGGGCTCCACCACCCGTACGTACTGGACGCTCCAGGCCCGCCCGCACACGGACGACCTGGACACCACCATCGCCACCGTCCGCGAACTGCTCGAGGACATCATCGAGCGGCAGCTGATCGCCGACGTGAAGGTGGGCACCCTGCTCTCCGGCGGTCTGGACTCCAGCGCCGTGACCGCGCTCGCCGCGAAGGTGCTGCGCGACCAGGGCTCGGACGAGCGGATCACCGCCTTCTCGGTCGACTTCAAGGACCACGGCGAGACCTTCCGCGACAACGGCATCTGGATGGACCCGGACACCCCGTACGCCGTCGACGTCGCCGCACACGCCGGCGCCGAGCACGTCATCGTGGAGCTGGAGAACCAGGACATCCTCGACGACGACGTCCGCACCGCGGTGCTGCGCGCCCAGGACCTGCCGGTGTCGACCGGGGACATGGAGCATTCGCTCCACCACCTGTGCAAGGCGCTCAAGGAGCGGGTCACGGTGGCGCTGTCGGGCGAGGCGGCCGACGAGATCTTCGGCGGCTACAACTGGTTCTTCGACGAGGAGGCCGTCAACGGGGACACCTTCCCCTGGTACGACGCCTGGCGGCGGCTCGGCGGCCTGGACACGATCAAGGACATCGGGCTCTGGGAACGGCTCGGCATGGAGGAGTACGTCAAGCGCCGGTACACCGAGTCCCTGGAGGCGGTCCCGCGGCTCGCCGGCGACTCCCGGCACGAGGAGCGGATGAAGGAGCTGACCTGGCTCAACATCCAACACTGGGAGAAGTTCCTGCTGGACCGCAAGGACCGGATCTCCATGTCCACGAGCCTTGAGGTCCGCGTCCCGTTCACCGACCACCGGCTCGTCGAGTACGTCTACAACGTGCCGTGGGAGATGAAGAACTTCGACGGCCGGGAGAAGAGCCTGCTGCGCGCCGCCGCCGCGCACGTGCTGCCGCAGTCGGTCCTGGAGCGGAAGAAGAGCCCGTACCCCTCCACGCAGGACATCGCGTACGTCACCGCGCTGCGCGCCAAGGTCGAGGCGCTGCTCGCCGACGACTCCCCGGTGCTGCGGCTCGTCCCGCGCGAGGGCATCCAGCGGCTCCTCGACAGGCCGCTGGAGGAGTACTCGGCGCTCGGCGGGCTCTGGGGCACCCGGGCGGTGATGGAGCGGCTGGTCGAGTTCCATGCGTGGGTGCTCGACTACAAGGTCCGTATCGAGCTCTGACCTGCGCGTTCGCCCCACCGCGGCGTCGTGTCCGGCCTTCCGGCCGTGCGCGGCGCCGCGCACGCGTGTGTACGTCACGTCCCACCCGCGCCGCCTGTACCGACCGCATCACAGCTGGGAGTTGGTCATCATGGCCCACAGCAGTCGTCACCGGGCTCCGCGCAGGGAGCTGCTCTCCCCGCGCGCCCGCACCGTCGTCCTGGAGTTCCTGATCACGGCGGGGATCCTCTTCCTCATCGTGACCACGTCCCGCTGGATCTTCGCTCCGGACGCGCCCCTCGGCTCCGTACTGAAGGGGCGGGCGGCGTTCGTCGCGCTCGGGATCTTCTTCGGCGTCGTCAACACGGCGATCATCCACTACTCGATGTCCCGGAAGACCGCCGGGCACATGAACCCCTCGGTGAGCATCGGGCTGTGGCTGCTGCGGGTCTTCCCGGGCCGGGACGTGCTGCCGTTCTGCGTGGCGCAGATGACCGGCGCCGTGGCCGGTGTGGGGCTGGCGCGGCTGGTCTGGGGCGCGCACGTGGGGCTGCCCCAGGTCGGCTGGGCGGCGGTGGCGCCGCAGCCCGGCTGGGGCTTCTGGGGGGTGCTGACGGCGGAGACGGTCGGTCAGCTGATCTGCATGACGCTGGTGGCGGCGCTGCTGATCCGGCCGCGCTGGGAGTGGCTGATCCCCGGGGTCGTCGGGCTGTGCATCACCGGTTTCGTCATGGTCCTCGGGCCGCTCTCGGGCGGCTCGGTCAACCCGGCGCGGCAGTTCGGGCCCGCGCTGTGGGCGGGGAACTTCGGCTTCCTCACCGCGTATCTGATCGGCCCGGTCCTCGGCGCGGCGCTGGCCGCCGGCCTCGCCGCGGCGCTCAGGCCCCCGGTGGAGGAAGCGGCCGCCGAGGAGCCGGCCGGGCGGGACGGGCACACCGTCGGTCCCGCCGGGCCCGCCTTCCGCCCGGTCGTCGAAGCGGCCGTCTGTCCCGACACCATCCCGCCCGAACTCCTGCGGGAGCGCCCCGCGCACGACGACCCGTATCGCATCTGAGCATCCGAGCACCTGATCCAGGAGACAGACATGTTGGGAACCTACGGACTGCCCGTCGCCGTCGAGACCGATCCGGAGTGGCAGAGCGAGCTCCTCGACCTCGACGCCTACCTCGCCCGGATCGGCTTCGGCGGGCCCCGCACCCCCACCGCGGACACCCTGCACCGGGTGCTGCGCGGCCATATGGAGTCCATCGCGTTCGAGAACATCGACATCGCGTTGGGCCGCCCGGTCTCGCTCGACCTGGACCGGATCCAGGACAAGCTCGTCCGGGCGCGGCGGGGCGGCTACTGCTACGAGAACAACCTGCTGCTCGCCGCCGCCCTCGACCGGCTCGGCTTTCCGGTGACCCGTCTCCTCGCCCGCATCCGGCAGGGCGAGGCCAGGCGCCGCTTCCGTACCCACACGGTCCTGCTGGTCCGTGTGGAGGACCAGGTCTGGCTCGCGGACGCCGGATACGGCTACAGCGGCCTGATGGAGGCGCTGCCGCTGCGGGACGGAGCGGTCTCCTCGGTCGCGGACTGGACCTGGCGGCTGGCGGCCGACGGGCCCGACTGGGTGGTGCGGATCCCCGGGGAGGGGACGGACGACGGCTGGTTCGACATGTACGCGTTCCGCCAGGAGCCGCAGTTCCGGATCGACTTCGAGGCGGCGCACTACCTCTCCTCGACCCGTCCGGGCTCGCCGTTCGTCGGTCAGCTGGTCGCGCAGAAGGAGACGGAGAAGGAGCGCCGGCTGCTGCGGGACACGTCGCTGGAGATCCGGTACCCGGACGGGCGCGTCGAGCGGCGTGAGCTGAGCGCCGCCGATACGGTGTGCGCGCTCGGGGAGCTGTTCTCCATCGAGCTGAACGACGACGACGAGCGGGCTCTGCTGCGGTTCTTCGCCGGGAAGTGACATCCGGGTGCGGAACTTGACGGACTTTCACCGACCGCGTGGAAGGCCGCCGTTCCGTTCGGGGAAGGTCGCGAAAGGGCCCATCCGTCCGCAGCGGGCCCCCCGTCCCTACCGAGGAGCAGGTCCGTCATGACCAACGTCGCAGTCATCTACTACTCGTCGACCGGCAATGTGCACACGCTGGCGAACGCCGCCGCGCAGGCCGCGGAGAAGGCCGGTGCGGAGGTGCGGCTGCGGAAGGTGGCGGAGCTGGCCCCGCAGTCGGTCATCGACACGAAGGCGGAGTGGGCCGAGCACGTCCAGGCCACCCGCGACGTGGAGGTCGCCTCGCTCGACGACCTGGAGTGGGCCGACGTCGTGCTGATCGGCACTCCGACCCGCTTCGGCCTGCCGGCCGCGCAGATCAAGCAGTTCATCGACACCACCGGCGGCCTGTGGGCCCAGGGCAAGCTGGTCAACAAGGTCGCCGCGTCGTTCACCTCGACCTCGACCTCGCACGGCGGCCAGGAGTCGACGCTGCTCGCCCTGAACAACACCTTCTACCACTGGGGCGCCATCATCGTGGCGCCCGGCTACGCGGACCCGGTCCAGTTCGCCCCGGCCAACGGCAACCCGTACGGCGCCAGCAGCGTCTCGGCGAACGAGGCGAGCAACGTGGCCGGCGAGAACCTCGCCGCGGTCGAGTTCCAGACCCGCCGCGCCGTCGAGATCGCCACGGCGCTGAAGAAGGGCTTCGCCGCCGTCTGACGGTGGCCTCGTGGACCGGGCGGGGTCGGGCCGCCCGGGGGCGAGCACGAGAGGAGGGGGGGGGGGGGGGGTGCGGGGGCCCCCCCGAGATCGGGGGTGTGGGGGC
>NZ_JBEZNW010000075.1:0-13932 GCF_040653355.1 Streptomyces sp. NPDC047971 | reverse complement strand
CTCTCGTCCCCGCGCCTCCCGTCCCGGCGCGTCTCTCGTCCCCGCGCCTCCCGTCCCGGCGCGTCTCTCGTCCCCGCGCCTCCCGTCCCGGCGCGCCCGCGCGTCCCCACGCCGCGCACCCCCGCCCCCGCGCCTCCCGCCCCCCACGTGACCGGAGCCACCTCCCCGGGGCCTGCCCCGCCCCGTACCCTGTCCTTCGTGGCAGAACCAGTGGTGCGCATCCCGGATGCGAAGGTCGCTCTGTCGACGGCCTCGGTCTATCCGGAGTCGACGGCGACGGCCTTCGAGATCGCCGCGCGCCTCGGCTACGACGGTGTCGAGGTCATGGTGTGGACCGATCCGGTCAGCCAGGACATCGAGGCGCTGCGCCGCCTCTCGGACTACCACCAGGTCCCGATCCTCGCCGTCCACGCGCCCTGCCTGCTCATCACCCAGCGCGTCTGGTCCACGGATCCCTGGGTCAAGCTCCAGCGCGCCCAGGCGGCCGCCGAGAAGCTCGGCGCCTCCACCGTGGTCGTGCACCCGCCGTTCCGCTGGCAGCGCCAGTACGCCCGTGACTTCGTCGCCGGCATCTGGCGGATGGCCGACGAGACGGACGTACGGTTCGCCGTCGAGAACATGTACCCCTGGCGGTACAAGGACCGCGAGATGCTCGCGTACGCCCCCGAGTGGGACGTCACCAAGGACGACTACCGTCACTTCACGGTCGACCTCTCGCACACCGCCACCGCCCGCACGGACGCCCTCGCCATGATCGACCGCATGGGCGACCGCCTCGGCCACGTCCACCTCGCCGACGGCAAGGGCTCCGCCAAGGACGAGCACCTGGTGCCGGGCCGCGGCACCCAGCCCTGCGCCGAAGTCCTCGAACGCCTCGCGCACACCGGCTTCGACGGCCATGTCGTCATCGAGGTCAACACCCGGCGGGCGATGTCCGCCGCCGAACGCGAGGCCGACCTCGCCGAGGCCCTCGCCTTCACCCGGCTGCACCTGGCCTCGGTCTCCCGGCCGTCGTCCCGGTCCCCGCGCTCATGACGGCTTCGGCCCCGCGCCGCCGCGGCCGTCCGTCGCGCACCGAGGAGGAGAGCGGGCCGGGCGCGCGCGAACGCATCCTGGAGGCGGCCCGCACGCAGTTCGCCGAACGCGGCTACGACAAGACCTCCGTACGCGGCATCGCCAAGGCCGCCGACGTCGACCCGGCGCTCGTGCACCACTACTTCGGTACGAAGGACGAGGTCTTCGCCGCCGCCATCGAGGTCTCCTTCGAGCCCACGGCCGTGGTCCCCGCGATCATCGAAGGACCGCGGGACGCCATCGGCGAGCGGCTGGCGCGCTTCTTCATCGGCATCTGGGAGAACCCCGTCTCCCGCGCGCCCCTGCTCGCGATCATCCGCTCGGCGCTGACCCACGAAGCGGCGGCGAAGGTCCTGCGCGGCTTCGTGCTGCGCCGGCTCCTGGAGCGGATCGCCGCCGACCTCGACGTGCCGGACCCGAAGTTCCGCGCGGAGCTCGCGGCCTCCCACATGATCGGGATCGCGATCCTGCGGTACGTCATCCAGGTCGAGCCGTTGGCCACCGCCGACCCGGAGCGGATCGTGGAGATGGTGGCCCCGACGCTCCAGCGCTACCTCACGGAATCCTGATCGGCCGTCCCGACCGGGCCGTCCCGACCGGGCCCTCCTGAATCGGCCGTCCCGACCGGGCCGGCGACCGGTTTCCCGGCCCCCGCCGCCGGGCGGTCCCGACGGCCCCCGCTGACCGAAAGCTGAACAGGTGGTCCGACATGCGGACGCGCTGTCCAGATCTTGGTCGGCGGGCGTACGCTCGACAGCAAGCACACCCATTACTGAGGAGCGAGCGACGATGCCCGAGCTGAGGTCCCGCACTGTCACCCACGGCCGCAACATGGCGGGCGCACGCGCCCTTATGCGCGCCTCCGGTGTACCGGGCGCGGACATCGGCCGAAAGCCGATCATCGCGGTCGCCAACTCGTTCACGGAGTTCGTCCCCGGCCACACCCACCTGCAGCCGGTCGGTCGGATCGTCTCCGAGGCCATCACGGCGGCCGGGGCCATCCCGCGCGAGTTCAACACCATCGCCGTCGACGACGGCATCGCGATGGGCCACGGCGGAATGCTGTACTCGCTGCCGTCCCGCGACCTGATCGCGGACAGCGTGGAGTACATGGTCGAGGCCCACTGCGCCGACGCCCTGATCTGCATCTCCAACTGCGACAAGATCACCCCCGGCATGCTGAACGCCGCGCTGCGCCTCAACATCCCGACGGTCTTCGTCTCCGGCGGCCCGATGGAGTCCGGCAAGGCCACGCTGGTCGACGGCACGGTCCGCACGCTCGACCTGGTCGACGCGATCTCCGACGCCGTCAACGACAAGATCTCGGACGAGGACATCCTCCGCATCGAGGAGAACGCCTGTCCGACCTGCGGCTCCTGTTCCGGCATGTTCACCGCCAACTCGATGAACTGCCTGACCGAGGCCATCGGCCTCTCGCTGCCCGGCAACGGCTCGGTCCTCGCCACCCACACCGCCCGCAAGGCGCTGTACGAGAACGCGGCCCGCACGGTCGTCGACATCACCCGTCGTTACTACGACGAGGACGACGACTCCGTCCTGCCGCGCTCGATCGCGACCCGGGCGGCCTTCGAGAACGCCATGGCCCTCGACATCGCCATGGGCGGCTCGACCAACACGATCCTGCACCTGCTCGCCGCCGCCCAGGAGGCCGAGCTGGACTACGGCCTCTCCGACATGGACGCGGTCTCGCGCCGCGTCCCCTGCCTGGCCAAGGTGGCGCCGAACGTCGCGCCCGGCGGGACGTACTACATGGAGGACGTGCACCGCGCCGGCGGCATCCCCGCCATCCTGGGCGAGCTGTACCGGGCCGGTCTGCTCAACGAGGACGTGCACACCGTCCACTCCCGCTCCATCAAGGACTGGCTGGAGACCTGGGACGTCCGCGGCGGCTCCCCGTCGGAGGAGGCCGTCGAGCTGTGGCACGCGGCTCCCGGCTGCGTCCGCTCCGCGACCGCCTTCTCGCAGTCCGAGCGCTGGGACTCCCTGGACACGGACGCGGCCGGCGGCTGCATCCGCGACGCGGCCCACGCCTACTCCAAGGACGGCGGCCTCGCCGTCCTGCGCGGCAACCTCGCCGTCGACGGCTGCGTCGTCAAGACCGCCGGCGTCGACGAGTCGATCTGGACCTTCGAGGGCCCGGCCGTCGTCTGCGAGTCGCAGGAGGAGGCCGTCGAGAAGATCCTGAACAAGCAGGTCAAGGACGGCGACGTGGTCGTCATCCGGTACGAGGGCCCCAAGGGCGGCCCCGGCATGCAGGAGATGCTCTACCCGACCTCCTTCCTGAAGGGCCGGGGCCTGGGCAAGACCTGCGCGCTGGTGACGGACGGCCGCTTCTCGGGCGGTACGTCGGGCCTCTCCATCGGTCACGCCTCCCCTGAGGCGGCCTCGGGCGGCACCATCGCCCTCGTCGAGGACGGCGACCGCATCCGTATCGACATCCCGAGCCGCTCGATCGAGCTGCTGGTCGACGACGCCACGCTGGCGGCCCGCCGCGAGGCGCTGGGCGGGGTCTACGCCCCGAAGAACCGGCAGCGCAAGGTGTCGGCGGCGCTGCGGGCGTACGCGGCGATGGCGACGAGCGCCGACAAGGGCGCGGTGCGGGACGTGTCGAAGCTGGGCTGAGCCCGGCGCGGCTCCGGGCACCGGGACGCGGGCAGGGAACGACAGACGACGCGGGCAGGGAACGACTGACGCGGGCAGGGAACGACAGACGACCCGGGCCGGGGACGACAGACGCGGGGAGTGGGCGAGACGCTCACTCCCCGCGTTCGTGCGTGTGCGCTACGATCACGGCTTGCTCCGTGACGCTTGTCATGCTCACGATTGGGGAGTCGTATGCGTGCCTCCGTACGCCGCACCACCGTCGTCGCGACCGCCACCGCCGCCCTCGCGGCCCTGAACACCACTCCGGCGAGCGCGGCGACCCCGGCCGAGATCTGCGGATCGGGGTACG
The DNA here is from genome assembly GCF_040653355.1 of Streptomyces sp. NPDC047971. Lineage (NCBI taxonomy): Bacteria > Bacillati > Actinomycetota > Actinomycetes > Kitasatosporales > Streptomycetaceae > Streptomyces > Streptomyces sp. NPDC047971. The sequence goes on along the minus strand of NZ_JBEZNW010000075.1, from coordinate 9,884 downwards.
TCCAGATCGACACGAGGACCCTGCAGAACTCCTCGACCGTCCTCGCCCGCATCCACCTGCTCTACAACGCCGCCAACGGCAACAACTGCGTCGTCACCGTGCACGCCCCCGCCACCGCGGGCTTCCCCCTCCCGACCGGCGCCTGGCTCACCGTCCAGGGCTCGACCACGAAGAAGGACCAGCGCACCTACAGCTCGTACGCGGGCCCGGTGCGCGCCGCCGCGGCCGGGAAGTGCGTGCGCTGGGGCGGGATGATCGAGGCGGGCGTCGGCGAGTACACCTACACCAGCCCGTGGGAGCACTGCGGCTGACCCGGCGTCACCACCCGGCCGGATCCCGCCCGTCCACGGCGAACACGGACCCGTCGGGCGCGCTCCCGAACACCTTCTCCCCGGCGACGACGGGCGCGGGCACCGTGGTCGCGTACCCCAGCCTGCCGTCCCCGAGCCGCGGCCTGGTCTGCCCGACGAGCGCGCCACGCACGGTGTCGACGGCGATGAGCCGTCCGTCGGACGCGGAGAGGTAGAGCCGCCCACCGGGCCCGAGCACCGGGGCGGAGACGTTCCCGGCGGCGGTCTCCAGCTCCCACAGCACGCGCCCGGAAGGGCCGGCGGCGGTGTCGACGGCGATGAGCCGGCCGGAGGTGACGAGGAGGTAGGCGGTGGTGCCCTGGACGGCGATCTGCGGCTGGTAGACGTTGTAGGGGAGCGGCAGGCGACGGACGGACCGGTCGGCCGGGTCGTAGCGGACCAGCGCGTCGGTCTCCGTGCCGCGACGGTGCGAGGCCAGGATCAGCGAGCCGTCGCCGGCCGTGCCGACCGGCGAGAGGTCCCCCTCCAGGCGGCGCTGCCACACCACCTCGCCGCTCACGGGACGTACGGCGGCCACGTGGGTACGGCTCGCGTCACCCGACGTCTCGAAGACGGAGACGAGGCCGGTCCCGGCCTCGTAGGGGCCCAACTGCGGGGTCGTGAAGCCGGGGAGACCGTGGCGCCACAGCTGCTTTCCGGTGGAGCTGTCGACGGCCCGGAGCCCGCCCGTCCCGTCGGACAGGACGACGGCCGGGCCGGCGGGTCTCGCCAGCTCGGCGGCCGACCCGCCGGTGTGCCAGCGGGCCGCGCCGTCGGCGGTCGCGTAGGTGTGGAGGGGGCCGTTCGGCGACGGGACGGCGACGAGGCCGTCCGGCAGCACGGACGGCGTGGACGGCACCCGGCCCGCGGCCGGCCGCGACCAGACGACCCGCCCGGTCTCGGGGTCGAGCCGCGCGGCCGCGGTGCCCCCGCCCGCGCAGTACAGGCCGCCCGCGCCATGGGCGCAGGTGGGGGTGGTGGGCTCGCCGCCCTTGTGCAGGACGGTCTGCCAGCCGTCGAAGGCGGCTCCCGCCTCGGCCGTGTTCGGCCGCGGGCCGGGGTCCTCGACGCCGGCGGTGCGCAATGCCACGACCGCCCCGCCGGCCGCGAGGACGGCGAGCGCGGCGGCTGCCACGACCGACGGACGCCACCGTCGGCGGGCGCGCGGAGCCGGTGCCCGCACGGGCGTGTCCGCGTCCCAGGAACCCGACGGCGCGGGCGCCGGTTCGGGCAGGGTGGGCGGCCGACGCTGGGCGGGTATGAAGGCCGCCGCTTCGTACGAGGGCGGCAGCAGCGCCGCCATGATCTCGGCCGGGGTCGGACGCTCCGCCGGCTCCTTGGCCAGACAGCGGGCGACGAGCGGAGCCAGCTCATCCGGAACCCCCGTCAGATCCGGATCGTCGTGGACGACCTGGTACGCCACGATGTACGGGCTGTCGGAGTCGAACGGCCCGCGCCCCGTCGCCGCGTGCACGAGCACGGAGCCGAGCGCGAAGACGTCCGCCGCCGGGCCGACCTCGCGGGGACGCTGGAACTGCTCGGGGGCCATGAACGGCGGCGACCCGATCAGCTTCCCCGTCTCCGTGTGCAGATCGCTGTCCACCGGCCGCGAGATGCCGAAGTCGATGACCTTCGGTCCGGTGTCGGTGAGCAGGACGTTGCTCGGCTTGAGGTCGCGGTGGACGACACCGGCCCGGTGGATGTCGCGCAGCGCCTCGGCGAGGCCGGCGGTCAGCCGGCGCAGCTCGGCGGGGGACAGCGGGCCGTTCCGCTTCACCTGGTCGGCGAGGGTGGGGCCGGGGACGTAGAGGGTCGCCATCCAGGGGCGTACGGCGTCGGGGTCGGCGTCCACGACGGGCGCGGTGAAGGCGCCGCTGACCCGGCGTGCGGCCGCCACCTCCTGGCGGAAACGAGCCCTGAACTCCGGGTCCTCCGCGTACTGTCCGTGCACGACCTTGACCGCGAGCCGTAGCCCGGAGGCGGAGGTGGCGAGATGGACGACGCCCATGCCGCCCGAGCCGAGACAGGCCTGGAGACGGTAACCGCCCGCGTACTCAGGTCCTTCCGCATCCCGGTCGGCACCGGTACTGCGCAACGGCGGCATAGCCAACCCCCGTGTGGTTCCCCGTTGAGGCCGCGCGCATGCGCGACGCACGGAGCCTAGTCGATGGCGCCGTCGATGTCGGTGGGGCTTGCTAGCCTGCGCGTCGCAGAGAGTGAATCGCAGCGGAGCGCTTTGCGCCAACGGGGGAGGACGCCATGGGCGGGGACGAGACGAAGCAGGCGACGGCAGTGGCCGCGGAGCTGGAGGGGGTGTCCACGACGAGCACGACCCGCTACCCGGTCGCGCCGGGGACCCGTGTCAACGTCCGCTCGGGCCCGGGCACGCAGTACGCGATCGTCCGGGTCCTGCCCGTGGGCTCCTGGGTGAGCATCCGCTGCCAGACCCCCGGCCAGACGGTCACCGGGCCGTACGGCACGACGAACATCTGGGACAACATCGCGGCCGGCGAGTTCATCTCCGACGCGTACGTGCAGACCGGCAGCGACGGCTACGTCGCCCGCCGCTGCGGCTGAGGGGACCCGCGCTCCGTCGCCACCCGGGGATAATCGACCTCGTGAGCGACGAAGACCAGACCTCCAAGCCCGGCACCACCGCCAAGGGCGCGGCCGGCGGCACCCCCGCCGGCCCGCAGCCCGAGGAGATCCGCTTCTTCGGGACGACGTGGGTCGACCACAGCGGCAACTACGGGCTGCGCCGCGCCGGGCTCGCCGTCGGTGCGCTCGCCGCCGCCGCGGCGGGCTGCTTTGTGCTGCGCTTCGCCTACGAGGGCCTCGCGATCGCCGAGGTCGGCGGCGTTCTGAACCTGCTCGTGGTCGTCATGTTCGCCATCTGCAGCGCCATCGCCTTCCGCAAGACCTGGGAGGGCTTCGTCCGCCGCCCCACCGACCAGGCCCGCGAGGACTCCCTGCGCAGCCTGAAGATGATCGGCTTCATCGGCTCGCTCCTCGCCTACTTCTTCCGCTGCTTCGTGGAGGCCCCGGGCGAGCGACTGCGCCGCACCGAGTACGACACGGCCCGCACCCAGTACGAGAAGCGCCGCACGACCCGCACGGGCAACCCGGCCACCCGCAAGAAGCGCAAGCCCAGGTAACCCCAGGGGATCCCGGGAGGCATGGGTACGGGCCCCAGGCGCCCAGGCGCGTCGCCGTCCGTGGGTGCGGGCGCTCTGACGCTCAGGGCCTTGAGCGGCGCCGTCCGGGGACGCGGGTGCCCTGAGCCGCGCCGTCCAGGGTGCGGGTGCCCTGAAGCCCCCAAGCCCCATCGCTCCCAGTCCCGTCCCCCTGGGGTCGGCACCAGGAGTCTCCGAGGCCCGGGCGCCCAGTCGCCGGAGGCCCGAATGTCCTGAGCCATGACGCCCCGGAGTCCCCTCGCCCCGGACCGGCGCCCCGCGCCCATCCCTCGACGGTCTCGGCGGTCCAGGCGACCTCGGCCGGCCCCACCGCCCCCGCTCACCCACGTCCGAGCCGGCCCGCGCCCCGCATCCACGTCCCGCGTCCCCCTGCCCAAGCCCGCGCCCCGCCTCCGGCGCCCGCCCGCTCTCACCCGCGTCCGAGCCGGCCCGCGCCCCGCATCCAAGGCCCGCGCCCCCGGCCCAATCCCGCGCCCCGCATCCAAATCCCGCGCCCCCCTGCCCAAGCCCGCGTCCCGCGCCCGCACAAGCCCTCACCCCTCGCCCCGCCCGCCTGCGCTCGCGCCCAGCCTCCGGCGCGGCGCTCGCGCCCCGCCTCCGGCGCCCCCTTCCACTCACTCACGCCCCGCCCACACAAGCCCATGTCCCGGTGCTTGACGCCCCGTACCCCCGCGCGCAATATTCACCACATGATGAATTACTCCGGCGAGGTCACACAGCCGGCCATCGTCGCGCGCGGCCTCACCACCGTTCGAGGCGACCGCACCGTCCTGCGCGGCCTCGACTTCACCGTTCCGGCCGGCCGGATCACCGGCCTCCTCGGCCCCTCCGGCTGCGGCAAATCCACCCTGATGCGCGCCATCGTCGGCACCCAGGCCCATGTCACCGGCACCCTCCAGGTCCTCGGCCGCCCGGCCGGCGACGCCGCGCTGCGCTCCCGCATCGGCTACGTGACCCAGGCGCCGTCCGTCTACGACGACCTCACCGTCCGACAGAACCTGGACTACTTCGCCGCCGTCCTCCTCCCCGGCCGCGCCCACCGCGAAGACCGCCGCGCCGCCGTCGCCCGGGCCATCGACGACGTCGACCTCGCCTCGCACGCCGACTCCCTCGCCGGCCGGCTCTCCGGCGGCCAGCGCAGCCGCGTCTCCCTCGCCGTCGCCCTCCTCGGCACCCCCGAGGTCCTCGTCCTCGACGAACCCACCGTCGGCCTCGACCCCGTCCTCCGCCGCGACCTGTGGAATCTCTTCCACCACATCGCCGACGAACGCGGCGCCGCCATCCTCGTCTCCTCCCACGTCATGGACGAGGCCGAGCGCTGCCACCGGCTGCTCCTCATGCGCGAGGGCGAGATCCTCGCCGAGGACACCCCCGAGGCCCTGCGCCGCCGCAACGACACCGCCACCGTCGAAGAGGCATTCCTCCACCTCGTCGACGCCGCCAACGACCGCGCGGCCGCACGCCTCGACGAGCCCCGGCCACCCCAGGAGTCCCGAACCATCGAGGAGCCCCAGCGATGAGCACCGCCCGCACCCTCGCCACCGCCACCCGCGTCCTGCGGCAACTGCGCCACGACCCGCGCTCGATCGCCCTGATGGTCCTCGTCCCGTGCGTGATGCTCTTCCTGCTCCGGTACGTCTTCGACGGCAGCCCCCGCACCTTCGACAACATCGGCGCCTCGCTGCTCGGCATCTTCCCGCTGATCACGATGTTCCTGGTGACCTCGATCGCCACCCTGCGCGAACGCACCTCCGGCACCCTGGAACGCCTGCTCGCCATGCCCCTGGGCAAGGGCGACCTCATCGCCGGCTACGCCCTCGCCTTCGGACTCCTCGCCATCGTGCAGTCCGCCCTGGCGACCGGCCTCGCCCTCGGAGTCCTCGGCCTCGACGTCGTCGGCTCCCCCTGGCTGCTCCTGCTCGTCGCCCTGCTCGACGCCCTCCTCGGCACCGCACTCGGCCTCTTCGTCTCGGCCTTCGCAACCTCCGAGTTCCAGGCCGTCCAGTTCATGCCGGCCGTGATCTTCCCCCAGCTGCTCCTCTGCGGCCTCTTCATCGAACGCGACCAGATGCAGCCGGTCCTCGAAGGGATCTCCGACGCACTGCCCATGTCGTACGCGGTCGACGGCATGAACGAGGTCCTCCGCCACCCCGACGTCACCAGCACCTTCGTCCTCGACGCCCTCGTCGTCGCCGGCTGCGCGCTGCTCGTCCTCACCCTCGGTGCCGCGACCCTCCGCCGCCGCACCGCCTGACCGCCCCTCGGACGCCCGCACCGCGCGAACCCACGCGGTGCGAGGATGTTCCTGCACGTGGACGAGGTGTCCACACAGATGGACCGGCGCATGCCCCTTACGGCGAGGTGAACAGAGCCATGACCCAGACCGTCGCAGTCCTCGGCACCGGCAAGATCGGTGAAGCGCTCCTCAGCGGCATGATCCGAGCCGGCTGGCGCCCCGCCAACCTCCTCGTCACGGCCCGCCGCACCGAGCGCGCCGAAGAACTGCGCGCCCGCTACGGCGTCGAGCCCGTCACCAACGCCGAGGCCGCCAAGCGCGCCGACACCCTCATCCTCGCCGTGAAGCCGCAGGACATGGGCCGTCTCCTCGACGAACTCGCCCCCCACGTCAGCGCCGACCGCCTGGTCATCAGCGCCGCCGCCGGCATCCCCACCTCCTTCATCGAGGACCGGCTCACCGCCGGCACCCCCGTCGTCCGCGTCATGCCCAACACCCCCGTCCTCGTCGACGAGGGCATGTCCGTCATCTCCGGCGGCAGCCACGCCACCCCCGCGCACCTCGTCCACACCGAGGAGATCTTCGGCGGTGTCGGCAAGACGCTGCGCGTCCCCGAGTCCCAGCAGGACGCCGCCACCGCCCTCTCCGGCTCCGGCCCGGCCTACTTCTACTTCCTCGTCGAGGCCATGACCGACGCCGGCATCCTCCTCGGCCTGCCCCGCGCCCAGGCCCACGACCTGATCGTCCAGGCCGCCATCGGCGCCGCCGTGATGCTCCGCGACAGCGGCGAACACCCGGTCAAGCTCCGCGAGGCGGTCACCTCCCCGGCCGGCACCACCATCAGCGCCATCCGCGAGCTGGAGAACCACGGCGTACGGGCCGCCCTCATCGCCGCCCTCGAAGCCGCCCGCGACCGCAGCCGCGAGCTCGCCTCCGGCAACGGCTGACCGGCCGCGGCGCCCCTACGCCGCCGCTCCCTTCAGCACGTCCTCCGTCGACACGACCCGGGCGAATTCCCCGCCATGCAGGGACACCGCCGTCGCCCGGGTCAGCTCCTCCGCCGTAGCCGCCCACCCGAACGGCCCCGCCAGGTCGAACGTGTGCATCGCGTCCAGCGGAAACACCACGTCGTACCCGAGGTTCCCGCCCATGCGCGCAGTCGTCTCGTTGCACATGTTCGTCTGGATCCCGACGATCACGATCTGCGCGATGCCCTCTCCCTTCAGCCACAGATCCAGCGACGGCTCCCCGTAGAACGCCGAGTTCACCCCCTTCGTCACCAGCAGCTCCCGCCCGCTGCCCTTCCCCCTCCGCTCCTCGACGAAGTCCTTGAAGTCGTTGCCCCCATGTCCCACCCGCAGCGGCGACCGCGACCCGGCCGGCGAATCGTGCCGTACGAACACGACCGGCCGCCCCGTCTCCTGCCACATATCGATCAGTGCCGCGATGTTCTCCTCGGCGGCCGGATTGTTCCGCCTCCCCCAGAACTCCTCCTCGAAGCCCTTCTGTACGTCGACGACGACCAGCGCTGCGTTCTCCGTGATCTCCATGCCCCCGATGCTTCCGCCCTCGCTCCCCCCGTCCCAGAGGGGAGAAAGTCAGCGATCGATGGTTTACTGCCACCCATGGCGACGGCCCCTCCGGAACCCCAGCGCATCGCCCTGATCTCCTTCCCCGGCATCCGCGCCTTCGACATCTCGGTCATCACCGAGGTGTGGGGCAGCGACCGCCGCATCCCCGGCGCCCCTCCCTTCGAACTCCGCCGCGTCGCCGTCGACCCGGCCACCCCCGTCCCACTCCGCGGCGGCCTCACCCTCACCCCCGACCGCCCCCTCGACTGGCTCGACCAGGCGGACCTCGTCCTCGTCCCCGGCATCGAGGACCCCGACGCCGACACACCCACCCCCGTACTCGAAGCCCTCCGCCGTGCCCACGCCACCGGCACCCCCGTCGCCTCCCTCTGCGCGGGCGCCTTCGTCCTCGCCGAGGCCGGACTCCTCGACGGCCGCCGCGCGGTCACCCACTGGCACCTGGCCCCGACCCTCGCCGCCCGACACCCTCAGATCACCGTCGAGCCCGACGCCCTCTTCGTGGAGGACTCCGGCATCTGGACCTCGGCCGGCACCGCCGCCGGCATCGACCTCTGTCTCCACCTCGTCCGCACCGCCCACGGAGCCGAAGCCGCCGCCACGATCGCCCGCTCGATGGTCACCGCCCCCTTCCGCACCGGCACCCAGGCGCAATTCATCGAGCACCCCACACCCCGCGCCGACCGAGACGCCGACGCCCTCGCCGCCGTCCGCTCCTACGCCCTCACCCACCTGGACGAACCCCACACCGTCGCGAGCCTGGCCGCCCGCGCCGATATGTCGCCACGCACCTTCGCCCGCCACTTCCAGGCCACCACCGGCACCACCCCTCTCCACTGGCTCATCACCCAGCGCGTCGCCGCCGCTCAGAAACTCCTCGAACTCACCGACCACCCCCTCCCCGAAGTCGCACGCCGCGCGGGCTTCGGCAGCGAGGTCACGATGCGCCAGCACTTCGCCTCGCACCTCGCCACCAGCCCACGCGACTACCGCCACGCCTTCCGTCACCCGGCGGCCGGCAACAACCCGATCGCTCGATAGGCCCGGTCCACCAACGGCCGTGCCATCCCCCGGGCCCGATCGGCCCCGTCCCGTAGCACCCGGTCCACATGTCCCGGATCGGCCGCCAGCTCCGCATGCCGCTCCCGGATCGGCCGCAGCATCTCGACCACCGCGTCCGCCGTGTCCCGCTTCAAAGATCCGTACGACTCGTATACACCGGCCAGCGCCTTCGGGTTCCCACCCGTCGAGGCAGCGAGCACATCGAGCAGATTCGCCACTCCCGGACTGGCCTCCCGGTCGTAGACGACATCGCGGCCGCTGTCGGTCACGGCCCGCATGATCTTCCGCCGCACCGCGTCCGCGTCGTCGAGCAGATAGACGATGCCGGCCCCGTTCTCGTGCGACTTCCCCATCTTCGAGAGCGGGTCCTGCAGATCCATGACCCGCGCCGCCACCTCCGGATGCGTCGCCCTCGGCACGGTGAACACATGCCCGTACCGCTGGTTGAACCGCACGGCCAGATCACGGGTCAGCTCCACATGCTGGGTCTGGTCCTCACCGACCGGCACCTCATCGGTCCCGTAGGCGAGGATGTCGGCCGCCATCAGCACCGGATACGTCAGCAGCGACAGCCGCACGCTCTCCCCGGCGGCCCGAGTCCGCGCGCCCTTCTCCTTGTACTGGATCATCCGCCGCAGCTCCCCGTCCGTGGCGGTGCACTCCAGCAGGTACGAGAGCCGGGCGTGTTCGTCCACGTGGCTCTGCACGAACACCGTGCACGACCGCGGGTCCAGGCCCGCGGCCAGCAGGAGCGTCGCCGCCTGCCGACTGAGCCGCAGGACGCGAGCGGGATCGTGCTCGACGGTCAGGGCGTGCAGATCCACGATGCCGAACAGGGCGTCGGACCGGTGCTGGTCGACGTCGACCCACCGCCGAACGGCCCCGAGGTAGTTGCCGAGCGTCAGATGCCCCGTGGGCTTGATCCCGCTGAAGATCCGCTTCATCGCGTTCGTTCTCCCTCTCTCCTGTACGCCGACCCGTCGGCCGCACTCCCGGAGGGGGATACGCGAACGGCCGCCGAGGCGGCGGCCGCTGGTGCATGCGTGAGTGCGGGCCGCCGTCAGGCGGCCCACCACTGAGTCGTGCGCGCATGCGTAGTCATACGGAGAGACTACGCCCGGGGACCGGGGTTGACATGGGATTGCGCCGTCCGTAGTGTTCTCCGAGTTGTCCGACGTGAGCACCGACTCCGGTCGGCCCCGGACAGCCATTCCGCAAGACCCACTACAAGCTGACGACGCTTCGTCGCGCCGTCGTGCTTTCCGTGCGTTTTTGCGAAATGAGGAATCCGCGTTCGAAGGTTTGAGCGCGAGCCGCCCGATTAGCGTCGGAGGCAGGGAATCCGCTAAAGTCTCACTCGTCGGAACGGCCCAACAGCCGCAAAGACAACCCACTCTGACTGGGAATCAGGCCCGAAAGGATCTGATAGAGTCGGAAACGCCGGAAGGCCGAA
>NZ_JBEZNW010000074.1:0-16860 GCF_040653355.1 Streptomyces sp. NPDC047971 | reverse complement strand
GGGATCGGCATGGTGCTCCAGGACACCTGGCTCTTCGGCGGCACGATCGCCGACAACATCGCCTACGGAGCCGACGGGCCGGTCGACCGGGAGCGGATCGAGGCGGCGGCGCGGGCCGCGCACGCGGACCGGTTCATCCGCACCCTGCCCGACGGCTACGACACCGTCATCGACGACGAGGGCTCGGGCGTCAGCGCCGGTGAGAAGCAGCTGATCACCATCGCCCGGGCCTTCCTCTCCGACCCGGTGATCCTGGTCCTGGACGAGGCGACCAGCTCGGTCGACACCCGCACCGAGGTCCTCATCCAGAAGGCGATGGCCCGCCTCTCCCACGGGCGCACCTCGTTCGTGATCGCCCACCGGCTCTCCACCATCAGGGACGCCGACGTGATCCTGGTGATGGAGAACGGCTCGATCGTCGAACAGGGCACGCACGAGGAGCTGTTGACGGCGAGCGGCGCGTACGCGCGGCTGTACGCGGCGCAGTTCGCGCAGGCGGTCGCCGAGGTGGACTGACCGCGGGTCAGTCCAGGTAGCCCCGCAGCTGGTCCGCGAAGGCGTGGTCCCGCAGCTTGTTGAGGGTCTTCGACTCGATCTGGCGGATGCGTTCGCGCGTCACGCCGAAGAGCCGTCCGATCTCCTCCAGGGTGCGGGGCCGGCCGTCGTCCAGGCCGTAGCGGAGCTGGACGACCTTGCGTTCGCGCTCGCCGAGGGTGGAGAGGACGGCCTCCAGGTGCTCGCGCAGCAGCAGGAAGGCCGCGGACTCCACAGGACTCGCCGCGTCGCCGTCCTCGATCAGGTCGCCGAGGGCGACGTCGTCCTCCTCACCGACGGGGGCATGCAGGGAGACCGGTTCCTGGGCGAGCCGCAGCACCTCGCTGACCCGCTCGGGCATCAGGTCGAGCTGGGACGCCACTTCCTCGGGGGTGGGCTCGTAGCCGCGTTCCTGGAGCATCCGGCGCTGGACGCGGATGACCCGGTTGATGAGCTCGACGACGTGGACCGGGACGCGGATGGTCCGGGCCTGGTCGGCGAGGGCCCGGGACATGGCCTGGCGGATCCACCAGGTCGCGTAGGTCGAGAACTTGTAGCCGCGCGCGTAGTCGAACTTCTCCACCGCCCGGATCAGGCCCAGGTTCCCCTCCTGCACCAGGTCGAGCATGGTCAGCCCGCGGCCGACGTACCGCTTGGCGACGGAGACCACGAGCCGCAGGTTCGCCTCGATGAGGCGCCGCTTGGCCATCCTGCCCAGCACGACGAGCCGGTCCAGGTCCAGCGCCAGCTGGGAGTCCAGATCAGGGGTGTTGGCCAGCTTCTCCTCGGCGAAGAGACCCGCCTCGACGCGCCGGGCCAGTTCGACCTCCTCCGCCGCCGTGAGCAGCGGGATGCGGCCGATCTCCCGCAGGTACTGACGGAACAGATCGGAGGAGGGTCCGCTTCCGCCGGGCTCCGGGCGGCGGGGAACCGGCTCCGGCTCGGGCGTGTCGTCCACGAACTCGACGGGCTCGGCCGGGTCGGTCGCCTCGGCCTGCTCTGCGGAGGCCGGCGCCTCCGGGTGGTGGACGGCCGGGCGTTGCCCGGGCACGACATCCGTCGGGGACAGGGTCTGGGTCTGCACGGGGGCGACCTCCAGGGTGATCGCTGCCGGTGCTCCGGGGGCTCAGGCACCGCTCCCCAGTGTGGGGTACGACACATCGCCGCCACGAGGGGCGTGCGGTGACTTTTTGAGTCCGGTGGGTCACCGAACGTCAGAGTGCCGCGGCCCCGTTGGTGCGCAGCGACTGTCCGTACTGGGTGAGCACCCACAGCTCGTTCTGCACGGCTGCCAGTCGGGCCGGGTCTCCGTTCGCGCCGAGACGGGCCAGGGTGCCCTGGATGTCGCGGACGCGGCGTTCGACGGCGCGCAGCCGGACCGAGACGAGCTGGGCGCCCGCGTAGACCTCGTCGACGACCTTGGCGAAGATCGCCTCGACGGCGAGCTCGGTGACGAGCGCGCGGACGGTGTCGTCGGGCGCCGCCTCGCGGACGGCGGACAGGTAGTCGGCGGGTGCGCCGGTGGCGCCGCCCGCGTCCTGGACGCACTGGCGGACGGCGGCGTAGGGCGGGGCCGTGAACTCGTCGACGCCGTACGCGTCGAAGGCCGGGGAGACGAGTTCGGGGCGCTGGAGGGCGAGCTTGAGCAGCTCGCGCTCGGTGCGGTGGGCGGGGCTGCGCAGATGGAGCGCGGGGCCGCCGGTCGCGGCGGGGGCCCGGATCTCGTACTCCGCCGCGGCCCCGCGGGCACGGGAGGCGTCCCCGTACCGGCCGGGGGCCGGCGCCGGGGCGCCGCGACCGCCCCGGTCGCGCTGCCAGCGGGCGATCTGCGCGACGCGCTTGACCACGAACGGGGTGTCGAGGATGCCGAGCATCCCCGCGAGCTGGACAGCGACCTCGTGCTGGGAGGCGATGTTCTTGATCCGGGCGACGATCGGGGCGGCCTCGTCGAGGGCGGCCGCACGGCCCGCCGGGGTCTCCAGGTCGTACCGCTGCACGATCTGGCGGAGCGCGAACTCGAAGAGCGGGGTGCGCGGCTCCACCAGTTCGGCGACGGCCTGGTCGCCCTTGGCGAGCCGCAGCTCGCAGGGGTCCATGCCCTCGGGGGCGATGGCGATGTAGGTCTCGGCGGCGAACTTCTGGTCGTCCTCGAAGGCGCGCAGGGCGGCCTTCTGGCCGGCCGCGTCGCCGTCGAAGGTGAAGATGACGCGGGCCGAGCCGTTGTCCATCAGGAGCCGGCGGAGGATCTTGATGTGGTCGCCGCCGAAGGCGGTGCCGCAGGTGGCGATGGCGGTGGTGACGCCGGCGAGGTGGCAGGCCATGACGTCGGTGTATCCCTCGACGACGACGGCCCGGCTGACCTTGGCGATGTCCTTCTTCGCCAGGTCGATGCCGTAGAGCACCTGGGACTTCTTGTAGATCGGGGTCTCTGGCGTGTTGAGGTACTTGGGTCCGTTGTCGTCGTCGCGGAGCTTGCGGGCGCCGAAGCCGACGACGTCGCCGCCGACGTCGCGGATGGGCCACATGAGCCGGCCGCGGAAGCGGTCGATGGGGCCGCGCCGGCCGTCCTGGGAGAGCCCGGAGAGGATGAGCTCCTTGTCGGAGAAGCCCTTGCCGCGCAGGTAGCGGGTGAGGTGGTCCCAGCCCGCCGGGGAGTAGCCGACGCCGAAGTGCTCGGCGGCGGCCTGGTCGAAACCGCGCTCGGCGAGGAACGTGCGGCCGATCTCGGCCTCGGGCGAGCCGAGTTGGTCGGCGTAGAACCGGGCGGCGGCCTGGTGGGCCTCGACCAGCCGGATGCGCTCGCCCCGCTGGTGGCCGGGGTTGTAGCCGCCTTCCTCGTACCGCAGGGTGATGCCCGCCTTGGCGGCGAGGCGCTCGACCGTCTCCGAGAAGGAGAGGTGGTCGATCTTCATCACGAAGGCGATGGTGTCGCCGCCCTCCTGGCAGCCGAAGCAGTGGAACAGGCCCTTGCTCGGGCTGACCTGGAAGGAGGGCGACTTCTCGTCGTGGAAGGGGCAGAGGCCCTTGAGGTTGCCACCGCCCGCGTTGCGCAGCTGGAGGTACTCGGACACGACGGCGTCGATCGGGACCGCGTCCCGTACCGCCTTCACGTCGTCATCGTTGATCCTGCCTGCCACGCTGGAATTCTACGTGGGCGGACCGGTGGCCGGGCCCTAGGGAACGAGGCTCTCCAGGGGGACGGAGGGATCGCCGAGGGCCTCGGTGTCCACCGGGGACTGGGCGCGGATGAGCTGCTGGATCGACTCTGTGACGTCCCACACATTCACGTTCATCCCGGCGAGCACCTTGCGGTCCTTCAGCCAGAAGGCGATGAACTGCCGCTTGCCGACGTCGCCGCGGAGCACGACCTGGTCGTAGGAGCCGGGCGGCGCCCAGCCCGAGTACTCCATGCCCAGGTCGTACTGGTCGGAGAAGAAGTACGGGACCCGGTCGTAGGAGACGGGCTGGCCGAGCATGGCGCGGGCGGCGGCCGGGCCGCCGTTGAGGGCGTTGGCCCAGTGCTCCACGCGGAGCCGGGTGTGCAGGAGCGGGTGCTGGGCGGCGGCGACGTCGCCGGCCGCGAAGATGTCGGGGTCGGAGGTGCGCAGCGACCCGTCGACGGCGATGCCGCCGCCGTGGGCGCGGTCGGTCAGGTCGAGGCCGGCGGCCTCGGCGAGCGCGGTGCGCGGGGCCGCGCCGATCGCGGCGAGGACGGCGTGGGCGGGGTGCTCCTCGCCGTCGTCGGTGCGGACGGCGAGGACCATGCCGTCCTGGCCGACGATCTCGGTGAGCCGCGCGCCGAAGACGAAGCGGACGCCGTGCTCGGTGTGGAGATCGGCGAAGAGCTGGCCGAGCTCGGGGCCGAGGACCTGGTGGAGCGGGGTGGGCGCGGACTCGACGACGGTGACCTCGGCGCCGTAGCCGCGGGCCGCGGCGGCGACCTCCAGGCCGATCCAGCCGCCGCCCGCGATCACCAGATGGCCGTTGTCGCGGCCGAGGGAGGCCAGGACGTGGCGCAGCCGGTCGGCGTGGGCGAGCCGGCGCAGATGGTGGACCCCGGCGAGTCCGGTGCCGGGGATGTCGAGGCGGCGCGGCTCGGCTCCGGTGGCGAGGAGGAGCCGGTCGTAGCGGATGGTGGTGCCGTCGCCGAGGCGTACCGTGCGGGCCTCGCGGTCGATGACGGTGACGGGCTGCCCGAGGTGGAGCTCGACCTCGGCGCGGGCGTACCAGGCCGGCTCGTGGACGAAGACGCTCTCGCGCTCCTCCTTGCCGGTCAGGTAGCCCTTGGAGAGGGGTGGGCGTTCGTAGGGATGGTCGCGCTCGTCGCCGATGAGGATCACTCGGCCGGTGAACCCTTCGGAACGGAGCGTCTCCGCCGCCTTGGCCCCGGCCAGGCCCCCGCCGACGATGACGAAGGTCTGATCTGCGTCGACCACTTGATGCCTCCTCGTTGCGACCGCTTCTACGCTACGCCTCCGGGCGTTCGGCGAGCCGTACCGCCTCGGGCCCTCCGCCGAGCGTCCCGCACGCAGCGTGATGGCGGAAGGGGGCGGGGTCCTCAGGCGCGGCGGGGGTGGAGCCGGGTGTGAAGGCTGCGGGCGGAGGCGTCGGTGAGGGAGGCGATCTGGTCGATGATCACCCGCTTGCGCGAGCGGTCGTCGCCGGCCGCGTCGAACAGGGCGCGGAACTGCGGGTCGAGGCCCTCGGGGGCGCGGGCGGTGAGTGCCTCGGCGAGTTCGGCGAGGACGATGCGCTGGTCGGCGCGGAGTGCCTCCTGCTCGGCGCGCTGCATGACGTACCGGTCGGCGACGGCCTTGAGAACGGCGCATTCGTTGCGGGTCTCGCGGGGGACGACGAGTTCGGCGGCGTACCGGGTGAGGCGGCCGGAGCCGTACGCACCTCGGGTGGCGCCCTCGGCGGCGAGCGCGAAGCGGCCGATCAGCTCGCTGGTGGCGTCCTTGAGGCGGGCCTGGGCGACGGCGGATCCGTCGTAGCCGTGCGGCCACCACTCCTGGTCGACGAGCCGGTCGAGCGCCTCGGCGAGCTCCTGCGGGTCGGTGTCGTGCGGTACGTACCGGCCGACGGCGACGTTCCAGATGTCGGCGCGCTCGGGCTCGGAGAGCAGCATGTTCGGGTCGATGTGACCGGCGTGCAGGCCGTCCTCGAAGTCGTGGACGGAGTACGCCACGTCGTCGGACCAGTCCATGACCTGGGCCTCGAAGCACTTGCGGTGCTCGGGGGCGCCCTGGCGGGCCCAGCGAAAAACGGGGACGTCGTCCTCGTACACCCCGAACTTCGGGGAGTCGGGGTCCTCGGGGTGTCCGCCTCGGGGCCAGGGGTACTTGGTGGCCGCGTCGAGGGCGGCGCGGGTGAGGTTGAGGCCGACGCTGACGGGGTCGCCGGTGGCGGGGTCGGCGATGAAGCGCTTCGGCTCGATGCGGGTGAGCAGGCGCAGGGACTGGGCGTTGCCCTCGAAGCCGCCGCAGTCCTTGGCGAAGTCGTTGAGCGCGACCTCGCCGTTGTGCCCGAAGGGCGGGTGGCCCATGTCGTGGGCGAGGCAGGCGGCTTCGACGAGATCGGGGTCGCAGCCGAGCGCCGCACCGAGCTCCCGGCCGACCTGGGCGCACTCCAGGGAGTGCGTGAGGCGGGTGCGGGGGCTGGCGTCCCAGGCGTGGCTGCGGGATCCGGGGGTGACGACCTGGGTCTTGCCCGCGAGTCTGCGCAGCGCGCTGGAGTGCAGCACGCGTGCGCGATCGCGCTGGAAGGCGGTCCGTCCCGGCCTCTTGTCGGGCTCGGCGGCCCATCGTTCGGTCGCGGTGTCGTCGTAGCCGGGGGTGTCCGTGATGCCTTCCATGCTCCGACGGTAACCGGCTGGGCCGACAACCGGGGCGTGACGCCACCCCGGACGGGCCTTCAGGTCAGGAACTCGTAGGAGTAGAGGCCGCGTTCGCCGACCGCCACGAGTCCGCGGCCGTCGGGGAGCCAGACGCAGGAGGTCGGGGGCGTCTCGGCGCGGACAGCGGCGACGGTACGGCCCGTGGCGGCGTCCAGGACGCGGAGCATGGGGCCGGCGGTGGCGATCCACTTGCCGTCCGGTGAGACGGAGAGGCCGTTCACCGGTCCGTCGGGGTCGGTGTGGGTGGCGAGGGGCTCGCCGGTACGGGGGTCCCAGTGGGTGAGGGCTCCGGTGGTGGAGGTGGTGAGGAGGCGGGTGCCGTCGGGGGTGACGGCGAGGGCGGTGATCCTTCCGTCGTGCGGGAGGTCGAGGTGACGCTCGGCCGACCGCCGGCCCGGCGCGAGCCGGAACACGTGCACCGACGACTCCGCCCCGCCGGAGCCGGTCCGGTGGCGCAGCACCGCCACCCAGGTGCCGTCGGGCGCGATGGCCACGGCATGCCCTCGGCCGACCGCGCCCGGGGGGCGTGGCAGGAGGGCGGTGCGCCGCTCGGTGGAGCGGTCCCACAGCTGGAGCGCGCCGTCGGAGTCGGCGACGGCGATCCAGGCGCCGTCGGGGGCGACGGCGAGGGCCTGCGCCGAGACGGTGTGGCCGAGCGGGAGGACGAGGGGTCGGGCGCCCGGCGAGCCTTCGACGCTCCCGATCTCCACCCTGAACAGGTGTCCGGCGGCGTACCAGGCGCCGCTCGCGCCGAAGGCGACCGGCCCCCGGTAGTCGTCTCCGTTCCCGGAGGTCAGCGGGCTCCCCCAGGCGTCGCCGAGCGGGTCGCCGAGCCGGGTGTCTCCGTCGCGATGCGCGACCGCCAGCAGTCCGCCGCGTCCGACGGCGGTGACGGTCCGCATCCCCTCGCCCTCGCCGGACCGGAACCGCTCGGGTCCGGAGGGGTCCCAGATCTTCACCGATCCGTCCTCCCCCGCGCTGATCAGCCGGTCGCCGTCGGGCGTGAAGGCGACGGCGTGGACCCCGCCCTGGTGGGCCGAGTAGCGGGCACGGCAGGTGCGCTGCCCGCGGTTCCAGACCGCGAGCGTCCCGTCCTCGCCACCGCTCGCCAGCCACCTGCCGTCCGGTGACACCGCGACGGCGGTGGCGGCGCCGCTGTGGGCGTCGATCGTGGTCGTGGTATCCGAGCCCCGCGGGCCCGTCTCGTCCCACAGATGCAGTTCGCCGTCGTCCCAGGCAGCGACCGACCACCCGCCGTCCGGCCCGTAGGCCAGCGCGTTCACCGTGCGGCCCGCTCGACCTCCCCGGGCCGGGAGGTACGAGGAGAGGTCCCCGGACATCCGCCACGCGCCGGCGGGCCCACCGAAGGCCAGCATCGTGGCGTCCGGAGCGATGGCCAAGCACGTGTCGGCCATGCTGGACATTCGTCTGGCTTGGGCGAGCCGCGCCCCGCCCACGGCGTCCCAGAGCTCCACATGACGGTCCGTGACCGTCACCACGCGGGTGCCGTCGGGGGTGATCGCCAGGGCATGGAGCGACGCGCCTTCCTCGCCGACCGGCCCGAGCGTCCTCGTCGGCAGGGTGGCTCGGTCGAGCGACCAGAGGTGAACGGTACGGCCGGCGCCGGCGGTCGCGAGCCAGGTGCCGTCCGGGGACATCGCCAGGGACCGGAACCGGCCCTGGCCACGGACGTCCACGGCCAGCCGGCCGCCGCTGTTCGGGTCGAGGCCGCGGGCCATGCCGTCGGCTCCGATCGTGACGAGCGCGTCGCCGGCCGGGGAGACCGCCACGGCCCACGCGGGCCCGTTGTGGCCGATGAAGGTACGGATCAGGGCCGGTTCCGGCAGGTCCGGCGGGGTGCGGAGGTTGCGGAGGCGCGGCCCGAGTCCGGGGTCGGCGCGGCGTTCGTCGACGCGGTCGCGCCAGAGCGGGAGGGACTCCAGGCGGCTGTGCAGGACGTTCGTCAGCAGGTCGGGCGGGTCGGTGGGGGTGAGGAGGTGGGCGGCGCGGGTGAGGTCGTCGGCGAGGTGCGCCGCCGTACGGGTGGGGACGGCGGCCAGATCCGCCCAGGCCGCGAGTGGGCCGCGCTGGTGCAGTCGGGTCTCGATCCAGCGGAGGTCGCTCGCGACGGTTTGGGCCTCCTGCCTCCGCCCGGCCGCGAGCAGGTGCTCGACGGCGTGGTCGAGGACGTAGCCCCGGATCTCCTCGGCGGGCTCCCAGGGGGTCGGGCCGACGACGTCGGCGAGCGTGCCGTGCAGGGCGGTCAGGGTCGGCTCGCCGAGTTCCTTCTGCAGGTAGTCGCGGAGCACGTCGTGGAGGGTGATCCGGCCGCCGTGGTCGGCGGTGAGCGAGACCAGGGACAGCCGGTCGAGCTCCCCGCAGAGGGCCCGGGTCTCCGCCTCGTCGCGTGCTCCGGTCCGCGACCAGAGGCGGGCGATGAGGGGTACGGGGATCGACTCGTCCTCGGCGAACACCGCGAGTTCCGCGAGCCGCCGGTCGCCCCCCGCCGGGAGCAGGGTGGTGGCCGCCTCCACCGTGGCGCGGACGGCCAGGGCACGGCGCACCGGATCGTCGAGGTCGAGTGGGGCGGAGTCGGCGTCCACGATCGCCGGACCGCTCGCGACGAGTCCGCGCAGGGCGTCCGCCGCCGCGGCCGCCGGGTCCGTGCCGGTGGCGATCCGGCGCGTGATCAGGCGGTTGGTGAGGCGCAGCAGGAGCGCCCAGCGCCCCGTGGCCTCCAACAGGTCCCGTACGAGCGTCTCGGGGAGTGCGGGCAGCTCCCAGGTGAGGACGGCGCGGGCCTGGGCGGGGGACATCTGGTCGACCCGGACCCGCTCCGTGCCGCGGGGCAGGGCGCCGGGGACCCGGGTGGTGACCAGGCGTACGCACCGGGCGCCGCCCCGCAGGAACGGGTCGAGCTGCTCGGCGTCCCAGACGTCGTCCAGGACGAGGAGGGTCGGGGGACGGCTGTCGAGGAGCCGCCCGAGGTGGTCGCCGGCGAGGCCCGGGTCGTCGAAGGCGGTGGTGTCGCCGGTGATGAAGCGGGTGGCCTCGGCGACCTTCGCCGCGACGGCGGCGCGACCGCGGACGTCGCGGCCGATCGTGACGGTGTAGGTCCGGCCGCGGAAGTGCCTGCGTACCCGGGGACTTGCCGCCACCGCTCCGGCGAGGACGGTCTTGCCGAAGCCGCCCGCGCCCTCCAGGGAGGTGGTGATGGCCACCGTCCGGCCGTCGCGCCCCCGACCGGAGCGGCACACCGCCTTGACCGTCCGCGCGCGTTCGGCCCGGTCGACCACCCAGTCGGGGACGGGGTGGTGCGGGGGCGGGGGCGGGTCGGTGGCCGCGGTGGAGGTCCGCTCCTGCCGCCAGGCCACGACCACGGCGACGAGGACGCCGACGGCCGTGAGGCCGGCCACCCACCACCACGGCTGTTGCCGGACACGGTCGAGGATCCCGGGCCAACGCTCCCTGGAAGTCGCCGCGTTGGCCGCCAGTGAGACCAGTACGGCGACCGCCGCCGCGATCGCGGCGAGCGAGGCTCCCTTGACGGCACCGCGCATGATCCACCCCCCGACCGCAGAATAGTCACGGCCCGCGGGCGGCGTCAGCGGCTGACGGCGAGTTCCCTCGGCGCGGCGAGGGTCAGGGCCCGGTCGTAGCGGTGCAGGACCAGGCGGGCGAGGGCGGGGTGGGCACCGAGCGGGGCGGAGGCCATCCAGGGCGCGTGGGCGGTGGCGCGGGTGGCGAAGAGGCCGGGGGCGGTGAAGCAGGAGGCGACGGCGATCCGGTGCCGGCCGCGGGCGGCGAGGGTGCGCAGGGCCTCGGGCACGGTGGGGGCGGCGGCGGAGGCGTACGCGGGGACGACGGGCACTCCCCCGAGCCGTTCGCCGAGGAGGTCCGCGGTGCGGCGGATGTCGGCGAGGGACTCGGGGTCGCGGGAGCCGGCGGCGGCCAGTACGACTCCGGTGGAGCGTGACGCGCTGTCGGCGGAGGTCCACCCCGCCTCGGCGAGCCGGTCGGCGAGGGCTTCGACGAGCAGCGGGTGCGCGCCGAGCGGGGCGGCGACCCTGGTGCGCACGGCGGGTGCGGCGGCCGCGGCGGCGGGCAGGTCGTGCTTGAGGTGGTGACCGCGGCCGAAGAGCAGGGGGACGAGGACGGCGTCGCCGACGGGGTGGTGCGCGAGGGTGTCGGTGAGGAGTGGGGCGTTCAACTCGATGTGGGCGAGGCGGATGTCGAGTCCGGGGCGGAGTTCGCGGACCCGGTCGAGCAGCAGGGCGAGGGTGGCGCGCGCCCGGGGGTCACGGCTGCCGTGACCGACCGCGATGAGGGTGGGCGTGCCGCCCGTCCCGGCCGCCGTCGTGCTCCTCGGCCCGTTCACGCGCCTGCCCCGTCGGGTCGGGGGGAGATTGCTCAGCTGGTCGCCGAGCTGCGCGGTGATGCGGCCGAGCAGCTCGGCGGTGCTGTCGAACGTGGTGTCCGGCTCCGTCATGGAGTGATCCTGGCCCCGGCGCGTTGCCTCCCCGTTGCGCCGGGGTCACGAGTGTTTTCCACGGGCTCACCGTCCGCCCGTCCCCGTTGTCAGGCGCCGGTGTCGAGCCAGACCCGCAGGGTCCCGATCTCCTCGAAGCCGAGGGCGCGGGCGGGGGGCAGGTCGTCACCGGACTCGTAGCCGACGACGGGCCTGTCCTCGCCCACCAGGGTCAGACAGCCCGCC
Source organism: Streptomyces sp. NPDC047971 (assembly GCF_040653355.1). Lineage (NCBI taxonomy): Bacteria > Bacillati > Actinomycetota > Actinomycetes > Kitasatosporales > Streptomycetaceae > Streptomyces > Streptomyces sp. NPDC047971. The sequence goes on along the minus strand of NZ_JBEZNW010000074.1, from coordinate 5,716 downwards.
CAGGTCGAGGCGGGGTCGAGACCGTCGGCGGTGAAGAGGTTGGAGACGCCGGTGACCGGGCCGCTGTCGCTGAGCACCGCGCCGCCGACGATCCGGCCGTCGGCGCCGTACCCGGCGACGACGGTGGTCGCCGGGTCGGCGAGGAGTCCGGCGCGGAACAGCGCGGACTCGTCCGCGTCCCCGCCGCTCCAGGCCAGAGCCCAGGCGGTGAGCTCCTCCGGGGTGCGGAGCGCGCGCCACGAGCCGTCCGCGGAGGGTGCGGGCAGCCCGGCCGGACGGTGGATCCACCGGGCGTCGAAGAGCGGCCGGAAGCCCTCGCCGGCCAGATCCAGGCTCGCGAAGCTGTCCTTGACGGAGGCTCCGGGGACGCTCCGGTCGATGCCGTCGAGGACGTCCCGCACGGACGCGTCGGCGGTCAGCGTCACCGCGTCCGGGTAGTAGAGCGGGGTCCGGCGGGGGTTCGTCCAGGCGCGCGGGGCGAAGGCTCCCGGCAGGTCGTGGGCACGGCACATGGCCTCGCACCACTCGGCGTTGTTGCGGACTGCTTCCGTGATCATGCGCGGATCGTACGGTTCTCCCCCTCGGCTCCTCATTCTTTTATCTAGCGGAATATCTTTTCCGCCATGCGAATGATTCCCTCTGCTTCCCCCGGGCTGCCCCGAAGAGCCGTCGCCGAACTCGTCGGCACCGCGGCGCTGGTGGCCGTCGTCGTCGGGTCCGGCATCCAGGCGGCCGCGCTCAGCCAGGACGTCGGGGTGCGCCTGCTGGCCAACTCGCTCGCCTCCGCCCTCGGGCTCGGCCTGCTCATCGCGCTGCTCGGCCCGCTCTCCGGCGGCCATCTCAACCCGGTCGTCACCCTCTCCGAGTGGTGGGCCCGGCGGGACGAGGAGGGCGCCCCGCGCGCGGGCGAGGTCGCCGCCTACCTCGCCGCCCAGCTCGTCGGCGCCGTTGCCGGCGCGCTGCTCGCCGAGGCCATGTTCGGGCGGGCGCCCGGCGCCTGGTCCACCCAGGTCCGCTCGGGAACCCATCTGCTGATCGGCGAGACCGTCGCCACCGCCGGGCTCGTCCTGCTCGTCCAGGGGCTGCGCCGCATCGACCGTTCCGCGCTCGCCCCGGTCGCCGTCGGCGGATACCTGATGGCCGCGATCTGGTTCACCTCCTCGGGCTCGTTCGCCAACCCGGCCGGCACGGTCGGCCGCGCCTTCTCCGACTCCTTCACCGGCATCGCCCCCGCCTCCCTGCCCGGGTTCATCGGCGCCCAACTCCTCGGTCTGCTGCTCGGCGTCGCCCTCGCCTCCGTGCTGTACGGCGGCCGCGAATCCGGCCGCCGGTCCGGCCGGAACGAACCGAACGGCCCGGATTCGCGTCGAAAGGGGTGACGGGGCAGGCAAGATCGACGGAGGTTCCATGCGAGGCGTACGCGTACCGGCCCGGCCGGTCGCCCGGCTGAGGCGGCTGATGCCGCTGCCGCGCACCACCCGTGCCCGCCGCCGCACCGTCCAGGCCGTCATGCTGGGCGCGGTCCTCGCCCTCGCCCCCGCCACCTGGACCCATGCCGTCGCCGACAGCCGGCTCCGGACCACCGCCGACGTGCCCGCCCAGGACGTCGCCGTCGTCTTCGGCGCCGGCCTCTGGAACGGGCGCCCCACCCCGTACCTCGCGCACCGCCTCGACACCGCCGCCGAGCTCTACCGGGCCGGCAAGGTCAAGGTCGTCCTGGTCACCGGCGACAACAGCCGGGTGGAGTACGACGAGCCGGACGCGATGCGCGCGTACCTCACCGAGCGGGGCGTGCCGGACGGCCGGATCGTCAGCGACTACGCGGGCTTCGACACCTGGGACAGCTGCGTCCGGGCCAAGAAGATCTTCGGCGTCGAGCGGGCCGTCCTCGTCACCCAGGACTTCCACATCAAGCGGGCCGTGGCGCTCTGCCGCGCGGCCGGCATCGAGTCGTACGGCGTGAAGGTCGTCGAACCGCACGACTCCGTCTTCTACTACGGCGGCGTCCGGGAGCTGGTCGCCGCCGGGAAGGCCGCCGTGGACGCGACGCTCCGGCCGGACCCGCACTTCCTCGGAGAGCGCGAGGAAGGCGTGACGGAGGCGCTCGCGTCGGCAGGCTAGGACCTGTCCGGGAAGCGTCCCCCGCGGGGCACCGCGAGCCGGGCGGGACGTCGCGGTCGCGACCTCGACGGTGCCCGGTGGATCAGGGGCTGATCCACCGGGCACCCTCCGGCCCGCACCTCACCTCGCGACGCGCGGGGGCGGGAGCAGAACGCGCAGGACTCGTAATCCGGCGCGCCGCCTCCCGTAACACGCCCGTCTCATGATTTCCGCATGTCCGAGGCTGTCACCACCCCCACGCACTGCCCCTACTGCGCGCTCCAGTGCGGCATGTCACTGAGCCCCAAGGGCGCCTCCGTCGAGGTGGTGGAGCGGACCGACTTCCCCGTCAACCGGGGCGCGCTGTGCGGCAAGGGCCGCACCGCCCCGGCCGTACTCTCCTCCCGGGTCAGGCTGACCGGGCCCCTGGTCCGATGCCCTGACACGGGTGCCCTGGCCCCGGCCACCTGGGAGGAGGCACTCGCCGCCGTCGCCGACGGGCTGCGCCGGACCCGCGCCGACCACGGACCCGATGCCGTGGGGGTCTTCGGCGGCGGCGGTCTCACCAACGAGAAGGCGTACACGCTCGGCAAGTTCGCCCGGCTCGTCCTCGGCACCTCGCAGATCGACTACAACGGCCGCTTCTGCATGTCGTCCGCGGCGGCCGCGCACCAGCGGGCGTTCGGGCTGGACCGGGGGCTGCCCTTCCCGCTGGAGGACATCCCCCGCACCGGCTGCGTGATCCTCGTCGGCTCCAACCTGGCCGAGACGATGCCGCCCGCGCTGCGCTACCTCACCGAGCTCAAGGAGAACGGCGGGAAGCTCATCGTCGTCGACCCGCGCCGCACCCGCACAGCCGAGCAGGCCGACCTCCACCTCGCGCCCCGCCCGGGCACCGACCTCGCGCTCGCGCTCGGGCTGCTGCACCTGGTGGTCGCCGAGGGCCGGGTCGACGAGGAGTTCGTCCGGGAGCGTACGGAGGGATGGGAGGCGGCCCGGGCCGGGGCGATGGCGCACTGGCCCGAGCTGGTCGAGCGGATCACCGGTGTGCCGGTGCCGCTGCTGCGGGACGCGATGCGGATGTTCGGCGACGCGGAGAGCGGGATGGTGCTCACCGCGCGCGGCCCGGAGCAGCAGGCGAAGGGGACGGACACCGTCGGCGCGTGGATCAACCTCTGCCTGGCGACCGGCCGGGCCGGGCGGCCGCACTCCGGCTACGGCTGCCTCACCGGACAGGGCAACGGCCAGGGCGGCCGCGAGCACGGCCAGAAGGCCGACCAGCTCCCCGGCTACCGCAAGCTCGACGACCCGGTGGCGCGGGCGCACGTGGCCGGGGTGTGGGGGGTGGACCCCGCGTCGCTGCCGGGGCCCGGCCGCAGCGCGTACGAACTCCTGGACGCGCTGGGCGGCGACGTGAAGTCGCTGCTCCTGATGGGGTCGAACCCGGTGGTCTCGGCCCCCCGCGCCGCGCACATCGAGGAGCGGATCCGCTCGCTGGACTTCCTCGCCGTCGCGGACGTGGTCCTGTCGGAGACGGCGGAGCTGGCCGACGTGGTGCTGCCGGTGACCCAGTGGGCGGAGGAGACCGGGACCACGACGAACCTGGAGGGCCGGGTGCTGCTGAGGGAGCGGGCCCTGACCCCGCCGGAGGGCGTCCGCACCGATCTCGAGGTGCTGCACGCGCTGGCCGGTCTGCTGGGCTGGGAGAAGGGCTTCCCCACGGACCCGGAGGAGGTCTTCGACGAGCTTCGCCGCGCCTCGGCGGGCGGTCCCGCGGACTACTCCGGCATCAGCTACCGCCGCATCCGCGAGGAGAACGGGGTGTTCTGGCCGTGCCCGGAGGAGCCGGCGGGCGGCCGGCGGGCCGGAGCCACGTCGTCCGGCGCGCCGGACGGCGTCGTCCCCGAGCCGGCGGCTTCGGCCGTGGGGCCGGCCCCTGCGGCCGCGCCCCACCCCGGTACCCCCCGCCTCTTCCTCGACCGGTTCGCGACCCCCGACGGGCGGGCGCGGTTCGTGCCGGTCACGCACCGGGCCGCCGCGGAGGAGACCGACGCCGAGTACCCGATCGTGCTGACGACCGGGCGGGTCGTCGCGCAGTACCAGTCCGGGGCGCAGACCCGGCGGGTCGACGAGCTGAACGCCGCGGCGCCCGGCGCCTTCGTCGAGCTGCACCCGCGGCTCGCGGAGCGGCTCGGGGTGGCCGACGGCGAGCGGGTCGCCGTGGTCTCGCGGCGCGGCCGTTCGGTGGCGCCGGCCCGGGTGACCACCGCCATCCGGCCGGACACCGTCTTCATGCCCTTCCACTGGCCCGGCGAGGGAAGGGCGAACACGCTCACCAACCCCGCGCTCGACCCGGTCTCCCGGATGCCCGAGTTCAAGGTGTGCGCGGTCCGCCTCGAACCCGCCAGTCCCCGCCCGCGATGAGCGGGCCGTAGGGGGTGCCGGGCGCCGCGAAGTAGACCCAGGCGGGGACGGCCGCGCCGTCCCGGAGCCGGACGACCGTGCATTGCGCCCGCTCGTACCCGGCTCCGCCCTCCACGAGGTCGAGCGCGGCGAGCAGGTCGCCGTACGCGCCGGGCGCGGCGGTCACCAGGTCGCCGGCGATCAGGCCCTCGCCCGGTACGGCGTACGGGTAGCCGGGGCCGTCGTACAGCAGTGCCCCCGACAGCCGGGCGGGTTCCTCCGCGGCCGTGCGGCCGAGGAGGAACCGGTCGTGGTTGTACTCGCCCGGCCGCAGCGTTCCGTAGACGAAGAACGGCAGCTCGGTCACGGCGCGGGGACCGTCGTCGTCTCGGCCTCGATCCACTCCAGGTACGCGGCCGAGGCCCGGACCACTGCCGTGGCGACGATCTCCGGGGTGTCGTAGTCGTGTGCGGCCAGCAGGTGGGCCTCCAGGGCCTCGTAGCGGGCCTCGGTCGTCTTGAAGAGGACCTGCCACTCCTCCTCGGTCTCGATCGCCTTCCGCCAGTGGTAGACGGAGGTGACGGGACCGGAGATCTGCGCGCAGGCGGCGAGGCGGGCCTCGACCGCTCCGCGCGCGAGCTCCTGTGCCTTGGCGGCGCTGTCGGTGGTGGTGAGGACGGTCAGTGCGAGGGTCACCCCCTCACCGTACTCAGGCCACGGCCGCGAACTGGGCCATGTACAGCCGGGCGTAGGCACCGCTCGCCGCCAGCAGCTCCTCGTGCGTGCCCTGTTCGACGATCGAGCCGTTCTCCATCACCAGGATCACGTCGGCGTCCCTGATGGTGGAGAGCCGGTGGGCGATCACGAACGAGGTGCGTCCGTGGCGGAGGGAGGACATGGCCCGCTGGATGAGGACCTCGGTGCGGGTGTCGACCGAGCTGGTCGCCTCGTCCAGGACCAGGATCGCCGGGTCGGAGAGGAAGGCCCGGGCGATGGTGATCAGCTGCTTCTCGCCGGCGCTGAGACCGGCGCCGTCCTCGTCGACGACGGTGTCGTAGCCGTCGGGCAGGGTGCGGATGAACCGGTCCGCGTGGGTGGCCATGGCCGCCGCCTCGATGCGCTCCCGGTCGACCGGCCCGTCGGCTCCGTAGGCGATGTTGTCGGCGATCGTGCCGCCGAAGAGCCAGGTGTCCTGGAGCACCATGCCGATCCC
>NZ_JBEZNW010000073.1:0-19913 GCF_040653355.1 Streptomyces sp. NPDC047971 | reverse complement strand
GGTAGCCCGTACGGGCGTACGCGTAGGACTCGACGACACGACCTCCCTCGTACGCCTCGTCGGCGAGCTGGGCCCAGGCCAGCGAGGAGGTCGGCCGGCACGAACAGCGGGGCCTCCGCAGGTGAAGGGGAAACGTCGCGCGCCGGAGCCGCGCCTGCCCGGCACCACTTCCGGACGCCGGCCCAGGGCCGGCGCCATCGAAGCCCGCCCGGGGCCGGCGCCGTCGAAGCCCGCCCGGGGCTGGGCCCTCGAAGCGCGCCCTCGGACCCGGGCCCTCGAAGCGCGCCCCTGCCCGGCTCCGCCGACGCCCCGGTTCCGCCGACGCCCCGGCTCAGGCCGCTTCGGACAGGGCGCGCGCCTTCGCCCGCGCGGGGCTCTCGTCGCGCGCCTTCTCCGGGTCACGCACCGTCCCCGCTGCGCGGTTCGCCTGGTCGCCGCCCGTCGTCCCCGCTGTGCGGTTCCCGTGTTCGCCGCCCGTCGTCCGCGCCGTCGTCCCCGCTGTGCCGTTCCCCTGTTCGCCGCCTGCCGTCCGCGCCGCCGTCCGCGCGGCCTTCCGCTCCCTGCGCCGCTCGCGCCGCAGCTGGCGTGCCGTACTGCTGGGCTCCGACACCACACCGTTCCGCTGACGCCAGACCTGGCGCGTCACCCATACGTCGAGCACGCTCCACGTCGCCACGACCGTGCTGGCCACCGAGCCGAGCAGCATCGGAAACGCCAGCCAGGAGTCGGTGACCGCGCAGAAGAAGGCCACCATCGCCCATATGAGCGTCACCGACGTGAGCATCACGGCCCGCACGGCCGCGCTACGCACGGGATCCGGCATCCTGCGCCGGCCCTTCTCGTCATCCACCCACAACTGCCGTGGCGATCCCGCCTCGTGCACCATCGTCCTCGTCACTCCCCACCGCTGACCCGTCCTCAGGTGTGGCTGCCCGTCATGAGCCGCTTTACACGGACACACCCCGCCCCGTACGTAATGACGCCCGGAGAAGCGAAAAGGTTTCCCCTCGTTCGTACCGGAACGAACAGTTCCAGCCATCCGCCGTACCCCCACCAGCACGGCTCCGCCACGTGTCCTGCGCCACAGTGACGCATGCCAACTCCCTGAATACCGGGACATCTCATGATCAACGCTCACTCGCGAGGCTGAAAAACGTCCGGACGTGCCTTCGAGTTGGCTGTGATGCAGTAGTAGGCTCGCGCCGCCGTTTGTTGAATCCGATGGTTGACGCCATGTGTTGACGCTGTGAGTTGACGCCACGCGTCGCAAAGGAGGACCTCCGCGACGGGTGGAGGCCGAACTGGGGGAGGCCATGCGCTTTCGCGGGAAGTCCATCCGCCGGAAGATCGTGGCGTTGCTGCTGGTACCGCTCGTTTCCCTCACCGGACTCTGGGGTTTCGCGACGGTACTCACCGGCCGAGAGGCCGACCAACTCCTCGACGTGGGCTACATCGTCGAGAAGGTCGGCTACCCGATCGAGGACACCGCGCGCGTCATCCAGAAGGAGCGCCGCCAGTCCCTGATCTATCTGGCCGATCCGCGCGCCTCCGACGCCCTCACCACCCTGCGCGAGCAGCGCGAGGCCACCGACCGTCAGATCGCCCTCATCCGGCGGAACGCCGCGGACTCCGGTGTACGGGAGGAGATGCGTCCGCTCGCCTCGCAGCGGCTCGAATCGCTGCTGACGGCACTGGACGGTCTCGACGCGCTGCGCCGCTCCGTGGAGAACCGCAGCATCGGCCGCATGCAGGCGCTCGAGTTCTACAACCGGCTCGTCGACCCCTGCTACGGCTTCCTCATGACCCTCCACGCGCTCGAGAACGTGGAGATGGACAAGCAGGGCCGTGCCCTCGTCGGCATCACCCGGGGCCGCGAGGTGCTCTCCCGCGAGGACGCCCTGATCGTCTCGGCGTTGATCTCCGGGCGCGTCACGGCCCAGGAGCTCCGGGCGATCAGCGACCTCATCGCCCAGCGCAAGCAGTTCTACGAGGTGAACCTCGAGATCCTGCCCACCGTCGAACGGGAGAAGTTCGAGCGGTACTGGGGCAGCCCCGACACCGAGCCGCTGCGCCGGGCCGAAGAGGACCTGATCGCCGCCGGCCCCACCGAGAACCCGCGGACCATCACCACGGGACGCTGGGAGGAACGGGCGAACCCGGTCCTCGACGACCTGGCTCGGGAGAACACCGCCGCGGGCGACCGCTACCAGGAGCGCGTGCAGCCGGCCGCCTACAGCGTCCTGCTCAAGGCCGGCGTCGCCGGGGTCCTCGGCTTCCTCGCCCTGCTCGTCTCCGTCGTGGTCTCCGTACGGATCGGCCGCCAGCTCGTCCGCGACCTGCGCCGGCTGCGCAAGGAGGCCCAGGAGGTCTCCGGCGTGAGGCTGCCCAGCGTCATGCGCCGCCTCGCCGCCGGCGAACACGTCGACGTCGAGACCGAGGTACCGCAGCTGCGGTACGAGAAGGACGAGGTCGGCCAGGTCGGCCAGGCGCTCAACACCCTCCAGCGGGCCGCCGTCGAGGCCGCCGTGAAGCAGGCCGACATGCGCCGCGGCGTCGCCGAGGTCTTCGTCAACCTCGCGCGCCGCAACCAGGTGCTGCTGCACCGCCAGCTCACCCTCCTCGACACCATGGAGCGGCGCACCGAGGACACCGAGGAGCTCGCCGACCTCTTCCGGCTCGACCACATGACCACACGCATGCGCCGCCACGCCGAGGGCCTGGTGATCCTCTCCGGCGCCGCCCCCTCCCGTCAGTGGCGCAAGCCCGTCCAGCTCATGGACGTCGTCCGCGCGGCCGTCGCCGAGGTCGAGGACTACGAGCGGATCGAGGTGCGCCGCCTGCCCCGCCTCGGCGTGGGCGGCCCCGCCGTCGCCGACCTCACCCACCTCATCGCGGAACTCCTGGAGAACGCCACGGTGTTCTCACCCCCGCACACCGCCGTCCAGGTGCTCGGCGAGCGGGTCGCGAACGGCTTCACCCTGGAGATCCACGACCGTGGCCTCGGCATGAACGCCGACGCCCTGCTCGACGCGAACCTCCGGCTCGCCGAGACCCCCGAGTTCGAGCTCTCCGACACCGACCGCCTCGGCCTGTTCGTGGTCAGCCGGCTCGCCCAGCGCCAGAACGTCCGTGTCTCGCTGCAGCCTTCGCCGTACGGGGGGACCACCGCGGTCGTCTTCATCCCGGCCGTGCTGCTCACCGACGCGCCCGAGACGCAGGGCGCCGGCTTCCGCCTCGACCGCAAGACCCTGGACCGCGGGCTCGCGGACCGTGAGAACGGCGAGCAGCAGGGCCGGCGCCCCGCTCTCACCAAGGTGCAGGGCGGCGCCCCCCGGGCCACCGGAGCGACGCGCTCCGCGGCCTCCTCGCTCCTGGACGGTCCGCTCGACGGACCCGTGGAACTCGAACCGCCCCTCGGAACCTCCGGTTTCGAGGAGCTGCTCGACCCGTCCGCCGCGGACCTGGAGGACACCGAGAGCGAGCGCGGCGGCCTCTTCCGCCCCCGCGACCACCGCCGCGGCCTCACCGCGGCCCCGGGCGCCGAGCAGCATCAGCAGGCCCCGGACCAGACTCCGGAGCAGTCGTACGACCGGACGCCCGAGCGGGGCCCGGTGCCGCTGCCCAGGCGCCGTCCGCCGACGCTCGTCGTCGACCACGGTCGCCGGGTCGACGAACCGGGCCGGGGCCACCCCTCCGCCGGGCAGCCGCCGCAGGGACCGACGGGGACTCCGCGCACCCTGGTACCGGTGCCGCCCCACGGCCCGGTGCCCCCGGTCGAACCCGTACCCCCGGCGGGCCCGGTACCGCCGAACGGCGCCGCGCCGTCGGAGGGCCCCGCGCCGTTCGGCGGACTGCCCCGCCGGGTCCGCCAGGCGAGCCTCGCGCGCCAGCTGCGCGAGACGGGTGACAGGGACGAGGACAGGACCTCCGCCGGCGACACCGCCTCCGCCGGCACGGACTTCGAGCGCGACGCCGAGGAAGTGCGCAGCCGCATGGCCTCCATGCAGCGCGGCTGGCAGCGCGGACGACGGCAGAACGCCGAACCACCAGCACCAGGAACGACACCCGAGGGGGACGGTCGATGACCGCACCGAACGCCGCAGCAACGAACACCTCCGGAAGCGCCAACGGCGAGCTGAACTGGCTCCTCGACGAGCTGGTCCAGCGGGTCGGGTCGATCCGCAAGGCTCTCGTGCTGTCCAGCGACGGACTCTCCACCGGTGCCTCCGCCGATCTGACCCGCGAGGACGGCGAGCACCTCGCCGCCGTCGCCTCCGGCTTCCACAGCCTCGCCAAGGGCGTCGGCCGCCACTTCGAGGCGGGCAGGGTCCGGCAGACCGTCGTGGAGCTGGAGGACGCGTTCCTCTTCGTCACGGCGGCGGGTGACGGCAGCTGCCTCGCCGTGCTCGCGGACGCCGACTCGGACGTCGGCCAGGTCGCCTACGAGATGACACTGATGGTCAAGCGGGTCGGCGTCCACCTCGGCACGGCCCCGCGCTCCGGATCGTCCGCCGGAGGGTGAGTGGGGGGAGACCATGACTGACGGCACGACCGACGCGGCCCCGCAGGACCGCACGCAGGGCCACCACTGGTTCGACGACGACGCCGGGCCGGTGGTCCGTCCGTACGCGATGACCCGCGGCCGGACCAGCGCCGCGACCCGTCATCGCCTCGATCTGATCGCCGTGGTGGTGCCGGAGCCCGCCGCGGACGACCCCGGCCGCGACCAGACGCTCTCCCCGGAACATGTGGAGATCGTCGAACGCTGCTCGGACGCACCGCAGTCGATCGCCGAACTCGCCGCCGGACTCGACCTCCCCGTCGGGGTGGTCCGGGTGCTCGTCGGCGATCTCGTCGAGGACGAACTCGTCCATGTGACCCGCCCCGTTCCGCCGGCCGAGCTGCCGGACGTGAGCATTCTCCGCGAGGTGATCAATGGCCTTCGGGCGCTCTAGCCACAAGAAGCCCTTCGTCGAACCGGTGACGCTGAAGATCCTGGTCGCGGGTGGCTTCGGGGTGGGCAAGACGACGCTGGTCGGCGCCGTCAGCGAGATCAGGCCGCTGCGGACCGAGGAGGTCCTGAGCGAGGCCGGCCGACCCGTCGACGACCTCCACGGCGTCGAGAACAAGTCCACCACCACGGTCGCGATGGACTTCGGTCGGATCACCCTCCGCGAGGACCTGGTCCTGTACCTCTTCGGCACGCCCGGCCAGGACCGCTTCTGGTTCCTGTGGGACGAGCTCGCCCAGGGCGCGCTCGGGGCGGTCGTCCTGGCGGACACGCGTCGCCTGGAGGACAGCTTCGCCGCGATCGACTACTTCGAGCGGCGCGGCATCCCGTTCACGGTGGCGGTCAACTGCTTCGAGGGCGCGTCGCGGTTCCCCGCGGAGAGCGTCCGCGGCGCACTCGACCTCGACCCGGAGGTCGAGCTGCTGATGTGCGACGCGCGTGACCGGGAGTCCGTGAAGAACGTCCTCGTCGCCGTCGTCGAGCACGCCCTGGTCCTGGCGGACCACGGCGCCACGCCCGTCGCCACCTGACCCCGACCGGGGCGGTGGCGCGGCGCGCGGCCAGGGATCGGCGCGGCGGGGTGCCGGAGAGGCTGTTCTCAGCGCACGGCCACCACCGCCGAGCCGTGCCCGAACAGCCCCTGGTTCGCGGTGATCCCGACCCGCGCGCCGTCCACCTGACGGCCGCCCGCCGTGCCCCGCAGTTGCCAGGTGAGCTCACAGACCTGGGCGATGGCCTGGGCGGGCACGGCCTCGCCGAAGGACCCGAGGCCCCCGCTGGTGTTGACCGGGACGCGGCCGCCGAGCGCCGTGGCCCCTTCCCGTACCAGCTTCGCGCCCTCGCCGACGGCGCACAGGCCGAGGTCCTCGTACCACTCCAGCTCCAGCGCGGTGGAGAGGTCGTAGACCTCCGCCAGCGACAGGTCCTCGGGGCCGATCCCCGCCTCCTCGTACGCCGCCCGGGCGATCGACGCCCGGAAGGAGTCCGCGGCGGGGGAGACCGCCGCGGCCGAGTCGGTCGCGATGTCCGGCAGGTCGAGCACCGCCTTGGGGTACGTCGGCGTGATGGTGGAGACCGCCCGGATACGGACGGGGTCCGGGTGCCCGTTCCGGCGGGCGAAGTCCATGCTGGAGAGCACCAGGGCGGCGCCCCCGTCGGAGGTGGCGCAGATGTCGAGCAGCCGGAGCGGGTCGGCGACGACGGCCGAGGCGGCGACCTCCTCGGCGGACACCGCCTTGCGGTAGCGGGCGAGCGGATTGAGCGCGCCGGCCGCCGCGTTCTTCACCTTGACCTCGGCGAAGTCGTCCACGGTGTCCCCGTACAGCGCCATCCGGCGGCGTGCGTAGAGCCCGAAGTAGGCGGGGTTGGTCGCCCCGAGCACCCGGAAGCGCAGCCAGTCGGGATCGTCGGGCCGCTCCCCGCCCGCGGGGGCGAAGAAGCCCTTGGGCGCCGAGTCGGCGCCGACGACCAGGACCACGTCGGCCAGTCCGGCGAGGATCTGGGCCCGCGCGGCGCCGACCGCCTGCGCCCCGGAGGCGCAGGCCGCGTAGACGCTGGTGACGCGTGCCCCCTGCCAGCCGAGCGCCTGGGCGAAGGTCGCCCCCGCGACGAATCCCGGGTACCCGCAGCGCACGGTGTCGGCGCCGACCACCGACCCGACGTCCTGCCAGCTCAGCCCGGCGTCCGCGAGCGCGGCGCGGGCCGCGGCCGTCCCGTACTCGACGAAGCTGCGGCCCCACTTGCCCCAGGGGTGCATCCCGGCCCCCAGGACGGCGATGTCGTTCATGACCGCTCCTCCGCCACGCGCGCGTGCACCGGCTTCCAGTGCCAGGTGGTCCAGATGTGGGCGTCGTCCTCGTTGAGCACTCCCGGGACCACCTCGACCTCCATGCCGACGGCGAGGTCCGCGGTCCGGACCCCGGGCGCCGCCTGTCCGAGCACCACCATCGCCTCGGCCGCCAGCTCCACCGCGACCAGGGTGTACGGGTCCCAGGGCGCGTCGGGATCGGAGACGTAGGGCGCGGGCGGGCGGTAGCGGCCGTCGGTGTACGACCAGACGCGGCCGCGCCGGGAGAGCGGGGTCTCGACGAGATCCCCGCCGCCCGGACAGCCGGGGTTGCGGCACCAGGAGTCCTCGCGGGGGAAGAACACCGAGGAACATGCCGTACAGCGGGTGCCGAGCAGCCGGAACTCCCCGCCGTCGTCCGTGAACCATCCGGCCACCACCGGTCTGCGCGCGCGTGCCACGAAGGCCCTCCCCGACTCCGGAACTCATGGGATCTGACGAAGCGTCAGGATTCTGTCATGGATGCCGACGGCTGAGAACCGTACGGGCCGTTGTCGCGTCCCTACGTACGGAACAAGCGGCCGGGACCGACGGGGGTGGTCCCGGCCGCTCGTCCTCGGACAGGGATCAGTGACCCGCCACCGACCTCCGCGCCACGGGGAAGTCGAACAAGGTGCTCGGGAACGGCTCCGGCTTGAACGTGAAGTGCCACCACTCCTCGGGCAGGTTCACGAACCCCTGCTCCGCCAGCGTCCCCTTCAGCAGCTGCCGATTGGCCCGCTGCGCGCCCTGTATCCGAGGGTCGTCGGTGTGCGAGAGCGTGTCGAAGCAGTCGAAGCCCGTGCCCATGTCGACGGAGTTGTCGGGGAAGCGCAGGGCCTGCGGGGCGTAACACTCCACCAGCGTCTCGCCCGGCACGTACGGGCGGGTGGGCGCGGCCGGCAGCTTCACGATCGTCAGGTCGACCGTCGAGCCGCGGCTGTGCCCGGACTTCTCCGCGATGTAACCGTCCGCGAAAAGCCTCGACTTGTCGACCTGGGGATAGAACTCCCGCTTCATCTCCTCGTCCTGGAGGTCCTTCGCCCACCGCACGAAGTGGTCGACGGCCCGCTGCGGCCGGTAGCAGTCGTAGACCTTCAGCGAGTAGCCCCGCGCGAGCAGCTTCACCTGCGCGCGGTGCAGCGCCTCGGCGGCCGGACGGGTCAGGATGCACAGCGGCTGCCGGTACCCGTCGACCTTCTCGCCCACGAAGTTGTGCTCCGTGGTGTAGCGCATCTCCTGAATGATCGTCCGGTCCACCGAACTCAGCGCCACGAACTCCTTCGGCGCCTTCGGCTCCGGCCCGGCCTGCGCGGACGGTACGGCGGCGGTGGCGGCGAGCAGACCGGCGGACGCCAGCACACCGACGGTACGGAATACGGAAGCAAGTCCTCTCATGTGCACCGTCTATCAGTTCCGCCGGGCACGGGAAAGAGTGATCGCGTACGGTCCTGCCGTGAAGGACACCTACTGCTCCAGCTGCGGCGCCCGTTACGCCGAGACCGTCGACTGGCCCCGCGTCTGCTCCGCCTGCGGCGCCGTCGCCTACCGCAATCCGCTGCCCGTCGCCATCGCCCTGCTCCCCGCGACGGACGCGCGGGGAACGGGACTTGTCGTCATCACACGCACCATCGAACCCGCCAGGGGCGAAGTCGCGCTCCCCGGCGGCTTCATCGACCACGGCGAGGACTGGCGCGACGCCGTCGTCCGCGAGCTGCGCGAGGAGACGGGGATCGAGGCACCGGCGCAGGACGTCCGGCTCGCCGACGCCCTCAGCTCCCCGGCAGGTCACCTCCTCCTCTTCGGCCTGCTCCCGCCCCGCCCGGCCGCCGAACTACCGCCCTCCGTCCCCACGGACGAGACCACCGGATGGCACCTGCTCCACGCCCCGGCAGAACTGGCCTTCCCCCTCCACACGGAGGCGGTACGACGCTGGTTCGCGGGGAGCTACGCGCACGGAACCTGAGGAACTCCGTCCGGGCCCTCGGCACCCGAGGACCCACCGTCCGGGCCCTCGGCACCCGAGGGCCCGGACCCTCCGGCCCTCCGAGACCCGCGGGCCCCGGACCTCAGAGCCCCCGGACCTCAGGCCCCCAACCCCCGGGTCCCCGAGGCATCCAACGGACCGGGAGGAACCGCCGGCCCCGAAGGCCCTCACTCCGCCAGGCCCCGCACCCGCACCGGCAGCGCCACCTCCTCCGCACCCCCGTCCGTCACCCGCTCCACCACCACCCGGCCGTCCACGAGCCGCGACGCGTACCGCTCGATCTCCGCCTTCTCCCAGCCGTCCCCGGCGTCCCGCACGACGAGCCCACCCCCCGTCCTTCCGGCCGCCGGCGCCCACACCTCCAGTGCGAGCCCCCCGTCCGCGCCCCGCACGGGAATCACCGCACCCGCCCGCGCGAGCACCGGGATGCGGGACGGAGGCGCGTCGAGGAGCACCTGCCCCGGTCCCTCGTACGCGCGCCCCGTCGCCGTGTCGTACCACCGGCCGCGCGGCAGCCGCACCGCGCGCCGGTCCGCGCCACGCGCGAGGACCGGCGCCACCAGCAGCGCGTCGCCCACCAGGAACGCGTCCTCGCAGTCCCGCAGGGCCCGGTCCTCCGGAGCCCCCCACCACACCGGCCTGATGTACGGCGCCCCGGTCAGCCGGGCCAGGTGGGAGAGCGTGACGAAGTACGGGCGCATCCGCTCCCGCTCGGCCAGAGCCACGCGCGCGTGCTCCAGGACCTCGGCGCCGAACTCCCACGGCTCACGCCGCCCCGCGTCGATCGCCGAGTGGGTACGGAACAGCGGCAGCCACGCCCCCAGCTGGAACCACCGCAGGAACAGCTCGGGCGACGGGCTCCCGTCGAAGCCGCCGACATCCGGACCCGAGTACGGCACCCCGCAGAGCCCCAGCCCCAGCACCAGCGACAGGGACGCGCGCAGCCCCGGCCAGCCGGTCGACACGTCACCGGACCAGGTCCCGCCGTACCGCTGCATCCCGGCCCAGCCCGAGCGCGAGAAGAGGAAGGGGCGCTCGTCCGGCCGCAGCCGGCGCAGCCCCTCGTACCCGGCCCGCGTCATCGCCAGCCCGTACACGTTGTGCGCCTCGCGATGGTCGCCGCCCCTCCCCTCCAGGGCGTGCCGCGACGAGCGCGGCAGTGTCTGGTCCCCGAAGGGGGAGAAGGAGACCGGCTCGTTCATGTCGTGCCAGAACCCGGCGAAGCCCTGCGCGAGCCGCTCCTCGTACAGACCGCCCCACCACTCCCGTACCGCCGGATCGGTGAAGTCCGGATAGGCGCACTCGCCGGGCCAGACCACCCCGTGGACCTCGTTCCCGCGCCCGTCGCGGACGAACGCGCCGGCAGCCGAACCGGTGTCGTACACCGCGTTCCCCGGCTCCGCCTTCACCGCCGGGTCCACGATCGACACCAGCCGCACCCCCCGCTCCCGCAGCTCTCCCGCGAGCCCGGGCAGATCGGGGAACCGGTCGCGGTCCACCGTGAACACCCGGTGCGCGTCGTAGTGGTCGATGTCCAGGTGGAGCACGGACAGCGGAAGCCCCCGGTCGCGGTAGCCGTCCGCCACCCGCCGTACCTCCTTCTCGCTCCCGAAGCCCCACCGCGCGTGCTGGGGCCCGAGCGCCCAGGACGGCGGCAGCGCCGGCGCGCCCGTCAGGGCGGCCCAGCCGTGCAGCACGCGCGCGGGGGTGCCCACCACGACCCAGCAGCGCAGCGGCCCGCCACCCATCCGGACCTCGCTCGTCCCGGGCCGGTCATGGCCGGAACCCGCGCCCTCCTCACCCTCGGCGAGGGCGACGCGGCCGTCCCAGGGGTTGTCGTGGAAGGCCAGGTGCGTGCCCGCGTCCGAGACGACGAACTGCACCGGCATCGTGATGTACAGCGGATCGTCGCCGGGGGAGAAGCTCCCCTTGGGGTCGGTGTTCCACAGCCGGTACGAACCGTCGCGCAGCCGCGGCCCCGACGCCCGCCCGCCGAGCCCGAAGAACCGCGCGTCCGCCGGCACCTCGCTCCGCTGCACCCAGCGCGCCGGCCCACCCGCGACCGGCTCCCACCAGCGCGGCGGCAGCTCCCGGCGCAGCACCACCCCACCGGGCGTACGGACCTCCACCGCGCCGTTCCGGGACACCGCGACCGTCACCCGCTCCGACACCACCCGCCAACCGCCGTCGGTGTCCGGCTCGAGCCCGGCCCGCGGGTCCGGCTCGGGCGGCTCGCCGGCCAGCGCGTACGACGGGAGCGGCTCGGCCCCGTCCCACCCCCAGAAGACGGTGCCCCCGGCCGACACGATGATCCGCAGCTCGGAACGGGCGAACCGGATGATTCCCCCGCCCGGCAGCGGTTCCGCCTCGCCCACCGGGCCCGGCACCCGGGCCCGCTCCGCCCCTCTCGGCGGCAACCCCCACGCATCCGTCCGACGCTGCCGCCACGCCGAGCGCACCGCCCGCAACCCCTGCACCGATCCGAACACCCTCACCGAACGCACCAGCTCACGACCGTCCATGCGGCTCACCCTGCCATTGGGCGAGGCCCCCGCGCGGTTCGTTCAACTGGCGTTCACCCGTGGTGGGAGCACATATTCAGCCGTCCGACCATGGGCGGGGAGACCTGGTGCGAAAGACGATCACATGGCATCGTCCCTGTCAGCCGCGTCACGCGCACACCCCAGCACGTGCGCGCGACACACGCAGACCCGCGTACGCCCAGGGAGAGCCGCCCCATGACATCAGCGCACACCGAGCCCCTCTGGCAGCCGGACGAGGAACGCATCGCCTCCGCGGCGGTCACCCGCTTCCAGTCCTGGGCCGCCGAGCGCCACGGAGCCCCGGCCGAGGGCGGATACCCGGCCCTGCACAGCTGGTCGGTGGATGAGCTCGAGTCGTTCTGGCAGGCCGTGGCCGAGTGGTTCGACATCCGCTTCTCCACCCCGTACGAGCGCGTCCTCGGCGACCGCTCCATGCCCGGCGCCGAGTGGTTCCCGGGAGCCTCCCTCAACTACGCCGAACACGCCCTGCGCGCCGCCACCGAGCGCCCCCACGATCCGGCCCTGCTCCATGTGGACGAGACACATGAGCCGCGCCCGATCAGCTGGGCCGAGCTGCGCCGCCAGGTCGGCTCGCTCGCCGCCGAGCTCCGCGCCCTGGGCGTCCGCCCCGGCGACCGCGTCAGCGGGTACCTCCCCAACATTCCCGAGGCCGTCACCGCACTCCTCGCGACGGCCGCCGTCGGCGCGGTGTGGACCTCCTGCGCCCCCGACTTCGGCGCGCGCAGCGTCCTGGACCGCTTCCAGCAGGTGGAGCCGGTCGTCCTGTTCACGGTCGACGGCTACCGCTACGGCGGCAAGGAGCACGACCGCCGTGAGACGGTCGCGGAACTGCGCGCGGAACTCCCCACGCTCCGCGCCGTGGTCCACATCCCCCTCCTGGGCACCGAGCCGCCCGAGGGAGCACTGGCCTGGGCGGACCTCACCTCGGCCGACGTCGAGCCGGTCTTCGAGCAGGTGCCGTTCTCCCACCCGCTGTGGGTGCTCTACTCCTCCGGCACGACGGGCCTGCCCAAGGCGATCGTGCAGTCCCAGGGCGGCATCCTGATCGAGCACCTCAAGCAGCTCGGACTGCACTGCGACCTGGGCCCGCGGGATGTGTTCTTCTGGTACACCTCCACCGGCTGGATGATGTGGAACTTCCTCGTCTCCGGCCTGCTCACCGGCACCACCGTCGTCATCTACGACGGCAGCCCGGGCTACCCCGACACGGGCGCGCAGTGGCGCGTGGCCGAACGGACCGGGGCGACGCTGTACGGCACCTCCGCCGCGTACGTCATGGCCTGCGCCAAGGCGGACGTCCACCCGGCGCGGGACTTCGACCTCTCGGCGATCAAGTGCGTCGCGACCACCGGCTCCCCGCTGCCTCCCGACGGCTTCCGCTGGCTGCACGACGAGGTCCGCGAGGACCTGTGGATCGCCTCCGTCAGCGGCGGCACGGACGTCTGCTCGTGCTTCGCGGGAGCGGTCCCGACCCTTCCCGTCCACATCGGCGAGCTCCAGGCCGCCGGCCTCGGCACGGACCTGCAGTCCTGGGACCCGTCCGGCAAGCCGCTGGTCGGGGAGGTCGGCGAACTGGTCGTCACCAACCCGATGCCGTCCATGCCGATCCACTTCTGGAACGACCCGGACGGCAGCCGCTACCGCGACAGCTACTTCGAGATGTTCCCCGGAGTCTGGCGTCACGGTGACTGGATCACCATCACGGACCACGGCTCGGTCGTCATCCACGGACGCTCCGACTCGACCCTGAACCGCCAGGGCGTACGGATGGGCAGCGCGGACATCTACGAGGCCGTCGAACGCCTCCCCGAGATCCGCGAATCCCTCGTCATCGGCCTGGAGGAGCCGGACGGCGGCTACTGGATGCCGCTCTTCGTGCACCTCGCGGACGGTGCGACGCTGGACGAGGCGCTGATCGACCGCATCAAGCGGACGATCCGCACCGAACTCTCCCCGCGCCACGTCCCCGACGACATCATCGAGGTGCCGGCCGTCCCGCACACCCTCACGGGCAAGCGCATCGAGGTCCCGGTCAAGCGACTGCTCCAGGGAACCCCGATGTCCAAGGCGGTCAACCCGGGCTCGGTCGACAACGTGGGCCTGCTCGCCTTCTACGAGAAGCTGGCACGCGACCGGGCGAAGTAGCCCCTGCCGTAGGGGGACGCCTTCCCGTCCCCCTACGGGCGGCCACTACCCGCCGTACGTCGCCTGGGCCTCGCCCAGCACGTCGGCGAAGTCCGCGGCCAGCCGTCCCGCGGCCTCCACCCCGAGAGCCGCCGTGGTGATCCGGACCGCCGTCGGCGTCGCGATGCGGAACCGCGCCCCGGCCGCCACCCACCACCCCCGCGTCCTCAGCCCGTTGACCACGGCCGACTCGTCCCGCACCGGCACCCACACGTTCAGCCCGCTCGCCCCGACCGCCGCGATCCCCTGTCCCGCCAGCGCGTCGATCAGCGCCGCGCGCCGCGAGGCGTACGCCGCCTCGCCGGCCGCCACCAGTCGAGCCACGGCCGGGTCGGCGAGCAGTCCGGCCGCCGTCTCCTGCAGGACGTGACTGACCCAGCCGGACGTCATCAGCATCCGTCCGTCGTGCCGGGCCAGCGTCGCCGCGTCACAGGCGAGCCCGGCCCACCGGAGATCGATCCCCAGGTGCTTGGACGCGGTCCGCACCTGTGCCCAGCGTTCCAGACCCGCCGCGGCCAGGGTGAAGGCCGGCGCCCCGGCGATGTCGGCGTTGTGGTCGTCCTCGATCACGAGGACCGCGGGGAACTCCCCGAGCACCGCCACCAGTTCGTCCCGCCGCGCCTCGGTGAGGAACGCACCCGTCGGGCACTGTCCCCTCGGGCTGCACACCACCGCTCGCACACCGGCCCGCAGTGCCGTCCGCAGGGCGTCGGGCACCAGGCCCTCGCCGTCCACGGCGACCGGAACCATCCGCAGCCCCAAGGCCGGCACCAGGTCCAGCAGATGGTGGAACCCGGGATCCTCCACCGCCACCGCGTCCCCCGGCCGCAGCTCGGTGGAGAGCAGGCGCGCGATGCAGTCCAGCGCGCCGTGCGCGAACGTCACATGGTCGGTCGGCACACCGTCCCGCTCGAACCAGGCCCGGGCCAGCTCCTCCAGGGCCGGCAGCCGGGGCGACGCGCGGTGCGATCCGTGCACCGGCGGTACGAGGGCGGGCGGCCGTAGCTCCGGCAGGAACGCGGGGTCGGGATGGCCGCCCGCCAGGTCCACCAGACCGGCGGGGACCCGGGGCGGCCGACGCGAGGCCACCGAGGGGGCCTCCGCGACCACGGTCCCACCCCGCCCGCGCGTCATCACGACGCCCCGCTGCCGCAGTTCCTTGTAGGCGGTGGCGACGGTCCCCGGACTGACGCCGAGCTCGTCCGCGAGCCGGCGCACCGGAGGCAGCGCGTCCCCCGGCCCGAGCCCGCCCTCGGTCACGGCCTGTTCGACGGACGCGGCAATGCCCTTGGCCGTCGTCCCCACGATCGAATATTGTGTTGCCACGTACTGAACTATGTATCAATACAAAGCTCAGGTCAAGGGGGAACCGAGTGAGCCGTCCGACGCCATGGCACCGCACCGTCCTCACCCGCATACCAGGCGGCCGCGACGGCCGCCGCATGCTCCTCGTCAGCATCATCGACAAGACCGGCACCGGCCTCTGGGCCGGCTGCACCGTCCTCTACTTCACCTACGTCTCCGGACTCGGCCTCGGCCAGGTCGGCCTCCTCATGACGATCTCCGGAGGCGTCGGCATCGCCGGCGCCCCGCTCGCCGGACGCCTCGCCGACCGCTTCCCGCTCGTCCGGATCATCGTCGGCGCCCAACTCATGCGGGGCGCCGCCCTCCTCGCCCTCCTGACCACCGACGACTTCCTGCTGCTCACGCTCTACTCCGCCCTCGGAGCCCTCCCCGACCGCGCCGGCAGCGTCCTCATCAAGCTGTACGCGGCCCGCCTCGCCGGATCCGACCGCGTCCGCTACCAGGCCATCCAGCGCACCACCGTCAACATCGGCTGGTCCATCGGCGGCCTCGGCGCCGCGGCAGCCCTCGCCTCGGGCAGCGACCACGCCTACCCCGTGCTCCTCATCGGCAACGTCGCCACCTACCTCGTCATCGCCGCCCTCACCCTGCGCTGCGCCGAACCCCCCGCCCCCTCCCGCGTCGCCGCCACCTCCACCGCGGCGGACACCGGCAAGACCACCACGTCCACGAACCCTTGGCGCGACCGCCGCTTCCTCGCCTACACGGCCACCGACGCCGCCCTCTTCCTCGACGACACGATCCTCCAGGTCGCCATCCCCCTCTGGATCGTCCACGCCACGACGGCGCCCGTCGGCCTCGCCCCGCTGCTCCTGGTCCTCAACACCGTCCTCGTCGTCCTCTTCCAGGTCCCACTGGCCCGGTTCGGCGCCGACGCCCGGGCGGCCCGGCGCCTCCTCGTCCCGCTCACCGGCCTCTTCGTCATCGGCACCCTCGCCCTCGCCGCCTCCGCGGCCGGCGGACGGACCCTGGCCGTCACAGCACTCGTCGTCGCCGTCATCGCCCTCACCTTCGCCGAGGTCGTCCACGCCACCTCCTCCTGGGAGCTGTCCGTCGCCCTGGCCCCCGCCGAAGCCCAGGGCGCCTACCTCGGCGTCCACGGGCTCGCCCAGTCCACCCAGCGATTCGCCGGCCCCCTCCTCGTCACCGGCGTCATGAGCGCGGGCGCCCTCGCCTGGCCCCTCCTCGGCCTCGGCCTCGTCGCCGCCGGCGCGGCGCAGCACCGCATCATCCGCGACCGGACCACCGAACCGTCACTGTCAGTGACATCAACTACGGTGAGTGAGCACTGAAAGACAGCGCCCAGGGGGAGACATGACACGCCACGGCACCACGACCCTGCGCCGCGCACTGCGCCGCGAAGTCCCCAGCACCGTCGGACTCCTCGCCGACGAGGACGACTTCACCGCCATGCGCCGGTACGGCACCTTCGCCTTCGACGACCACGCGACCTACCTCCACCAGATCGAGGGCCTGCTCAAGGCACTCGCCGGCCAGGGC
Source organism: Streptomyces sp. NPDC047971 (assembly GCF_040653355.1). NCBI lineage: Bacteria > Bacillati > Actinomycetota > Actinomycetes > Kitasatosporales > Streptomycetaceae > Streptomyces > Streptomyces sp. NPDC047971. The sequence continues at coordinate 3,477 of NZ_JBEZNW010000073.1, read as the reverse complement.
GGACACACCACCGTCGCCCTCTTCGACCCCGAGGAGTACGCGCAGTACTGCGAGGACACCGGTCTCGACCCGGACCGCCCCGCCAGCCGCAGCCGCTTCACCGCCGAACTGGCCGCCACCGGCGCCCGCATCCCCTATACCGGCCAACCCATGGCCACCCTCGTCCCGACCCTCATCGACGCTGCCGTCCGCCGCGCCACCTGGGAATACGCCGCCATGCTCCTCACCGACACCGGAGACTGCGGCGACTGCGGACAGGACATCGGCCGCTCCGCCTTCGACCGGGCCTCCCACCTGCTCATGCGCCTCCTCGAAGCCGCCGGACACGGCACCCACCACCTCGTCTGCAGCGTCCCCGCCGCCGACGAACAACTCCTCGCGGCCCTCCACGCCCGACGGGACCAGGACGGACCCGCCGACATCGACAGCGGCGCCGCGGCCGAGTTCGCCACCGTCCTCGCCGCCGGCATCGCACACGACAGCCCCGGGGGAGTGGTCCTGCGCACCACCAACCCAGGAGCACGCGACCGCCTCCACGGCTGGCGCCTGCACGAGGGCACACTCCACCCCCTCACCGAAGCCGAGGTGTTCAGCGCCTACTGCACCGACGCCCACACCGGAGAACCCCTCCCGCCCGAACCCGACGTCGACTACCGCGCCGGCTTCCCCGTCACCCCCGAGGACGACGACTGGCCCGACCACCGCTGACGCCGAAGGGGCTCCCCGCCACACACGTGACGGGAAGCCCCTCCGACAACACGACGTACCGGGATCACTCCCCGGACAGCACCGCCTGCGCGGCCACCCGGGCCTCCTCGGCCGTGTCCGCCGCGCGCGCCGCGGCCGCGGCACGCTCGCACTGCGCCAGCGTGTACTTCGCGAGCGTCGCCCGCACATAGGGAATCGACGCGGCACCCATCGACAGAGAGGTGACACCCAGACCCGTCAGCACACAGGCCAGAAGCGGATCCGCGGCGGCCTCACCACAGACACCACAGCTCTTGCCCTCGGCCTTGGCCGCCTCGGCGGACAGCGCGACGAGGTCGAGCAGCGCCGGCTGCCACGGGTCCTGCAGCCGCGACACGGCCCCGACCTGACGGTCGGCGGCGAAGGTGTACTGCGCCAGGTCATTGGTGCCCAGCGACAGGAACTCCACCTCCTGCAGGATCGAACGCGCCCGCAGAGCGGCGGAGGGAATCTCCACCATCGCGCCGAACTTCGCCCGCAGCCCCGCCTCACGGCACGCGTCGGCGAAGGCCTTCGCGTCCGTACGGTCGGCCACCATCGGCGCCATGACCTCCAGGTACACCGGCAGGCCCTCGACGGCCTTCGCCAGCGCCGTCAGCTGCGTCCGCAGCACCTCGGGGTGGTCGAGCAGCGAACGCAGACCCCGCACACCCAGTGCCGGGTTCGGCTCGTCCGCCGGCGTCAGGAAGTCGAGCGGCTTGTCCGCACCGGCGTCCAGCACCCGCACCACCACACGGCCCTCGGGGAACGCCTCGAGCACCTTGCGGTACGCCTCGATCTGCTTCTCCTCCGACGGCGCCTTCTTGCTGTCGTCGAGGAAGAGGAACTCCGTGCGGAACAGACCGACACCCTCGGCGCCGGCCTCCACCGCCGCCGGCACGTCGGCAGGACCACCGACATTGGCCAGCAGCGGCACCTTGTGCCCGTCCGAGGTCGCGCCCGGACCACTGGACGCGGCCAGCGCGGCCTTGCGCTCCGCCGCGGCAGCCGTCATCCGCTCCTTACGCTCGTCGGTCGGCTCCACGAAGATCTCGCCCGTGGAACCGTCCACCGCGATGATCGTGCCCTCGCCGATCTCACCGGCGCCCGGCAGCGCCACGACGGCCGGCACACCCAGCGCCCGCGCGAGAATCGCGCTGTGGCTGGTCGGCCCGCCCTCCTCCGTCACGAAACCCAGCACCAGCGTGGGGTCGAGCAGCGCCGTGTCCGCGGGAGCCAGGTCCCGCGCGATCAGCACGTACGGCTCGTCGCTGTCCGGCACACCCGGCATCGGCACGCCCAGCAGACGCGCGACGATGCGGTTCCGCACGTCGTCGAGGTCGGCCACCCGTCCGGCCATGTACTCACCCGCGCCCGCGAGAAGCTCGCGGTAGTGGGAGAAGGCGTCGTAGATACCGCGCTCTGCCGTGCTGCCGACGGCGATCCGACGGTCGACGTCGGCGATGAGCTCCGGGTCCTGAGCGATCATCGCCTGGGCCTCCAGCACGTGCTGTGCCTCGCCCCCGGCCAGATTGCCGCGCGCAATCAGGTCGGCAGCCACAGCTTCCACGGCCTGGCGGGCGCGCCCCTGTTCGCGCTCCGCCTCTTCGGCGGGAATCTGCTTGGCCGGCGGTTCCAGAACCGCCGTGCCCATGTGCCGGACCTCGCCGATCGCCACTCCGTGGCTGACGCCGACGCCTCGCAGCGTTGTCTCCATCTCACCCGTCTCCGATAGAGCGGCGGCATCGAGCCGCCGCGATGAATGTCGTGCTCGTGGTCGTCACGAGGACGACTCCGGCCTCAGTTCCAGCTGAAGAGCTGGTCGTCGGCCTTCACGTCGCCGCTGTCGACGACATCGGAGAGAGAGTCGGCGGTGGCCTCCAGGGCCACGACGGGGCAGATGGGGGACTTGCCGGCGGCCTCGACCTCGGCCGGGTTCCAACGAACGACGGCCTGTCCCCGCGTCACGGTGTCCCCCTTGTTCACCAGCAGCTCGAAGCCCTGCCCGTTGAGCTGAACGGTGTCGATCCCGAGGTGGGTCAGCACGCCGTGGCCTTCGCCGTCGACGACGACGAAGGCATGGGGGTGCAGAGAGACGATGACGCCGTCGACCGGGGACACGGCCTCCGACGGCTCACGTACGGGGTCGATGGCGGTGCCGGGCCCGACCATCGCGCCGGAGAAGACCGGGTCGGGTACAGCGGCGAGACCGATGGCGCGTCCAGCGAGTGGCGACGTCACGGTTGTCATGGGAAGCCTCCCAGGGGCGGAGATTGTGTGGCGCCGTCACTACCTGTCCTGGACGGCGTACTGTTCAGAAGCGTATGTCATACGAAGTCCTAGTTCCGCACGGGACGTACCAGTTGGCGGACCTAGGGACTAGCCGGAAACGATTTGCCTCTACTGACGGTGGGATGTACTGTCGTACTCCTGCCTGACCCCAACGCGACTTTGAGTCGTGGGTCGGCAGCACCTATCAAGCCAGATCCTAACCCCAGTGGTCTACACCTCTGCATGTCCGCGGAGAGGTGGTCAAGGGGAGTGAAAAAGCCTGGTAGTGTTTGACCCCGCCGCAAGGGAAAGCGCGAAAAGCGAATTCCGGAAACGGCAAGCCCGCTCCAGCGGGTGGCAGAAACGGAAATCGGATCTGCTAAGCTGGAAACACGAAAGACCGAAGGGAAAAGCCCGGAGGAAAGCCCGAGAGGGTGAGTACAAAGGAAGCGTCCGTTCCTTGAGAACTCAACAGCGTGC
>NZ_JBEZNW010000072.1:0-21227 GCF_040653355.1 Streptomyces sp. NPDC047971 | reverse complement strand
GGTCGAACCCCCCCCCCCCCCCCCCGCCCGGCCCTCGCCGCTCCCCCGGGGCGGCCTACCGCAGAACCGAAAGGATCCACCGCATGTCCCGCTTGCCTCTCGCCGAACGACGCCGGCAACTGACCGAGGCCGCGATCCGCGCGATGACCCGGGACGGCGTCCCGAGGACGACGACCCGGTCCATCGTCGCCGAGGCGGGGGTGTCGCTGAGCGTCTTCCACTACTGCTTCGACTCCAAGCAGGCGCTCCTGGAGTCGGTGATCACGACGATCACCGACCACTACGTGGGGGTCGTGAAGGAGGCGCTGCGCCCGAGGGACACGTTCCGGGAGACGATCCGGGCCGGCTTCGACGCCTACTGGGACCATGTCCGCGCCCACCCGGACGAGCACATGCTCACGTACGAGCTCACCCAGTACGCCCTGCGCACGCCCGGGTTCGAGGCGCTGGCGCGCCGCCAGCACGAGCGGTACGCCGAGATCTACCACGGGCTGATCGACGAGGTCAGCACCGGCATGGGGCTGGAACTCCGGGTATCCGTCCCGGTCCTGGCCCGCTATCTGGCCGCCGTGACCGACGGGCTGACCCTGAACTTCCTCGTCCTCGGCCACGACCCGGAGGCTTCGGCGACGATCCTGGACATGATCACCGACCAGGTCGCCGCCCTCGCCGGTGACGGCGAGGCCCCCGCCGGCCCCCACGGCGGGCCCGGCCTCGCCCTTTCCTGAGGCTCCCGGACGGGAGCGGTCACGCGGCCGCTCGCCGCCCGAACACCTCGATCAGCCAGGTCAGGCTGTCCTCCTCGTGACCCGCGGCCGCCCCCTGCCGGAACGCCTCCAGCACCGCCACCGGCAGGGCCGGGTCCACCCCCGAGTCGCGCGTCGTGTGGACGACGTGTTCCAGGCTCGCCACGGCCATCGAGATGCGCTCGACGTCACCGACGTGCTCTCCCGCCTCGATCCGAGGCGTGTAGAAGTCGATGAACTGACCCATCCCACCCAGTACCTCGGTCGCGAGGGGCCTGATCGCCGAGGCGCTGATGCCGTTCGCGTTCGCCACCGCCAGCGTGTGCAGCCAGGCGGTGAGGGCGGTCCAGAAGAGGTCCATCTGGAGCTGGTAGTAGAGGGCGGCCAGCCCCGGGTCCTCACCGCGGTAGTCCGTGCCCGTGATGACCCGCAGGACGTCCTCGTACTGTTCGAAGAGGTCCCGGGGGCCGCTGTAGAAGGTGTCGAACTCCTTCGTTCCGATGCCGGAGGGCGGTGTCTGCACCCCGCCGGTCAGATGGCGCGCTCCGTGCTTCGCCGCCCAGGCCGCTCCCTCGCGGGCCCGCTCGGGGGTGTCGGAGCTGAGGTTGACCAGGACGCGGCCCTCGAGCGCCGCGGCGGCGGGCTCCAGGATGGCGTACATCGCGGCGTAGTCGGTGAGGCTCAGCACGACCACCTCGTTGGCCGCCAGCGCCTGCTCGACGGTGTCGGCGCGCACCGCCCCCCTGGCGACGAGTTCGTCGGCGCGGCTCGCCGTGCGGTTCCAGACGGTGACCCGGTAGCCGGCGTCCAGGTAGGCGCCGGCCATCGCCCGGCCCATCGGGCCGAGGCCGACGACGGTGACGGACGAGGTGTTCACAGCGGACGTGTCCACAGAGTTCTCCCAAACGACTAGAACGAACGCTCTATCTAGAGAGAACGTAGCACAGAAGCTAGAACGATCGCTCTAGTTCGGTAGTCTGGAGACGTGAAGACCAAGGCAGGGCACGATCCCGAGACCGCCGGAACACGCGAGCGGATCATCCGAACGACCTCACGCCTGATGCAGCGCCAGGGCTACGAGGGCACCGGCATCAAGCAGATCTCCCGCGAGGCCGGCGCGACGCTCGGCTCCGTGTACCACTTCTTCCCCGGCGGCAAGCAGGAGCTCGGCACAGCCGCCGTCCGGCTCGGCGACGAGGAGTTCACCGAGATCCTGAGTGAGACGCTCGACGCGGAGGCGGAGCCGGAGAAGGCCCTTCTCGCCCTCACCGCGTCGCTGGCCGAGGGGCTGCGCGACTCCGACTGGCTCGACGGCTGCCCGGTCACCTCCACCGTCGTGGGCACGGCGACGAGCGCCCCCGGCGTCCAGGAGGCCGCGGCCGAGGCGTTCGCGCGATGGCGGGCGGTCGTGGCCCGGAGACTGCGCGACACGGGGTTCGCCGAGGCCGACGCCGAGGAGCTGGCGCACACGGTGATCGCCACCCTGGAGGGCGCGGAGCTGGCGGCCCAGGTCGCCCGCAGCGTGACGCCACTGGAGGTCGCGGGGCGGCATCTGGCACGTCTCGTCGCCTCGTACCGATGACTCCCCCGCGACCTCGGCGGGTCGCGGCGGCCGTGCGGAACCAGTGCCGCATCAGACAACGTTCGCCCTGCAGTGAAGCCCCGCCTGTCGACGGCTTCGGCCGCTGGCGATAATCGACCGATGAGCGCCATCGATCGCCCTGTGCCGCCCCTGAACGCCGACGAGCGCACGACGCTTGAAAGCTGGCTTGACTTTCACCGCACCACCATGGCCATGAAGTGCGAGGGTCTGGACGATGAGCAGGCCGCCGTTGCGTCCGTGCCGCCGTCCGGCTTCACTCTGACGGGCCTTGTCCAGCACATGGCGGAGGTGGAACGGAACTGGTTCCGCCGCGTGTTCGCTGGAGAGCAGGCCCCGCCCATCTACGACCCGCAGGCCGACCCGGACGGCCCCGACGGCGGCTTCGACCTTGCTGCGGGCGCCGCCCTGAGTGACGCCCTCGCCACCTGGCACGCGGAGATCGCCCGCGCCCGCGAGCACTGCGCCGACCGTGCTCTGACCGATACGGGTCGCTTCATGGAGCAGGATGTCAGCCTGCGCTGGATCTATGTCCACATGATCGAGGAGTACGCCCGCCACAACGGCCACGCCGACCTGGTCCGGGAACGCATCGATGGCACCACCGGCGTGTAGCGCCGGATCAGGCAGTGTTGGCCCTGTCGACGACAGCGCGTAGGCGCTGGTCGTCGGCGTGGCGGTTTCGCCCGGTGATGTAGCGGCGGATCAGAGTGTCAACAACGTCCGGCAATTTATACCTCGCGCACGGCCGGCGCCTCGTACCAGGCCATGTGGGCCGCCGCGTCGGCGACCGGCTCGATGATCTCCCAGCCCTCGACGATCAGCCCGTCGGCCAGCCGCCAGATGTCGACGCCCGCGATCCCTTGCCCGGCGCCGGGGATCCAGCGCCGCGAGTGCATCATCACGTGATCACCGTCGGCCATCACGTGATGGACCTCGACCCTCAGGTCGTCGAGCGGCACCGCGCGTACGGCGGCGAGCCATTCCTCCTTCGTGGACGAGGTCGCGTCCGGCCGGTGATGGACGAAGTCGTCACTCAGCAGCGGCGCGAGCGCGTCGACGTCGCCCGTCCCCACCAGTCGGGCCAGCGCCCGTTCGACGATGTTCCTGTTCTCCGTGTCCGTGGTCATGGACGCAGTGTCCGCGGCCGACGCGCGGCGTGTCGATGAACTCCCATGTCATGGCGGAAGGCTCCATGGTGCGCGATCCTGGTGATCGTGAACACGGTCGGGGAGCTCTTGCGGCAGTGGCGCCGTCGCCGGCGGCTCAGCCAGCTCGATCTGGCGATCGCCGCCGATGTGTCGGCGCGACACGTCAGTCTGGTGGAGACCGGAAGATCCAGGCCGAGCGCCGACATGATCCTCCGGCTCGCGGAGCGGCTCGACGTGCCGCTCCGGGGCCGTAACCAGCTCCTGCTCGCCGGCGGCTTCGCACCCCGGTACACCGAGCGCCCGCTCGACAGCGACCCGCTCTCGGCGGCCCGGGACGCGGTGGGGAGAGTGCTCCGCGCGCACGAGCCGTACCCCGCGCTGGTCCTCGACCGGCGATGGAACGTCGTCATGACCAATCGGGCCGTCGACGCGTTCTTCGCGGATGTCGCCCCCGGCCTGCTGCGGCCGCCGGTCAACATGGTGCGCCTCGCGCTCGACCCGCGGGGGCTCGCTCCGCGACTCGTGAACCTGGCCGACGTCCGCGCGGCGTTCCGCTCCCGTGTCGCGCGGCAGCTCGCCACCGCTCCCGACCCCGAACTCGCCTCCCTCTACGAGGAGATGCTGACGCACGGGACCGAAGGTACGACGAGCCTGGCGGACGAAGCCGACACCGTGATCCCGATGGTCTTCCGTTTCGGCGCAGGGGACGGACAGGGGCGGGAACTGCGGCTGTTCTCGACCACGACCACGTTCGGCAACCCGATGGACATCACGCTGGCCGAGGTCACGATCGAGTCGTACTACCCGGCGGACGCCGAGAGCGCCGCCCACTTCGCGGAGGCCGACGGATGACCGGCGCGCGCTCCGCACCTCCGTTCTTTGCCAAACGGTCGACCCACCGTCAGCGCAGGTCACGTAGGTTCTGAGGCATCCGTCGATGGTGTCGAGGACGGCCGGTGACGTCATGCCCGGCCGTAGGGAGAAGTGTGTCGTGAGCCTGATCAACCTGAGGAACACCGCGGCCGGGCTGCCCGAAGGGTGGCGTTCGCTCGCGCTGGGGCAGGTGGGACCCGCGTGCGTGAAGGTACTGCGGATGGACGAGATGCCGGTCGAGGCGGAGAGCCACGAGACCGCCGAGGCGCTGCTGGTGCTCGACGGACGCCTCGAACTCGAGGTCGACGAACGGCCCGTGACGGTGGGTGCGGGCGAGCTCTACATGATCCCGGCGAGGACGAGCCACACCGTTCGCCCCGGAAGCCGGGGCACGCTCGTGATCGTCGAGATCCCCGAGGACGAGGGACGATGACCGAGGTGTCGGCCCCCGGCACCGCAGGTGTCGGAACGGCCGACCGGCGTGCCGTTCCCCTATAAAGGGCGGATGGAAAGCGTCGAACGGTACGAGCTGACATTTCCGGTGTCGGGTGACTCCATCGTCGTCACCCGCACGGACCGCAAGGGCGCGGGCGGGCACCCGGTGTACGCCGACGAGACGGGCATCGTGCGGGCCGAGATCGACGAACAGGGCAACGTACGGATACTGGCCAGTGGGGGCCATCAGAGCCATGACGTCCCCGTGCGGGCGACCCCCTCGCCGTGACCACGCGCGAGGCGTAGGGGCGCGGAGGTCCGGCCGGACCCCACCGACCGGACACGCCGCGTCAGGCTCGACCGCCTGTCACGCGTAGGGGTCGAACGGGATCCCCGCCGGCTTCGCCTTCGCCAGGTGCCCGGCGAAGCTGCCGTCCTTCAGCCCGAAGTGGGCGCTTCCGAAGTCGGTCTGGCTCAGCTTGTCGCGGAGCCCGGCCGGGTAGCCGTTCCAGCCCACCAGGGCGGGGAACTGCCACTGGCCCTTGTGGTTCTCCGGCGGCTCGTCCCGGGAGTTGGCGGGGCGGAAGCAGTGGGTGCTCAGACCGTCCTTGTGGTAGACGACCTTGGCGTGCGTGCCGTCCCAGCGGATCCGGTCACGGCCGTAGGTGTCGAAATCGCCGTGCGCGGAGGTGGAGACGTACTGGGCCTGGTTGTTCTGGATCCACACCACGACGTGCTCCCAGTCGTGGCGGTGCCCGCCGAGACCGCTGCCCGCGACGGCCTGGTCCTTCTCGAAGTAGAGGCCGTAGATGACGGCGCACCAGCCGTTGTTGCACTTCGCGCGGGCGTAGCTGTTGGTGTTGTCGAGGTCCCAGGAGTCCCGGCACTGGCCGTTGAGAGCGCCGGAGGGCTTGAGACCGCCGTTGACGGTGCCGTCCGGGCCGATGGCCGGCGTGGAGTAGCAGCCGTCCGTGTCGTAGTCGAAGGCGGGCTGGAACGTCTGTTCCAGCGCGTCCGCCGACGCGGGCAGCGCCGTGGGCGGCGCGGCGACGGCGCTGCCCGGTACGGCGACGACCAACGCGATGCTGCTGCCGAGGATGAGCGAGACCCTGCGGATCCGCGAACTCGTCTTCACCTGTGTCCTCCTGACGGGCCGCCGTATGGGGGTGGCGGCTGCGACTGACATGCCCATATCAGTCATGCCGTACCCCTGCGAACCTCGGGGGACCTGCCGGTGGCCGTGCGATGAAGGACGGCCGCGTCCTGCGTGCGGCGGTGACCTAGACTCCGGCCATGACGAGCGCAACGGCTGACATCAGCGAGGATCTGGCACCGACCGGCGTACTGCGGGCCTCGATCAACCTGGGCAATCCCGTCCTCGCCGCGGGTACGCCCGAGGCCCCGGCAGGGGTCACGGTCGACATCGCGCGGGAGATCGGCGCCCGGCTGGGAGTACCTGTCGAGCTCGTCTGCTTCGACGCGGCACGCAAGTCGTACGAGGCGATGGCCACGGGCCGGGCCGACCTCTGCTTCCTCGCCGTCGAACCCGCCCGGGAGGCCGAGGTCGCCTTCACCGCGCCGTACGTCGTGATCGAGGGGGTGTTCGCGGTGGACCGGGAGTCGCCCCTCACGACCGTCGCGGACGTCGACCGCGACGGTGTGCGGATCGGCGTGAAGCGGGGTTCCGCCTACGACCTCTACCTCTCACGCACGTTGCGCCACGCGTCCGTCGTACGCGGCGACGAGGGCGTGGACGTCTTCGAGTCCGAGAAGCTGGAGGTCGCGGCCGGCATCCGGCAGCCGATGACCGCGTACGCGGCCTCCCGGCCCGGACTCCGGCTGATCGAAGAACGCTTCATGGAGATCAGGCAGGCCGTGGGCACCACCCTGTCCCGGCGGCCCGCCACCGTCCGCTTCCTGTCCGATCTCGTCGAGGAGCTGAAGGCCGACGGATTCGTCGCCGACGCGCTGCGACGGGCGCACCAGTCGGACGCCCTCGTCGCGCCGCCCCGGAAGGACTGACGGGGTCGCGCCGCCCCGAATGGGGTGACGGGGCGTGCCGCCTCAGAAGGGGTAACGGGCCTGCCGGCCGGCGATCGTGACCCAGCGGGTGTTGGAGAAGGACTCGATGCCCCAGCGGCCGCCGAAGCGTCCGTAGCCGGAAGCCTTCACGCCGCCGAAGGGGGCGTGGGGCTCGTCGGCGACGGACTGGTTGTTGATGTGCACGATCCCGGAGTGGACGCGGCGGGCGACCGCCAGTCCGTGGGTCGCGTTCTCGGTGATGATGCCGCAGGTCAGCCCGTTCTCCGTGTCGTTGGCCAGGGCGACGGCCGCCTCGTCGTCGGCGAAGGTCTCGATCACGCACACGGGCCCGAAGAGCTCCGCGTAGTAGAGCTCCATCTCCCTGGTGACCCCGCTGAGCACGGTCGGCGGGTGCACCGCACCCCGTGGCCCGGTCCCGCCGGTGAGCAGGGTGGCTCCCGCGGCGACCGCGTCCGCGACGAGCGTGGCGACCCGGTGGGCGGCGGCCTCGCTCACCAACGGGCCGACGACGGTGTCCGGGTGGCCCGGGTCGCCCGCGGGGAGCGCGGCCGCCCGGGCGGCGAACCGCCGGGTGAACTCCTCGGCGAGACTCTCGTGCACGAGGAGGCGGTCGCCGGACATGCAGATCTGGCCGGCGTTCATGAAGACACCGAACGTGGCCGCGTCCACGGCGTAGTCCGGATCCGCGTCGTCGAGGACGATCACGGAGTTCTTGCCGCCGAGTTCGAGGACGGCGGGTTTCAGGTGTCGCGCCGCGTGGGCCCCGATCAGACGGCCGGTCTCGGTCGAGCCGGTGAAGTCGACCGCACGGACCCGGTGGTCGGCGATCAGCGTCTCGGCGATCTCGGCGGAGTCGTCGAGGGCGTTGGTCACCACGTTGAGGACGCCCTCGGGCAGCCCGGCGGCGTGCAGCACGTCGGCGACGAAGAGCCCGGCGGCGATCGGCGCCCGTTCGCTCGGCTTCGCCACGACCGTGTTGCCCGCGGCCAGGGGGGCGGCGACGGCCCGGACGCCGAGGATGAGGGGTGCGTTCCAGGGCGCGAACGCGGCGACGACACCGAGCGGTTCCCGCACCGCGAGGCCCAGCGCGTCCTGCTCCTGGGCGCTGAGGACCTCGCCGCGGGGCGCGGTGACCGCCGCCGCGGCCTCGCGCAGGATGTTCGCGGCGAGCCGCACGTTGAACTCCGCCCAGGGGCGCGTGCTGCCGGTCTCCCCGGCCATGAGGCCGACGGCCTCCTCCGTCCTGGCGTCGAGGAGGTCGGCCGCCATGAGGAAGATCGCCCGGCGGGCGAAGGGGGCGAGCGCGGCCCACGCCGGAAAGGCCGCGTGGGCCGCGTCGACCGCCCGGGTGACGTCCTCGGGACCGGCGGCGGCCACGGTCGCGTGGACCTCGCCGGTGTACGGGTCGAGGTCCTCGGTGGTGCGGCCGGAGGCGGCGGGTGCCTCCCGGCCGCCGATCAGCAGTCCGCGTGCGACGACCACCGTGCGGTCACTCCGTGCCCGTCCGTGCGTGCGCCCCGAACGTCGCGCCGGGCCGCGTGGTCTCCGCGCCGCGGTCGTACCAGTAGTCCCCTGCCGTCATGCAGCGCTCGGGGTGTCCCTGGTGGCCGGGCACGGCGACGGGCAGGGCCTCCCACGGGGCGGGGGCCTGCCCGCGGGCGGGGTCGTGGCGGGTGGGTCGATCGGTCATGGCGGCTCCTGGTCGTGACGACCTTCCCATCCTGGCCCGCTTGTCCTCCGCTCGCCTCACGGCACGGCTCCCGCGGCGCCCGGTTCGACCGACCGGCCCACCGCCGCGCGCGTCCCGCTCGGTCAGGCGGGTTCCGTGCGGCTCCACAGAGCCCCTCGCGCGGGCGGCGATCCGTGCTCGTCGTCGCGGGCGTGCAACGCGGCACGGGCGTGGAACGCGGCACGGGCGTGGAACGCGGCACGGGCGTGCAACGCGGCACGGCCCGGATCGAGGCACGGGCGGGCAACGCGGCACGGCCCGGATCGAGGCACGGGCGTGGATCGTGGCGGTCGCGGGGACGGCGCGTCGTCAGAAGACGGAGAGCCCCGTGATGGTGGTGAAACGGTCCAGAGCGGCGACTCCCGCCACCGAGTTGCCGCGTTCGTCGAGGCCGGGGCTCCACACGCACAGCGTGCAGCGGCCCGGGACGACGGCGATGATGCCGCCGCCGACACCGCTCTTGCCCGGCAGGCCCACGCGGTAGGCGAAGTCCCCCGCCGCGTCGTAGGTGCCGCAGGTGAGCATGACGGCGTTGACCTGCTTGGCCTGGCTGCGGGTGAGCAGCCGTGAGCCGTCCGCCCGGATGCCGTGGCGGGCCAGGAAGCCGGTGGCGAGCGCGAGGTCGGCGCAGGACGCCTCGATGGAACACTGCCGGAAGTACTCGCGCAGCAGCACCGGCACGGGGTTCTCGATGTTCTCGTACGAGGCCATGAAGTGGGCCAGGGCGGCGTTGCGGTCGCCGTGCGCGGTCTCCGAGGCGGCGACGTCCCGGTCGAAGTCCAGGTCCGCGTTTCCGCTCTCGGTGCGCAACAGGTCGAGCAGGCTGCCCGAGGCGTCGCCGGTGAGGCTGTGCAGCCGGTCGGTGACGACGAGCGCGCCCGCGTTGATGAACGGGTTGCGCGGGATGCCGTGCTCGTACTCCAACTGGACGAGGGAGTTGAAGGGATTGCCCGACGGTTCGCGTCCGACGTGCTCCCAGAGGACCTCGCCCTCCCGGGCGAGGGCGAGCGCGAGGGTGAACGCCTTGGTGACGGACTGGGTGGAGAAGGGCTGCTGCCAGTCCCCCACCCCGTACACCGTCCCGTCGAGCTCGGCGACGGCCATGCCGAACCGGCCCGGGTCGCCGACGGCGAGCGCCGGGATGTAGTCGGCGGGCCGGCCCCGGCCGACGAGGTCCCCGATCTCCTCGGCGATGCGCTCGAGGACGGGCTGGAACGACAGCAGCATGATCCTCATTGTGCCGCCGGGCTGCGGCGGGGTGCCCACCGGGCCTACCCGCACGAGGGACGGGACAGGCCGTCCCTCCGGCGACGGGAACCGACGGCCCCGCCGGAAAGTTCACCGATCATGGCTGTCATTCATCGCACCACCATGAAACCGACCAAGCTGGAGCTGTTCGCCTCCTGGCTGCCCACCCGTCCGTGGTACGTCCCCACCGGGCGCGCGCCGGAGCTCGCCAAGGCCGGGGGCTTCCGGCTCGACGACCCGCAGGGCGAGGTGGGCATCGAGTTCATGGTCGTCACGGACGGCTCCGGTGACCGGCCCGTCTCCTACCACCTGCCCCTGACGTATCGCGGGGCCCCGCTCGACGGCGCGCCCGCCGAAGCGCTGGTCGGCACCTCCGAGCACGGTGTGCTCGGCAAGCGTTGGGTGTACGACGGCGTCCACGACCCGGTCCTGGTGGAACGGCTGCTCGCCCTGCTCGAAGGCCGCGCCGAGCCGCAGGCGCAGAGCGAGACCGACACTCCGGACCACTCGGTCACCGGACGGTTCGACGGAACCGGCCTCACGACCGTGACCGGGCCGGGCGCCGCCGTCGACGGTCCGCACGGAACCGCGCTCGCGGTGCGGACGGCGGGTGACGCCGACCCCGCCCTCACCCTCGCCGTGGCACGCGTGCTCCAGGAGTCGGACGGGCCCGCGGACGCGCGGGGTCGTGTCACCGCCGAGTGGCAGTCCCCGGACGGAGGCCGCAAGCGCGCCGCGTTCGTCGTGGTGCGCGAGAACGCGGGCTGACGGCAGCCGGGGCGTCGCGGCGCCGGCCGGCGGTCAGTCCGGGACGGGGTCCGAGAAGCCCCGGCGCCGCGCGGCCGCCGGCCTGCACCGCAGCAGGCGGCCCACCGTCAGGAGCGCGCCCCGGCGTGCGCCGTGGCGGCTCAGCGCCTTCACGGCGTACGTGGAACAGCTGGGGGTGTACGGGCAGCAGGGCGGGCGGCGCGGGCTGATCTCCTCGCGGTAGTGCTGGACGGCGGTGACCATCGCACCGGCGACCCGCCCCGCCGGGCGGCCGGTTGCCGGGCGGCGGCTGTCGGGCCGCCGGCCTCCCGAAGGGCGGGCCAGGGCGAGGAACAGCGCCGGAAGGAGGGTCAGCCACATCTCCGGGCAGCACTGCCGGCTCGCGAGGCAGTGGTCGATCGCCCCGGAGCAGCTGCCCTCCTCGCCCTCCTCGCGCCGTCGGCGCCGGCGCTCCGCTCGCGCGGACTTCCTCGATGACGTCACCACGCCCCCCTCCGTTTTCCTCGGATGATATGCCCGTCGGGATCTTGGATCCGGCTCGGGGCATGGACCGGGACGGGCCCGCCCGGTGGAGGGCGGGCCCGTCAGGAGGCGCTACCGGGACTCCGCCCCGGCACCGTCAGGAGGCGTTACCGGGACGCCGTGCCGGCCGCGACGCCGGCGGGAACGGGGGCGTAACCCGTCGGCCGGGTGGTGAAGGTGCCCCGGCCCTGGGTGCGGCTGCGCAGCCGTGACGCGTAGCCGAACAGCTCGGCCAGCGGCACGGTCGCGGTGAGCACCGCCGTACCGGCACGTGCGGTGGAGCCGGAGACCCGGCCGCGTCGTGCCGCGAGGTCACCCAGCACCCCGCCCACGGCGCTGTCGGGCACCGTGACCGTGACCTCCACCACCGGCTCCAGGAGCGTCATCGCGCTGGCGCGCAACGCCTCGCGGAGCGCGAGGCGGCCGGCGGTGCGGAACGCCATCTCCGAGGAGTCCTTGGAGTGCGTGGCACCGTCGGTCAGGGTCACCCGAACACCGGTGACCGGATGACCGCCGAGCGGGCCCTCGGCCAGGGCGTCGCGACAGCCGGCCTCGACCGCCCGGATGTACTCCTGCGGTACGCGGCCACCGGTGACGGTGGACGAGAAGGCGAAGTCCTCCGTACCCGCGTCGGGGTCCAGCGCCGCCACGTCGAGGACGACGTGGGCGAACTGACCCGCGCCACCGTCCTGTTTGACGTGCCGGTAGACCAGGTCGGTGACTCCGCGGACGACCGTCTCGCGATAGGCGACCTGCGGCCTGCCGACGCCGATCTCCAGGCCCTGGGCCCGGCGGATCTTCTCCACGGCCACCTCCAGATGCAGTTCGCCCATCCCCGACAGCACGGTCTGGCCGGTCTCGGGGTCGGTCCTGACCTTCAGCGAGGGGTCCTCCTCGACGAGCCGGGCCAGCGCCGCCGCGAGGCGGTCGGTGTCGAGGCTCCTGCGGGCCTCGACCGCGACGGAGACGACGGGGTCGGCCACGGTGGGCGGTTCGAGGAGCAGCGGCGCCGAGGGTGCGCACAGCGTGGCACCGGTCCTGGCGTCCTTGACGCCGACGACCGCGACGATGTCCCCGGCCCGAGCCCGGTCCACCTCCGTGTTCCGGTCGGCCTGCACCCGGAGGATGCGGCCGATCCGTTCGGTGCGACGCGCGGCGACGTCGAGCACGACATCTCCCTTTCCGATCGTTCCCGCGTACACACGCAGGTAGGTCAGCCGCCCGGTGGCGGTCGAGTTCACCTTGAAGACCAGGGCGGCGAACGGTTCCGCCGGATCGGCGGCCCGCTCCTCCACCGCGCCGTCCGCGGTGGAGCCCTGGACCGGGGGTACGTCCAGCGGCGAGGGCAGATAGGTCACGACGGCGTCGAGGAGCGGCTCCATCCCGCGGTTGCGGTAGGCGGATCCACACAGCACGACCACACCGTCGCCGGTCCGCGTGAGATCGCGCAGGGCGGCCGTCAGCGTCGGCGCGGCGAGCTCCGAGCGGGCGCAGAACTCCTCCAGGGCGTCCGGGTGGAGTTCGGCCACCGCCTCCTCCAGGGCATGACGGCGGTGTCGCGCCTCGTCCGCGAGGGCGTCGGGCACGGGGCCCTCCGTGTACGTGTCGCTGCCCGGCGCCCAGACCAGCGCGCGCATGTGCACGAGGTCCACGACTCCGGTGAAGCCGTCCTCCTGGCCGATGGGGAGCTGGACGACGAGCGGCACGGTGTGCAGGCGGTCCCGGATCGAGGCCACGGCGGTGTCGAGGTCGGCGCCCGCGCGGTCCAGCTTGTTGACGAACGCGATCCTCGGCACCCGGTGCCGGTCCGCCTGTCGCCAGACCGTCTCGCTCTGCGGCTCGACCCCGGCCACCGCGTCGAAGACGGCGATGGCGCCGTCGAGGACGCGCAGCGAGCGCTCGACCTCGTCGGAGAAGTCGACGTGCCCGGGGGTGTCGATGAGGTTGATCCGGTGGTCGTCCCAGACGCAGCTGACGGCCGCGGCGAAGATGGTGATGCCGCGATCGCGCTCCTGCGTGTCGAAGTCGGTGACGGTCGTGCCGTCGTGGACCTCGCCGCGCTTGTGGACGGCGCCGGTGAGGTACAGCATCCGCTCGGTGACGGTGGTCTTGCCCGCGTCGACATGGGCGAGGATGCCCAGATTCCGGACGCTGTTCAGGGAGTCGGGCAGGGGAAGGTGAAGGTGGGTACGCACGGCCCGGGGCCTTTCGGGGTGTTCGAGAACAGGGCGGCGCGATTCCCGGACGAGAGGCCCGGAAGCGGGCGGGGCGAGCCCCCGGAGAAGGGTGGGCTCAGCGGTTCGTCACGGGCGTCCGATGGCGGCCGCGCAGCCGGCACCGGTCGGACCGGGACATCAGGATCACGTCGTACCGTGACGGGGAGACGACGGCGGCGATACGGCAACGCACGGTCTGCTCCCCTCGGTTCGGATGATCGGGCTCGCCGGTTCCCGGCGGCACGTGAGTCGAGTCTAGGGAGGCACGGCCGACGGCGACAGCGAATAACTCCCCGCCCGGGCGGGCGAGAAGGGGCGCGCCGGGCCGGCCGGGCCGGCCGGCCCGGGCTGGGGTGCCGACCGGCTCGGGGCCCGGCCGGGCGTGGCGGGCGGCGCGTGGCCGGGCGTGGCCGGGCGTGGCCGGGCGCCGGACGGGCGCCGGACGGGCGGCCCGGCCGGCGCCCCAGGGCCGGTCCTACCCGTGGTCGGCCGGGCCGGTCAGCCAGTGGGCGGCGGCCGCGAGGAGGGTGGTGACGCCGATCTCCAGGGTCGGCTCCGGTGCGGGCGCGAAGTACGGGGAGTGGTTGGCGGGGATCGTGTCGGGGATGCCGTTCTCCAGCAGGGACGCGGGGTCGATGTCGCGGAAGAGGGCCGGGTCGGCGCCGCCGAAGTGCCAGAAGACGGAGGGCACGTCGAGTGCGGTGCCGAAGGTGCCGAAGTCCTCGCTGCCGGTGACGGGCCGGGGCAGGGTGAAGACGTGGTCCGCCCCGAGCGCCTCCGCCAGGGCGGCCTGCACGGCGTGGGTGGCGTCGTGGTCGTTGACCGTCACGGGGAAGGTGTTGAAGGGGAGGATCTCCGGATCCTTCGGCGCGCCCGACGCGGCGGCCTCGGCGAAGACGATCCGCTCGACGGCCCGCAGCACCCGCTCGCGTACGTCCGGGGTCGTACTGCGGATGTTGACCATCAGCTCGGCGGTGTCGGGGATGATGTTCTCCTTGGTACCGGCATGCAGCGAGCCCACGGTCACCACAGCCGTCTGCGCGGCGGCGATCTCGCGCGAGACCACGGTCTGCAGCCGCATGACGACGGCGGCGGCCAGGACCACCGGGTCGACGGTGGTCTCGGGCATCGAGCCGTGGCCGCCGCGGCCGTGGAGGCGCACCCGGAGGTTGTCGGAGGCGGCCATGACCGGGCCGGGACGGGTTCCGACGAAGCCGACCGGTGTGGGGGCCACGTGCTGAGCGAGACAGATGTCGGCGCGGGGGAAGCGGTCCAGGAAGCCGTCGTCGATCATCGCCGGGGCACCGCCGACCTCCTCGGCCGGCTGGAGGACCGCGACGACCGTGCCCCGCCACCGGTCACGGGTGGCGGCGAGTTGGGCGGTGGCGCCGAGCAGGCAGGCGACGTGCACGTCGTGACCGCAGGCGTGCATGACCGGGACCGTCCTGCCGTCCGGGTCCGTTCCGGTCGCGGTGGAGGCGTAGGGCAGTCCGGTCCGCTCCTCGACCGGCAGACCGTCCATGTCCGCGCGCAACAGCACGACCGGGCCCTCGCCGTTGGCCAGCACGCCGACGACGCCGGTGCCGCCGACTCCCTCCGTGACCTCCCAGCCCTGGTCCCTCAGCCGGGCGGCGGCGATGCCGGCGGTACGGAACTCCTGGAAGGACAGCTCGGGGTGGGCGTGAAGGTCCTCGTACAGGGCGCGCAGTCCGGGCAGTCGGTCGCCCAGCCCGTCGAGCAGCGGGGCGACGGGGCCGGTGACGGCGGGAAGGGGCGTGTGCGTCATTTCTGCTCCGTGGTGAGAGAGGACGGGTCGGGTCGGTGGGCCGCGCCGAGCGCGGCACGGAAGGAGTCGGCGTCCTGCGGGGTGACGAGTGACGTCACCGCGACGAGCACGGCCCCGAGGACCAGGAAAGCGAAGGCGACCTGGAAGGAGAAGGCGTCGGCGAGCACGCCCATGACGGGCGGCGCGATCATGCCCGCCAGCTGGCCGCCGAGGACGATGACGGCACTGCCGACACCCACGTGGCGGGGGTCGAGTCCGCGCAGCGGCACGGCGAAGATCGGCATGTACGCGAGCGAGGCGGCGCACGCGGCGACGGTGGCGAAGGCGACGAAGCCGAGGAGGGAGGCCGAGGAGGCCATCAGGGGCAGGGCGATCGCCGCGACCGCCATCGCGGGGACCACGATCCCGCGGTGGTGGCCGCCGGTCCGGTCGACAAGACGTCCGCCCACGACCGTCGCGACCGCCGAGGCGAGCGCGGGAATCGCGACGAGGGCGCCCGCGGACGCCAGCGGGACGCCGCGTTCGTCGCTGAGGTACGAGGGGATCCAGGTGGTGAGGCCCCACATGATCGTGCAGTAGCCGAACAGCATGAGGGCGAAGCGCCACAGCACGCCTTCGCGCAGCATCAGCCGGAGTTCGCCGCGGGCGGCGGGGGCCTCCGGATCGCCGCTCGCATGCGGCGCCGGCAGCCACATCCGTACCGCCACGAGCACGAACACGCCCAGGGCGGCGGTCGAGAAGAACGCCGAGCGCCATCCGAACGCCGCGATGAGCGGGGCGACGACGAGAGGGGTGAGCACGGCGGCGAGGGCGTTGGAGCTCATGATCAGCCCGTTCGCCCCCATCCGTTCCTCCGGTGTGGTGCGCTCGACGAGGACCTTCATCGACGCGGGCGGGAAGATCCCCTCGGCGGCGCCGAACGCGAAGCGGAGGACCAGGAGCACGGCGAACGACCAGGCGAAACCGGTCAGGGCCGTGAAGACCGACCAGGACAGCAGGGCCCAGCACGTCACCCGCTGAGCGCCGAAGCGGTCGGCGAGGAGACCGCCGGGGATCTGGCAGAGCGCGTACGAGAGGAAGAACGCGGAGACCACGAGTCCCTGTTGCCCCCTGCTGAGGTCGAACTCCTCGCCGATGGAGGGCAGGACGAGGTTGATGACGAGGCGGTCGGCGTAGTCGACGAGCCAGGCGGCGAACAGCAGGACGATCGTGATCCGGACGGTCCGTCGGGTCCGGACCGTGCCGGCGGGCGGAGCTGACACGGCACTCCTCACTCTCCAGTGGCCGGGTGCGCCCCGGCCGGAAGTGCCCCTACGATCCGGTCTGTGAACGACGAAGCCCGGAAAGTGCCCGAAAGCAGCAGCGCCACGGCACTGACGCCGGATTCCGGCACCGACGGTCCCGACCTGGGGTTCTCGGAGCTGGATCTCGCACTCATCGACGCCCTCCAGGCCGCCCCGCGCGCCCCGTGGTCCCGTATCGGACGGGCGCTGGGCGTGGACCCGACGACCGCGGCCCGCCGCTGGGAGCGCCTGCGTGCGAGCGGTCTGGCCTGGATCACCGCGTACCACAGTGCGGGGACGACCGCCGTCGCCTATGTCGAGGTCCGCTGCCGGCCCGGGTGCCTGGAGGAGGTGAGCGCCGCCGCGGCCGCCCTCCCCTGGGTCTTCAGCGTGGACGAGACCGCCGGCGACTTCGACCTCTTTCTCTCCGTGGCGGCGCCCGATCTGCCCGCGCTCGGCAGATCGGTGGACCGGGTCATCGGAGGTCTGCCCGGGGTCCGCTCGACGCGGACCCGGCTGAGCATCACCCTGTACGGGGAAGGGCGCGACTGGCGGATGCGGGCGATGGAGCCGGCGGAGCGCGCGGCCCTGTCCACCTCACCGAGGACCCGGGGCCGCGTCGTCCACGACACACGGGCGTACGACCGGCTCTCTCCCGAGGACCGCGCCCTGATCGCGGCGCTCGGCGGTGACGGCCGGCTCGGCTACACGGAGCTGGGGGCCATGACCGGCATGAGCGAGCACACCGCCCGGCGCCGGGTGCAGCGGATGACGCGGGAGGGCGCGATCACGATCCGCTGCGATCTCGCCCACCCGCTCGCGGGTCTGCCGACCATGGTCGTCTATCGCGCGCGGGTCCCCCATCCGCACCTGGAGGCGACCGGGAGCGCGCTGGCGCGGATGGACCAGGTCCGGATGTGCGTCTCGGTGAGCGGGCCGCACAACCTCCTGGTCCTGGTGTGGCTGCACGGCCTCGACGGGATCGACCCGTTCGAGGCCCTGCTCGCCGAGCGCTTCCCGGCGCTGGAGGTCAAGGACCGGACAGTCGCCCTCCACACGCCCAAGCGGATGGGCCGGATCCTTGACGCGCGGGGCCGCGCGATCGGCCGGGTACCGCTGGGGACGGCCTGGGACGGGGCGTCGCCGGACGAGTCGCCCCTGTCAGGCCGTCACGCCGGGAACGGCTCCGGGTCGTCCGCCGGGTCGAAGTAGCGGGCGACGGCCTCGTCCGTGACCTCGGCGAGCGTGGGCGGGGACCAGTGGGGGTCGCGGTCCTTGTCGACGACCTGTGCGCGGATGCCCTCGACGAGGTCCGCGGAGGACAGGGCCGCGCAGGAGAGCCGGAACTCCATGTTCAGGACGGCTTCGAGGGAGTCGAGGCGCCGGGCTTCGCGGAGCGCGGCGAGGGTGGTCTTGAGGGCGACGGGCGAGCGGCCGAGGAGCGTGGTGGCCGTCTCCTTCGCCTCGGGGACACCGGAGTCGATGAGCCGGTCGATGACGCCCTCGACGGTCTCCGCCGCGTAGCAGGCGTCGATCCACGCGCGTCGGCCGGCGAGTTCGCCGGGCGGCGCCGGGCGCGCGAACCGCGCCACGGCCTCGTGCGCGGGGGCCCGCGTGAGCTCCTCGGCGAGCCGGGGCAGCTCCTGCGACGGTACGAAGTGGTCGGCGAGGCCGGTCAGGAGCGCGTCGGCGGCGCCGGCCTGGGCGCCCGTCAGGGCCAGATGGGTGCCCAGTTCGCCGGGCGCCCTGCTGAGCAGATGCGTACCGCCGACGTCGGGCACGAAGCCGATCCCGGTCTCGGGCATCGCCACCCGCGACCGTTCGGTGACGAGGCGGACGGAGCCGTGGGCGGAGACGCCGACGCCGCCGCCCATCACGATCCCGTCCATGAGGGCGACGTAGGGCTTGGGGTAGCGGGCGATGCGGGCGTTGAGCCGGTATTCGTCGCGCCAGAAGCCGATGGTGGCGCGACCGCCGGAGCGGGCGTCGTCGTGGATCGCCCTGATGTCGCCGCCTGCGCACAGACCCCGTTCACCGGCGCCCTGGATGACGACGGTCTCGATCGCCGGATCGTCCTCCCACGCGGTGAGGGCCTCGTCGACGCGGCGCACCATGGCGTGGGTGAGCGCGTTGATGGCCCGGGGCCGGTTCAGCGTGAGGAACCCGGCCCGCCCTTCGGTGCGCACCAGGACGTGCGGGCTGTCGGCAGCGGTCATCGCGGGGGCTCCGCCGGGCCGAGGGCCGCCAAGAGTCGCATGATCCGGTCACTTCCCTCCAGGACGATCTTCCGGCCACCGTATCCGGTGAGTCCTCCCGGACGACAGCCCGGCCGTCCGCGACGGGTGACCTGCCCGGCCGGAGGTGGCACCGCGCGAGTCCAAGGCCGCGTCCCGTCACACCGCACGGTTCCGGGCCCGGCCGGACGCGGCTCCCGTGGCGCGGTCGGCCGCGCACGGGGCACGCGCCCGGCCGCAGGACCGTGGTCCTACGGGGTTTTTCGCCCAGGACACTTGAGTACGGGCACTCAGGACGCGCCCCGGGATCCGCTCCTAGCCTCCTCGGCATGGAAAGTCACGATGCCGTCGCCGACGGCCCCCTCCGTGTCGGGATAACCGGGACCGGTTCCTGCCTGCCCGAGCAGGTGGTGGACTCGGAGCAGCTGCGGCAGCGGGTGGTCGCCAGCAGTGGGTTCGCGCTGCCGGACGGGATGTTCGAGCGGGCCACCGGGATCCTCACCCGACGGGTCGCCCGGCCCGACGAGTACGCCTCCACCCTCGCCGTCGGGGCCGCCCGCCGCGCTCTGGAACGGGCCGGAGCGGGTCCCGCCGACATCGACCTGCTGGTGTTCGCCTCCGCCACGCGCGACATGGTGGAGCCCGCCACCGCGCACATCGTGCAGGCCGAACTGGGCTCCCGGGCACACGCCCTGGACGTGACCAACGCCTGCAACAGCTTCGTGAACGGCATCGACCTCGCCCGCACCATGATCCTCGCGGGACGCGCCCGCAGGGCCCTCGTCGTCACCGGCGAGACGCCGAGCCGGGCCGTCCGGCACGACCCGGCCGACCTGGCCCAGTTCCGCGACGGCTTCGCCGGCTACACCTTCGGCGACGCGGGCGCCGCGGTGGTCCTCGAAGCGGTGGACCGAGGCGGCATCCTCGACGTGGACAGCGAGACGCACTCCGAACACTGGCACGTCGGCGGGATATTCGGCGGCGGCTCACGCCATCCACGCGGCGACGAGCACACGTACTTCCACGGTGACGGCAGCGAACTGCGCGTGGTGTTCGAGAAGGTCGGCACGTCGGTGATCGACCGGGTCCGGCACCGTACGGGCCTTGAGTGGCGCCACTTCCGGCATGTCCTGGTCCATCAGGTCACCCTGCCGTACCTGGAGCGCTTCGTGGAGATCACCGGTGTTCCCAGGGACCGGCTGGTGGTCACCGTCCCCGAGCTCGGCAACATCGCCAGCGCGAGCCTGGGCGTCCAACTGGACCGGATCCATGACGGATTGTGCCCGGGAGACCGCGTGCTGTTCGTCGGTCTGGGCGGCGGGGTCAGCATCATGACGATGGTCTGGGAGAAGGCGTGAGCGCGCTGTGGGTCGTGGTGCCCGCGCATCAGGAGGCCGCGCGCATCGGTGACACGCTGGCGGCGCTCGCCGCCCAGACCGACCGGGACTTCCAGCTGGTCGTGGTGGACAACGCCTCCGAGGACGACACCGCGGCCATCGCCCGCGCCTTCGCCGAGCGGGCGCCGTTCCCCGTCCATGTGCTCGACGAGCGGGACAAGGGGGTGGGCTGCGCCGTCGACACCGGATTCCGGTACGCCATCGGGCGCGGCGCCACGCTGCTCGCCCGCACGGACGCCGACTGCCTGCCGCACCCCGGCTGGACGGCGGCCGCCCGGGACGCGCTCAGGAGCGGCGCCGGTCTGGTGTGCGGACGCATCGACGCCCGCAGGGACGAGCACGGGCCGCTGGGCCGCGCCGTGTTCCGTGGGCTGGTGCGCGTGGCGGCGTTCTTCGGGCGGGTGCGGCCCGCGCACCGGCGCGGGAACGGCTATCTGGCCCCCTACCGGATGCACGCCGGCAACAACATGGCCATCACTGCGGGCCTGTACGAGGCCGTCGGCGGGATGCCCCGCCGCCCCTCCCCCACCGACCGGCTCTTCCTGAACCGGGTACGGCGGCGCACGGCCGCCATCGTCCACGCCCGCGACATGGTGGTGGAGAACTCCACCCGGCGCCTGCGCGCCTACGGAGTCGTCGGAACCGCCCGCTGGTACCTCGACAAGGGCCCTGGCCGTCACGGGGAGGACCCGCGCTGATGCTGGAGGCTCTCGCCCACACCCTGCGGTCCCACCCCGACCGGCCGGCCGTTCTCGGCACCACGAGGACCGGCGCCGTCCGCACCAAGGCCACCTGCGGAGAGCTCGCCGACCTCGCCGACTCGTACGCCGCCGCCCTCCATGCGCGCGCGATCACCCGCGGCGGCACGGTCGGTGTCGCGGTGCGGCCCGGACCGCGCGCGCTGGCCGTGATGCTCGCCGTGCACCGGCTGGGGCTGCGTGCCGCGGTGCTCGACCCCTCGGCCGGGCCGGACGTCCTGCGCGCCCGGCTCGCGCTCGCCCGCCCCGACGTGGTCCTCGCGGACGCGACGGCGCAGGCGGTCGCCGGCTGGGCGAGACCGCTGGCGCGCCGGGCCCGTCTCGCGCTGCCGGACCTGGCCGAGCTCGGACCGGTGGCCACCGTCGGTCGCCCTGCTCGACGCCCTCCTCGGCACCGCACTCGGCCTCTTCGTCTCGGCCTTCGCAACCTCCGAGTTC
>NZ_JBEZNW010000071.1:0-22867 GCF_040653355.1 Streptomyces sp. NPDC047971 | reverse complement strand
GCCCCCCCTGTACCTGGTCCCGGCCCCCCCGCCCCCGGGGGGGGTTACGCCTCTGACAGGCGTACCGCCGCCGTCCGCGTTGTGCGCCGCGCCACCGGCTGCGATGTGACGGGCATCACTGTGGACTGGTCTGCTTCCTCAGGTCATCATATGACCCGATCACCTTCCGAGGTCGGAGTCCCGGAAGGCACAGCGAGACGAGGTAGGGGCATGAACGACCAGGACAGGCCGGCACGTCCGCGCGTCGGTGTGGTGGGACTCGGGGCCATGGGCCTCGGGATGGCCCGCAGTCTGCGGGCGGCCGGGCACGACGTCGCCGTCCACGACCTGCGGCCCGACGTCGCCGAGGGCTTCGCCCGGGACGGCGGGACGGCCTACGCGACCTCGGGCGACCTGGCGGACGCCGTGGACGTCCTGATCGGCGTCGTCGTCGACGCCGCGCAGGTCGAGTCGGTGCTGTTCGGCGCCGACGGGGCGGCCGGCCGGCTGCGTCCGGGCGCCGTCTTCGTGATGTGCTCCACCGTCGACCCCGCCTGGTCGGAGGAGCTCGCGGGCCGCCTCGCCGAGCGCGGCGTGCTCTACCTGGACGCCCCCGTCTCCGGCGGCGCCGCCCGTGCCGCCGTCGGCGAGCTCACCATGATGACCTCCGGCCCGACCGCGGCGTACGCGCTCGCCGACCCGTTCCTGGAGGCCATGAGCACCACGGTCTACCGCCTCGGCGAGCGTCCCGGAATCGGCTCGAAGGTCAAGATCGTCAACCAGCTGCTCGCCGGTGTGCACATCGCCGCGGCGGCCGAGGCGATGGCGCTGGGCATCAAGGCCGGCGTCCCCGCCGAGGCGCTCTACGAGGTCATCACGCACAGCGCGGGCAACTCGTGGATGTTCGAGAACCGCATGGCGCACGTCCTCGCCGGCGACTACACACCGCTGTCCGCCGTCGACATCTTCGTCAAGGACCTCGGGCTCGTCCTCGACTCCGCCCGCCCCGAGCGCTTCCCGCTCCCGCTCGCCGCCACGGCGCACCAGATGTTCCTGCAGGCGTCGGCGGCCGGTTTCGGCCGCGAGGACGACAGCGCGGTCATCAAGATCTTCCCCGGCGTCGACCTGCCGAAGGCGGAGGGCTGACATGACCGTCCGACTGGGCTGCATCGCCGACGACTTCACCGGCGCCACCGACCTGGCCAACAACCTGGTGCGCGCGGGCATGCGCGTCGTCCAGCTGATCGACGTACCGCCCGCCGGGTCCGGACACGACGTGGACGCCGACGCCGTCGTCATCGCCCTCAAGTCGCGGACCGTCCCGGCCGCCGAGGCCGTCGACGCCTCGCTGCGGGCCCTCGCCTGGCTCCGCTCCGCGGGCGCCGAGCAGATCTACTTCAAGTACTGCTCCACCTTCGACTCGACGCCGGCGGGCAACATCGGGCCGGTCACCGAGGCCCTGATGGACGCGCTGGGCACCGACTTCACCGTCGCCACCCCCGCCTTCCCCGACAACGGGCGCACGGTCTTCAAGGGCCACCTCTTCGTCGGAGACGTCCTGCTCGCCGCGAGCGGGATGCGGAACCACCCGCTCACCCCGATGACCGACTCCAACCTGGTCTCCGTACTCGCCGCCCAGACCACCCGGCCGGTCGGCCTCGTCGACCACGCCGTCGTCGCGGGCGGCACCGAGGCAATCCGCTCCCGGATCGCCGAACTGCGGGCGAACGGAGTCGCCACGGCGATCGTCGACGCCGTCTCCAACGACGACCTGGTGCGCATGGGAGCGGCACTCCAGGACATGCCGCTGGTGACCGCAGGCTCCGGGCTCGCGATCGGTCTCCCCGCGAACTGGGGATTCCGGCCGTCGCCCGCCGCCGCCCGGCTCCCGAACCCGGCCGGGCACCGCGCGGTCGTCTCCGGATCGGTCTCCGAGGCGACCAACGGCCAGGTCGAGGAGTTCCTGAAGAGCGGTCGCCCCGCGTTCAGCGTGGACCCCCTGCGGATCGCGGCGGGCGAGGACGTCGCCGGGCAGGCGCTGGCCTTCGCCGAGGCGCACCTCGCCGACGGTCCCGTCCTCGTCTACTCGACCGAGACCCCCGACAGCGTCCGCGCCGTCCAGGGCCGCCTCGGCGCGGCCGAGGCCGGGGAGCTCGTGGAGCGGACCCTGGCGCGCGTCGCCCAGGGTCTCGTGGAGCGCGGAGTCCGCCGCCTCGTCGTCGCCGGCGGCGAGACCTCCGGGGCCGTCGTCCAGGCGCTCGGCCTCACCGGGCTGCGCATCGGACCGCAGATCGACCCCGGTGTGCCGTGGTGCGCCGCCGCCCTGCCCGACGGGGAGACGCTCCACATCACCCTCAAGTCCGGAAACTTCGGCGGCCCCGGCTTCTTCACCGACGCGTTCGCCCTCCTCGAATCGGAGGAGGCCGCGTGACCGGGCTGCGTGACAGCGCCGCGGACGCGGCGCGCGCCGAGATCGTCCGGGTGGGCACGAGCCTGTTCGCCCGCGGCTACGTCCACGCCAGCGCGGGCAACATCAGCGCCCGGGTCGGCGACGGCCACCTGATCACGCCCACCGACGCCGCGCTCGGCTTCCTCGAACCGGAGCGGCTCGCCCTGGTCGACGCCGACGGCGAGCAGGTGGCGGGTGACCGTGCCAGCAAGACGCTGACCCTGCACCGGCGCATCTACGAGGCCGACCCCACGGCCCGCTTCGTCCTGCACACCCACTCCACGCACCTGGTCGGGCTCACCCTGGCCGGCGTGTGGCGCCCGGACGACGTGCTCCCGCCCCTCACCCCGTACTACGTGATGAAGGTCGGGCACGTCCCGCTCATCCCCTACCACCGGCCCGGCGACCCGCGCGTGGCCGATCTGGTGGCGGCCGCGATCGCCGACCGCGCCGCTCGTGCCACCCCGATCAGGGCCGTGCTCCTCGACCGTCTCGGCCCCGTCGTCTGGGGTCCGGACGCCGCCACCGCCCTCGCCGTCCTCGAAGAACTCGAGGAGACGGCACGCCTCTGGCTCATGACCGACCGTCGCCCTGAGCCACTCGCCGATCACGCGATCGACGAACTGAGGTCCACGTTCCGAGCAGCGTGGTGACCAGCGCTCCACCCGTCAGAGAATCCCCTGAGCCGCTTACGAAGGATTCCGTCATGTCCCTACCCGCGACGACGGCAGAGGCCCCCGACCTCGCCCGCGAGAACGCCGTCTTCCGCAAGGTCGTGCGCCGCATCGTCCCCTTCCTCATCCTCTGTTACGTCTTCTCCTACCTGGACCGCGTCAACGTCGGCTTCGCCAAGCTGCAGATGTCCGAGGACCTCGGGTTCAGCGAGGCGGCGTACGGCCTCGGCGCCGGCCTCTTCTTCATCGGGTACTTCCTCTTCGAGGTCCCCTCGAACCTGATGCTCCAGCGCATCGGCGCCCGGACCTGGATCGCCCGCATCATGATCACCTGGGGCGTGGTCTCGGCGGGGTTCATGTTCGTCACGAACGAGACCACGTTCTACGTGCTCCGCTTCCTGCTCGGCGCAGCCGAGGCGGGCTTCTACCCCGGCGTGATCCTCTACTGCACGTACTGGTTCCCCTCCTACCGCCGTGCCCGGGTCATCGCCCTGTTCATGTCGGCCATCCCCGTCGCCGGCATCTTCGGCAACCCGCTGTCCGGCTGGATCATGGACCGGTTCCAGGGTGTCAACGGCTGGCAGGGCTGGCAGTGGATGTTCCTCCTGGAGGCGCTCCCCGCGCTCGCCATCGGTGTGGCCACGCTGTTCTACCTGGACGACGGCGTCCGTGACGCCAAGTGGCTCAGCGAGGAGGAGAAGGACATCGTCGAGCGGGCGATCGCCGAGGACTCCGCCCACAAGTCGGTGCACGGCCGGGTCCTGGACGCCTTCCGGGAGCCCAAGGTGTGGCTGATGTGCCTCATCTACTTCTGCTTCGTGATGGGCCAGTACGCGCTGACCTTCTGGATGCCCACCTTCGTCCAGTCGACCGGCATCGAGGGGAACCTCGCGATCGGCGTGCTCAGCGCCGTACCGTTCCTCGCCGCGCTCGTCGCGATGAACGTCTTCGGCCGCTCGGCGGACAAGCGCCGCGAGCGCCGCTGGCACCTGGTGATCCCGAGCCTCATGGGCGCCGTCGGCTTCTCGCTCGCCGCCGGCTGGTCCGGGTCGACGGCCCTGTCCCTGGTGGCGCTCTCCTTCGCCGCGGCCGGCGTGCTGACCTGCGCGCCGCTCTTCTGGTCGCTTCCCACCGCGTTCCTCGGCGGCACCGCCGCGGCGGCCGGTCTCGCCGTGATCAACTCGGTGGGCAACCTCGCCGGCTTCGTCAGCCCGTACATGATCGGCGCGCTCAAGGACGCCACCGGTTCGACCTCGATCCCCATGTACGTCCTGGCGCTCAGCCTCGTCGTCGGCGCCGCCGCCGTACTGACCACGAACAAGCAGGTCGTCAACCGCTGACGGGACGCGCCCGCCCCGACCGGCCGGATCCGGTCCACCGCTCGGACCGGATCCGGCCCTTCCCCCACAGGAGTCACCATGCCGAGGTTCGCTGCGAACCTTTCCATGATGTACACCGAGCACGACTTCCCCGACCGCTTCGCCGCGGCCTCGGCCGACGGCTTCCAGGCCGTCGAGTACCTCTTCCCGTACGCGTACGACGCCGCCGACCTCCGCCGCCGCCTCGACGATCACGGTCTGCGGCAGGTGCTCTTCAACGCACCCCCGGGAGACTGGGACGGCGGCGAGCGCGGAACAGCCGCGCTGCCCGGCCGTGAGCGGGAGACGCTCGACGGCATCGACCGGGCGCTGGAGTACGCGGCCGCGCTGGCCTGCCCACGGGTCCACGTGATGGCCGGACGCGTCCGGCCCGACGCGACCCCCGCCGAGCTCGCCGCGCACCGCGACACGTACCTGGCCAACCTCGCCCGCGCCGCGGAGCGGGCCGCGGCCGCGGGTGTCGACATCCTCGTCGAGCCGATCAACGGCCGTGACATGCCGGGCTACCTCCTGAGCCGGCAGGCGGACGCGCACGCCGTGGTCCGGGAGGTCGGCGCCCCGAACCTCAAGGTCCAACTGGACCTCTACCACTGCCAGATCGTCGAGGGCGACCTCACCACCACCCTGCGCCGCGACCTGCCCACCGGCCGCGTCGGCCATCTGCAGATCGCCGGCGTCCCGGACCGCCACGAGCCCGACGAGGGCGAACTCGACATCCGCCATCTGTTCGGCGTCATCGACGCGACGGGCTTCGACGGATGGATCGGCTGCGAGTACGTCCCGCGCGCCGGCACCAGCGAGGGACTCGGCTGGCTGAAGAACCTCCCGCACGACGAGAACCACCGGAACCACCGAGGAGACCACGCATGAGGATCGTCATCACGGGTGGCTTCGGCTTCCTCGGCCGGCAGGTCGCCCGGGCCCTGCTCGACGCGCGGACGTTCCGCGGTACGCCCATCGAGCGGCTGGTACTCGCCGACCGGTTCGTGCCCGACGCCTCGCCGGAGGCGGCGGACCCGCTCGTCGACGTCGTCCGGGGCGACCTGACCGACAGTCTGGGCGAGCTGTTCGCGAAGCCGGTCGACGTCGTCGTGCACCTGGCCTCCGCCGTCTCCGCCGAGTGCGAGGCCGACTTCGACCTCGGCATGGGTGCCAACGTCGACACCACCCGCGCCCTGCTCGAAGCGGCCCGCGCCCAGTCGGCCGCCGGCGGGCCGCCGGCCCTGGTGGTCTTCTCCAGCAGCGTCGCCGTCTACGGCTCCGATCCCGCGCTGCCGTTGCCGCCGGTGGTCTCCGAGTCGACCCTGCCCACCCCGCGGTCCTCCTACGGCGTCCAGAAGTTCGTCTGCGAGCAGCTGGTCGCCGAGTACACCCGCCGCGGTTACCTCGACGGCCGCGTCACCCGTCTGATGACCGTGTCCGTCCGTCCGGGCAAGCCGAACGCGGCGGCCTCGGGCTTCCTGTCCGGCATCGTCCGCGAGCCGCTCGCGGGGCTGCCGGCGAACTGCCCGGTCGACCCCGGGCTGCGGGTCGCCCTGGCCTCGCCGCGCCGCACGGTGGAGGGCATCCTCCGCGTCGCCCAGGCCGAGCGCGGTACGGGCCCCGGCGAGCTCGAAGGCCACCTGCCGGTCAACCTGCCCGCGCTGACGGTCACGGTCGCCGAGATGCTGGCCACGCTGCGCCGGGAGGCCGGTGACGCAATCGCCGACCTGGTGACGATCGCCCCCGATCCCGCCGTCGAGTCCCTCGTCGGATCGTGGCCCGCCGCCTTCGACAACACCCGCGCCGCGGCCCTCGGTCTGGAGCCCGACCCCGACTTCGCGGCCGTGGTACGGGACTACGTCGCCGACCACGCCGACGCGATCGCCCCCTCCCTGCCGGCCGACCCGGGCGACGGGGTTCCGCGCCGATAGACTGATGACCATGTTTTCCAAGGTGAGCGGTCCGGTGCGGCTCGCGGACCGGGTGGCGGCGATGCTCTCGGAAGAGATCGAGTCCGGGCGCATCGCCGAGGGCGACAAGCTGCCGACCGAGGTCGAGCTGGTCAAGCAGCTCGGCGTCAGTCGCACGGTGGTCCGCGAGGCCGTGTCCAGGCTCCGCAACGCCGGACTCGTCGAACCGCGCCAGGGCCTCGGCGTCTTCGTCCTGCCGCGCCGCACCCGGCCGCTCGACCTGGAGTCCGAGGCCGCCGCGACCAAGTCCAAGGTGCTCCAGATCGTCGAGGTGCGCCGCGCCATGGAGGGCGAGGCGGCCGCGCTCGCGGCCGCCCGCGCCACACCGGACGACATCGCCCGGATGCGCGCGGCGCTCGACGCGATCGACGCCGCGGTCGCGGCCGGCGGCGACGGCGTCGACGAGGACCTCTCCTTCCACCAGTCCATCGCCGAGTCGACCGGCAACGCCGTGATGGTCTCCACGGTGCGGTACCTCGGCGAGGTGGCGCGCAGCGGCATCCGGATCACCCGGGCGAACGAGGCGCGCCGGGACGACTTCATCGAGGACGTCCGCCAGGAGCACCACGCGATCCTGGCCGCCGTCGAGTCGGGCGACGCCGAGGCGGCGAGGGAGGCCGCGCTGCGCCACATGCGGCACGCGGCCACCCGCTTGCAGGACGCGGACGAGCGTTTCTGGACGCAGACCGAGGACGTCGACGTGGTCGCTCTGGACACCCCGGCGCCCTGACGCGCCCGGTGCATTCGTGTGATCCCACAAGGTCGCTCCCGCGAGCCTCGGAGGAAACGCCCGGGTCTGGTATTCGTACGGACGTGGGACAATGAACTACGTGCTTTTTCCCCTGGCTGAAATGCCTAGGGGCCGATCCGAACGACTGGGATGTCAGCACGTGCGTTTCCTCAATGACGTCAAGCCGCCCTACGACCTGACGTACGACGATGTCTTCATGGTGCCGAGCCGCTCGGCCGTGGGTTCCCGCCAGGCGGTGGACCTCGCCTCGCCGGACGGTACCGGTACGACGATCCCGCTGGTCGTCGCCAACATGACCGCGATCGCCGGCCGCCGCATGGCCGAGACCGTCGCCCGCCGCGGTGGCCTCGTCGTCATCCCCCAGGACATTCCGATCGAGGTCGTCACCGACGTCATCTCGTGGGTGAAGAGCCGCCACCACGTCCTGGACACCCCGATCGTCCTGACGCCGCACCAGACCGTCGCCGACGCGCTCTCGCTGCTGCCCAAGCGGTCGCACGACGCCGCCGTCGTCGTCGACGAGGACCGCCGTCCGGTCGGTGTCGTCACCGACGCGGACCTGTCCGGCGTGGACCGCTTCACCCAGCTCTCCGAGGTCATGTCGAAGGACCTGCTGCTCCTCGACGCCGACATCGAGCCGCGCGACGCGTTCAACACGCTCGACCACGCCAACCGCCGCTACGCCCCCGCCGTGGACAAGGACGGCCGTCTGGTCGGCATCCTGACCCGCAAGGGCGCGCTGCGCGCGACCCTGTACACCCCGGCCGTCGACGCGAACGGCAAGCTGCGCATCGCCGCCGCCGTCGGCATCAACGGCGACTTCGTGGGCAAGGCCAAGCAGCTGCTCGACGCGGGCGTCGACACGCTCGTCATCGACACGGCCCACGGCCACCAGGAGTCGATGGTCTCCGCGATCAAGGCAGTCCGTGCCCTCGACCCGCACGTCCCGATCGTCGCCGGCAACATCGTCGCCGCCGAGGGCGTGCGCGACCTCATCGAGGCCGGCGCGGACATCATCAAGGTCGGCGTGGGCCCCGGCGCCATGTGCACCACGCGCATGATGACCGGCGTCGGCCGCCCGCAGTTCTCCGCCGTCCTGGAGTGCGCCGCCGAGGCGAAGAAGTACGGCAAGCACGTCTGGGCCGACGGTGGCGTCCGCCACCCGCGCGACGTCGCCATGGCGCTCGCCGCCGGCGCCTCCAACGTCATGATCGGCTCGTGGTTCGCCGGGACGTACGAGTCCCCGGGCGACCTCCAGCACACCGCCGACGGGCGCCCCTACAAGGAGTCCTTCGGCATGGCCTCGGCCCGCGCCGTGCAGAACCGCACCAGCGAGGAGTCGGCCTACGACCGCGCCCGCAAGGGTCTCTTCGAGGAGGGCATCTCGACCTCCCGGATGTTCCTCGACCCGGCCCGTCCGGGCGTCGAGGACCTGATCGACTCGATCATCGCGGGCGTCCGCTCCTCCTGCACCTACGCGGGCGCGGCCTCGCTGGCCGAGTTCGAGGAGAAGGCCGTGGTCGGCATCCAGAGCGCCGCCGGCTACGCCGAGGGCAAGCCGCTGCACGCCAGCTGGAGCTAGGTCCATCGACCCGCAGCAGGGCCCCGCGAGACCTCTCGCGGGGCCCTGCCCCGTTCTCCGGCCCGTCGCGGGCTCAGCCCCCGACGTGCGGACGCAGGGCGTCCGCGACGGCCGCCGCCATCCGCGCGTGGCCCCGGTCGTTGGGGTGCAGTCCGTCCGCCAGGTCCTCGGGATCGAGCAGGGAACGCCCGGAGAGCACCAGAAGCCGTGCGTCGCCCTGCGCCACCAGGTCGCGGCCCGCCTCCTCCATGGCCCCGCGCAGGTCTTCCAGCGTGGCCCCCAGGACGTTGGGGGTGGTCTCGGCCTCCGGGCGCAGCACGGGGGAGAGGACCAGCAGCGGGGCGTCGGGGTGGCCGCGGCGCACGAGTCCGACGTAGGCACGGACCGTCTCGTACAGCCAGCTCGCCGAACAGGGCGCCCTGGACCAGCAGTTGGTGCCGAAGGCGAGGGTGACGAGCTCGCCGGGGAGGCTCGCCAGCTGCTCGGCCAGCGGCAGCTCCCCGCGCGCTCCGCCCGCGTAGCCGAGATTGACCGTGTCCAGGCCGAGGCGTCGCCCCGCCGTCGCCGGCCAGGAGTGCGCGGGCCGGGTCGACCACCAGCCCTCGGTGATCGAGTCGCCGTGCACCAGCCACCGCGGCCGCCGGGGCGCGGGGGAGAGGGCGCCGTCGCGGGCCCGGAGACCGAGCACCACCGGGGCCTGGCTCTCCGGCAGATGGACCGCGAACGTCCCTCCGTCGGGCGGGAGTTCGAGCGCGATCGTGGCCTCCTCGGCGGGTTCCGTGAAGGTCTCGCCCAGGCACCGGTCGTCCCGCCACAGGGCGAAGCAGTGCCGCAGGGCCCGCAGCGCGTCCCCGGTGCCCGGGACCGCGGCGCGGTAGCGCAGCTCCACCGCCCGGGTGCCGGGCGCGGCCGCGAACTCGACCCGTACCCCTATGGGCAGCGCGGCCCGCTCGGCCGTGTCCCAGGGGAGCCGCGCCAGATCGGCGGGGTCGGCGCGGACCGCGCGACCGCCGTCGAGCCAGGCCGTGCCGCGCAGATAGGGAGAGGGGTCCAGCCAACCCACCTAAGCCTCCGATCGGGGTGCCGCAGAGGGCTCGCAGAGTCGGTCATCCGGCACGAGGAGTCAATGCGCGCGGCGCGTGTGCCTCACACCCCGCTTATCGCCTCAATGTGCCGATTCATGCGGTGGGGCGCAATGTTTCCCCGTCCGGGCCGCGAGAGCGCAATGATCATCTGCCAGTGCGCAACAACCCTGCATTACGAGCGCGAAGCGCGGGGGCTTAGGCTCATGCCTCGTACCAGGAGTGGCGGCGACCGTCTGCTCGGCGGTCCCCCCTTCCCTCGCGGGCTTCTTCGTCATGCCCGCGTACCGCCGTGGTCGTCGCATTTCGACAGGCAGCGATCAAGGAGCCTTCGCAGTGCTGGATCAAGGCACGGCCGCACCGGCCACCGAGCCGACCGTCCCCAAGACCTCAGGGCTCTCCGCCCTGATGCGGCGTAAGCCGGTAGAACGCCTGGTCGCCGAGGGTGGCCAGGGCGAGGGCGGCTCGCTCAGGCGTTCGCTCTCGATGTGGCAGCTGACCATGATCAGCATCGGCGCCACGCTCGGCACCGGCATCTTCGTCGTCCTCGGGGACGCCGTTCCGAAGGCCGGCCCCGCGGTCACGATCGCCTTCGTCATCGCCGGTCTCACCGCTCTCTTCTCCGCCCTCTCGTACGCCGAGCTGGCGGGCTCGATACCGGTCGCCGGTTCCTCGTACTCGTATGCGTACGCAACGATGGGCGAACTCGTCGCCTGGATCTGCGGCTGGTGCCTGGTCCTGGAGTACGGCGTGTCCGTCGCCGCCGTCGCGGTCGGCTGGGGCGAGTACCTCAACGAACTGCTCGACGGCACGATCGGCGTCACCATCCCCGACGTGCTCTCCTCCGCCCCCGGTGAGGGCGGCATCGTCAACCTGCCGGGTCTGATCGTCGTCCTGCTCGCGATGGTCTTCCTGCTGGGCGGCGCCCGTGAGTCCGCCCTGGTCAACACCATCATGGTCTTCGTGAAGATCGCGGCGCTCGTGCTCTTCTGCGCCATCGGCTTCATGGGCTTCAAGTCCGGCAACTACGCCGACTTCATGCCGCTCGGCATGGCCGGCGTCAGCGCCGCCGGAGCGAGCCTCTTCTTCTCGTACATCGGCTTCGATGCCGCCTCCACCGCCGGTGAGGAGGCGAAGAACCCGAAGCGCGACCTCCCGCGCGCGATCATGCTCTCGCTGCTCATCGTCACCGTCCTCTACGTCCTGGTCGCGGCCGTCGCCGTCGGCGCGTGGAACTGGAAGGACTTCGAGGGCTCCGAGGCCTCGCTCGCCGCGATCATGAACGACGTGAGCGGCCAGAAGTTCTGGGGCACCCTGCTCGCCGCCGGCGCCGTCATCTCGATCGCCAGCGTCGTGCTGACCGTCCTCTACGGCCAGACCCGCGTGCTCTTCGCGATGTCCCGCGACGGCCTCGTGCCCAAGGTCTTCGGCAAGGTCAGCGGCAAGACCGGCACCCCGCGCGTGAACACCGTCATCGTCTCGCTGTTCTGCGCCGCCCTCGCCTCGGTCATCCCGCTGGGCAAGCTCGTCGACGCCACCAGCATCGGCACCCTGTTCGCCTTCGCCCTGGTCAACATCGCGGTGATCGTGCTGCGCCGCACTCGCCCGGACATGGACCGCACCTTCCGCGTGCCGCTGGGCTGGACCTTCCCGATCCTCGGCTTCGGCTTCTGCGTCTACAACATGTTCAGCCTGGACTCGATCACCTGGGTGGTCTTCGGTTGCTGGATGGCGGCGGGCCTCGTGTTCTACTTCCTGTACGGCATGCGCCGCTCCCGCCTGGCCACCGACGTCGTGGCCACCGACGCAGAGAAGTGATCCACCCGTAGTGCGACTCAACGACCTCGACGAACGCATCGTCCACGCCCTCGCGGAGGATGCCCGTCGCTCCTACGCCGACATCGGAGCCCTCGTCGGGCTCTCCGCGCCCGCCGTCAAGCGGCGCGTGGACCGGCTGCGGGCCGAGGGCGCCATCACCGGCTTCACCGTTCGGGTGGACCCGGCGGCGCTCGGCTGGGAGACCGAGGGGTTCGTCGAGATCTACTGTCGCCACAACACCTCGCCGGACGACATCCGGCGAGGTCTGGAGCGCTACCCCGAGGTGGTGTCCGCGTCGACCGTCACCGGCGACGCGGACGCCGTCGTCCAGGTCTTCGCCTCCGACATGCGCCACTTCGAGCGCGTCCTGGAGCGGATCGCGGGCGAGCCGTTCGTGGAGCGCACCAAGTCGGTCCTGGTGCTGTCGCCACTGCTGCGACGCTTCTCCTCCGGCTCGCCCGCGTAGCGGGTGCCCCGGCCCCGCGGGCCTCGGAAGGACGGTGTCGGTGCGGGCCGTGGTTCCCGCACCGCACTCCGCCCGCCCACCCCCGTGGGGCGGTCTACTCGGTCGGGTACTCCGGCTGCCAGGGCAGCACCCTGAAGTCGCCCGTGCCGGTCCTCGTCCTCTCGAACGGCGCCGGGCTGTGGCACGGAGGCACGTCGCCCTTCTCGGGATCCTGGGTCACCCAGCTGTAGCCCAGACGGTCGTGCTTGCCCAGGTCGTGCACGGAGACGCCCACGCGGCGGTCCTTGAACCGCCCCAGGTCGGTCTCGACGACCCTGCCCGTCACCGTGGCCACCTTGCCGCCCGTGACCAGACAGTCCACCTTCACCACGGCGTAGCCGCCCCCGCCGTCCTTGTAGTGGCTGAACCGGAAGGTGCCGGTCGCCGCCTCCGGGTTCATGTTGTCCTTCGCCGCGAGATGGGCGTCGAAGGAGAAGGTGACGTCGTCGCTCGCCACCCGGTAGATCTTCGCGCTGCCGGTCAGCGCGGCCGCCTCCCGGCTGCCGCCCCTGCCGTCCCCGGAGGCGACGGCGGAGCCCGTGGCCCCGGCGGTGATCAGCGCGGCGGCGGCGAGGGCGGCGATCTTCGTACGGCGGTTCATTCTCGGTCCTTTCGGCAGGTCAACCGGGCAAGGACCACTCTTCCGCCAGGACCGCCGCGAAACGTCGCGCGGAGGAACGGTCCTCCTCTCCGCCGTACGGCGGGGAAGCCCTACGACCCTCGTCGGAGCCCCGCGCAACGAATCGCCGCCCCGGTCGGAGATCGCGCAACGGTTCGACGGTCGGTCCGCAACGGTCGCGCCTTGTCCCGGTCGAGCCCGGAACCGTACCGTTTTTGACGTCTCCCCCCGTGTTCCGGACCCTTGAGGATCGCCCATGCCCGCGCTGCGCACCGCCCTGCTCCAGAGCTCCGGTGAGCTCGGTGACGTGGCCGCGAACCTGAAGATCCTCGACGAGGCCGCCGCCCGTGCGGCCGAGGCCGGCGCGGGGCTGCTGCTCGCCCCCGAGCTCTTCCTCACCGGCTACGCGATCGGCGCCGACATGGCCCGTCTCGCCGAGCCGGCCGACGGTCCCTCCGCCCGCGCCGTCGCGGCCGTCGCCGCGCGCCACGGCCTGGCCGTCGGCTACGGCTACCCGGAGCGCGACACCGAGCAGCACGGGGTCCTGTACAACGCCGCCCAGCTCATCGGCGCCGACGGCGGCACCCTCCTGCGCTACCGCAAGACGCACCTCTTCGGCGACTTCGAGCACCACTGGTTCACGCCCGGCGACGAGGCCGTGGTCCAGACGGAGCTCGGCGGGCTCAAGGTCTCCCTGATGATCTGCTACGACGTCGAGTTCCCCGAGAACGTAAGGGCGCATGCCCTGGCCGGTACCGACCTCCTCCTCGTACCGACCGCGCTCATGCACCCCGCCGAGGTCGTGCCCGAGTCCGTCGTCCCCGTGCGCGCCTTCGAGAACCAGCTCTACATCGCGTACGCCAACCGGACCGGCCCCGAGGGCGACTTCGAGTTCGTGGGGCTCTCCACGCTCGCCGCCCCGGACGGCACCGCCCGGGTCCGCGCCGGCCGAGGCGAGGACCTCGTCCTCGGTGACGTGGACCCCGCCCTCCTCGCGGCCTCGCGCAAGGACAACCCGTACCTGCGCGACCGGCGCCCCGGGCTCTACGGCTCCCTCGTCTGAGCCGCCCCCCACTCTTCCCGCTCTTCCCCGCTTTCCCGCAAGGAGTCCGTACCCCATGACGTCCACGGTGCCCACGACCGCCGTCCCGCACAGCGACGGCCAGCCGCCGATCACCATGTTCGGTCCGGACTTCCCCTACGCCTACGACGACTTCCTGGCCCACCCGGCCGGTCTGGGGCAGATACCGGCGACCGAGCACGGCACCGAGGTCGCCGTCATCGGCGGCGGGCTCTCCGGCGTCATCGCCGCCTACGAGCTGATGAAGATGGGCCTCAAGCCCGTCGTCTACGAGGCCGACCAGATCGGCGGCCGGCTGCGCACCGTCGGCTTCGAGGGCACCGGCACCGAGGGTCTGACGGCGGAGATGGGCGCGATGCGCTTCCCGCCGTCCTCGACGGCGTTCCAGCACTACATCGACCTGGTGGGCCTGGAGACGGAGCCGTTCCCCAACCCGCTGGCCGAGTCCACGCCGTCGACCGTCGTCGACCTCAAGGGCGAGTCGCACTACGCGCAGACCGTGGACGACCTCCCGCAGGTCTACCGCGACGTGATGAACGCCTGGAACGCGTGCCTCGAAGAGGGCGCCGACTTCTCCGACATGAACCAGGCCATGCGCGAGCGCGACGTCCCGCGCATCCGCGAGATCTGGTCCACGCTCGTCGAGAAGCTGGACAACCAGACCTTCTACGGTTTCCTGTGCGAGTCGGAGGCGTTCAAGTCCTTCCGGCACCGCGAGATCTTCGGACAGGTCGGCTTCGGCACCGGCGGCTGGGACACCGACTTCCCCAACTCCATCCTGGAGATCCTCCGCGTCGTCTACACCGAGGCCGACGACCACCACCGCGGCATCGTGGGCGGCTCCCAGCAGCTGCCGCTGCGCCTGTGGGAGCGCGAGCCGGAGAAGATCGTCCACTGGGCGCAGGGCACCTCGCTCTCGTCCCTGCACGAGGGCGCCCCGAAGCCGGCCGTGACCCGGCTGAACCGCACCGCCGGCAACCGGATCACCGTCACGGACGCCTCCGGCGACATCCGTACGTACAAGGCGGCGATCTTCACCGCCCAGTCCTGGATGCTGCTCTCCAAGATCGCCTGCGACGACTCGCTCTTCCCGATCGACCACTGGACCGCGATCGAGCGCACCCACTACATGGAGAGCTCGAAGCTCTTCGTGCCGGTCGACCGGCCGTTCTGGCTGGACAAGGATGAGGAGACCGGCCGCGACGTCATGTCGATGACGCTGACCGACCGGATGACCCGCGGCACCTACCTCCTGGACGACGGCCCGGACAAGCCCGCCACGATCTGCCTCTCCTACACCTGGTGCGACGACAGCCTGAAGTGGCTGCCGCTGTCCGCGAACGAGCGGATGGAGGTGATGCTGAAGTCGCTCGGCGAGATCTACCCGAAGGTCGACATCCGCAAGCACATCATCGGCAACCCGGTGACGGTGTCCTGGGAGAACGAGCCCTACTTCATGGGCGCCTTCAAGGCGAACCTGCCGGGCCACTACCGCTACCAGCGCCGCCTGTTCACCCACTTCATGCAGGACCGGCTGCCGGAGGACAAGCGGGGCATCTTCCTCGCGGGCGACGACATCTCCTGGACGGCCGGCTGGGCCGAGGGCGCCGTGCAGACCGCGCTGAACGCCGTGTGGGGCGTCATGCACCACTTCGGCGGCTCGACCGACGCCACCAACCCGGGCCCGGGCGACGTCTACGACGAGATCGCCCCGGTGGAGCTCCCGGAGGACTGATCCCGGCGCGCGTTCAGCCCCGGTGATGACTCGGACCGGCCCCCGTGGAACTTCCCGGGGGCCGGTGCCGTTGGGGGAGTGGGGCGGACAGCACCGGTGTGCGAGCGGCCGCGAGAGTGGTCAGCCGTGCCGTGCGAGCGGCGTCAGCAGCATCCGCCCCACCAGACCCACCGACCGGTCGAGGCGTTCCCGGAACTCCTCGGCCAGGTCGGGCAGCTCCCGCAGCTGCCAGAGCGAGCGGGCGGCGAGCCAGGCCCCGTCGCGGGCCCGGTCCAGGCTCCAGCAGCCCAGCAGATGGGTCAGCGGGTCCGTGATCTCCAGCAGGTCCGGGCCCGGCATCACCTCCTCGCGGATGCGCTCCTCCAGGAGCACGAGGATGTCGCCGACACGGTCGAACTCGTCCTCCAGGTCCCCCGGCGCGCACTCCAGCTCCCGGCAGGTGTCGACCACGGCGAGGGCGAGGTCGTGCCCGATGTGCGCGTTGATCCCGGCCAGCGCGAACTGCAGCGGCCGCACGCCGGGGTGGCGCCGGTAGTGGAAGAGCGGCCGCCAGCAGGCCGGCGCGGGGGCACCGGTGGAGACGGCGTCGACCACGGCGAGGTAGCGCTCCGCGAAGCGGACGTCGAGCGTGGTGGCCGCCCGCCGGTCGCCGAAGGTGCCCGCGTCGATGGCGTGGCCGATCTCCTCCGTGACCGTGAGGTAGACGCGGTTGAACACGGCGACGCCGTCGGTCGGGTGCCAGGCCGAGCGGATGCCGCGCATCCGCTCCACCACGGGGTCGACCGCGGTGAACTGCCCGATCCGGCCGGGGCCGCTCCGACCGGGCTGGTCAGGGCCGTGCTGACCTGGGCCGTTCCGAGCGGAGCCGGTCTGCCGGGTGCCGAGCTGCTGGGTCTGAGCCATGGGGGCAGCGTCCCAGCAGCCGGTCCCGGGAGGGAACGTTCGGGGCGCGGCTTCCCCAGAACGGGCGAATCGCCTACGACTTGGTGGCGGACTCGTCGTCCATGCTGCCCTCGTACGAGCTGGTGCCTGAGTCGAGCAGCGGTTCCTGCTGCTTCAGGTGGGCCGGGGCGAACGCCCGCAGCACGTGGTAGCCGGTGATCACGACGATCGTGCCGAGCGCGATGCCGCCGAGCTCGAAGGTGTCGGTGAAGGTCAGCTTCACCCCGCCGACGCCGATGATGATGCCCGCGGCGGCCGGCACCAGGTTGAGCGGGTTGCGCAGGTCGACCTTGGCGTTGATCCAGATCTGGGCGCCGAGCAGGCCGATCATGCCGTAGAGGATCACGGTGATGCCGCCGAGCACACCGCCGGGGATGGCCGCCACGACCGCGCCGAACTTGGGGCAGAGGCCGAAGAGCAGCGCGAACCCGGCCGCGGCCCAGTAGGCGGCGGTGGAGTAGACACGGGTGGCCGCCATGACGCCGATGTTCTCGGAGTACGTGGTGTTCGGCGGGCCGCCCACGGCGGTCGACAGCATCGAGGCGGCGCCGTCGGCCGCGATCGCGGTGCCGAGCTTGTCGTCCAGGGGGTCACCGGTCATCTCCCCGACGGCCTTGACGTGACCGGCGTTCTCCGCGATCAGGGCGATCACGACGGGCAGGGCGACGAGGATCGCCGACCACTCGAAGCTGGGCCCGTGGAGGGAGGGCAGGCCGATCCAGTCGGCCTGGGAGACGCCGGAGAGATCGAGCCGCCAGTGATCGGTGACCTCACCGCTCGGGGAGATCGAGTGGATCTTGCCGAAGACCAGGTCGAAGATCCAGGAGACGGCGTAGCCGAAGACCAGGCCGAGGAAGATCGCGATGCGCGACCAGAAGCCGCGCAGACAGACCACGGCGAGCCCGGTGAAGAGCATGACCAGCAACGCCGTCCACTGGTCCTGCGGCCAGTAGGTGCTGGCGGTGACCGGGGCGAGGTTGAAGCCGATCAGCATGACGACGGCGCCGGTGACGATCGGGGGCATCGCCGCGTGGATGATCCGCGCGCCGAACCTCCGTACCGCCAGACCCGCGAGGAACAGCACCCCGCCGACCACGAACACCGCACCGGTGACGGTCGCGCTGTCACCGCCGGAGGCCCGGATGGCCGCGGCCACACCGACGAAGGAGAGCGAACAGCCCAGATAGCTGGGGACCGTGCCCCGCGTCGCGAGCAGGAAGATCACCGTCGCGACGCCGGACATCATGATGGCGAGGTTGGGGTCGAGGCCCATGAGCACGGGCGCCACGAACGAGGCGCCGAACATCGCGACCACGTGCTGGGCGCCGAGGCCGGCCGTACGGGGCCAGGAGAGCCGCTCGTCCGGCCGGACCACGGCTCCCGGAGCGGGTGTCTTCCCGTCGCCGTGCAGGGTCCAGCGCACGCCGAGGTCCATGGGGTCGCTCCAGTTCTCCGGTTCCGGCGGCCCCGCCGAGGCCGCAAAAGATCAGCCACATGGTAATGCGCCGCTGGTCAACGACGTTCCGCCGCCATGTCCGCGAGCGCTACGAGACCTTCCCCGAGCTCGTCGCGGGGCTCGCGCTCGCGGTCGCGGCGGTGCTCGCGGGGCGGGACCCCTGGCGCAGCACACCGGCCCCGATCACCAGGCCGAAGGCCAGCACGGTGACCAGGCCGAAGGAGAACATGAGGGAGGTCGCGTCGGCGATGCCGCCGATCGCCGACGGGGCGATGAGACCCGAGGTGTACGTGATGGTGGCGACGCCCGCGATGGCCTGACTGGGGTTGGGGCCGCTGCGGCCGGCCGCGGCGAAGGCGAGCGGTACGACGACGGCGACCCCGAGTCCGATGAGACCGAATCCGGCCATCGCGACCGCCGGATGCGGGGCGAGGACCACGAGCAGCCCGCCGACCGTCGCGGCCACGCCGCCCACCCGTACGGTCCGCACGGCGCCGAACCGGTCCACCACGCGGTCTCCGACGAGCCGGGCGACGGCCATGGTCAGCGCGAAGGCGGTGGTGGAGGCCGCGGCGACACCCGCCGACGAGCCGAGCTCGTCGCGCAGGTAGACCGCCGACCAGTCCAGGCTCGCGCCCTCGGCGAACACTCCGCAGAAGCCGATGGCACCGATGATCAGGGCGGACTTCGGGGGCAGCGAGAAGCGCGGCGGCGGCTCCTCGTCCGGGGCGCTCTGCAGATCGAGGACGCCCTGGCAGAAGACGAGGCCGAGCGCGGTCAGGACGAGGGCGGCGACGAGGTGGTGCAGGCGGGCGTCGGTGCCGACGTGGGCGGCGAGGGTGCCGGCGGCCGAGCCGAGGAGCGCGCCCACGCTCCACATGCCGTGCAGGCTCGACATGATCGACGTGCCGAGGCGGTTCTCGACCTCGACGCCGAGCGCGTTCATCGCCACGTCGGACATGCCGGCGGTGGCGCCGTAGACGAAGAGCGCGGCGCAGAGCCCGTAGATGTTCGGGGCGAGGGCCGGCAGGGTCAGGGACAGCGTCCAGAGCACGAGCAGTCCGCGCAGGGCGGTGCGGGCGCCGAAGCGGTGGCTGACGGCGCCGGCCAGCGGCATGGCGAGCGAGGCGCCGACGGCCGGGAAGGCGAGGGCGAGTCCCAGCTGCCCCGCGCTCACGTCGGCGTGGTCCTGGATCCACGGGATGCGGGTCGCGAAGCTGCCGGTGACGGCGCCGTGGACGCAGAAGACGGCGGCGACGGCGAACCGCGCCCGCCGCAGCCGCTCGGTACCGAAGACGGTCTCGCCCGTCATGTGTGCCCTCCCTGGTTGACGTCCGCCGTAAACTATCAGGA
Organism: Streptomyces sp. NPDC047971; assembly: GCF_040653355.1. NCBI lineage: Bacteria > Bacillati > Actinomycetota > Actinomycetes > Kitasatosporales > Streptomycetaceae > Streptomyces > Streptomyces sp. NPDC047971. Next base: position 3,510 of record NZ_JBEZNW010000071.1, on the reverse strand, counting down.
ACCCTGCCTGATAAATAGAGCGGCGGGAGAGGCCCCCGTACGTGAGTCTGAGAGGATCCCGGTATGCCCGCATCCCCGAGCACCGCCCGGGCCATCAACGACCGGCTCGCCCTGCGACTGCTCCAGGACGAAGGGCCGTTGACGGCGACTCAGCTGAAGACGCTGACCGGCCTCTCCCGCCCCACCGTCGCCGACCTCGTCGAACGGCTCCAGGGCTCGGGACTCGTCCGGGTGGTGGGGGAGTCCGGCGCCGAGCGGCGCGGCCCGAACGCCAAGCTGTACGGGATCGTCGCGGACCGCGCGCACCTCGCCGCCCTCGACGTACGGACCGATTCCCTCTCGCTCACCGTCGCCGACCTGCTCGGTGCCACGCTCGCCGAGGCTTCGGCGCCGATCGACGGGGAGCACGGGACCGGGCCGGCCGTCGAGAAGGCCGTCTCCCTGCTCGAAAGGACCGCGAAGTCGGCCGGGGTGGAGCGGCTGCACAGCGTCGTCGTCGGCGCGCCCGGCCTGATCGACCCGGCCACCGGCGGTCTCCGTGACTCGGCGAAGCTGCCCGAGTGGCACCGCAGTCTCATCGACGCCCTGCGGGAGCGGCTTCCGGCGACCGTGCTCGTCGAGAACGAGACCAACCTCGCCGCGGTCGCCGAACAGCGCGCCGGAGCCGCCCGCGATCGCGACACCTTCGTCCTGCTCTGGCTCGGCCAGGGCGTCGGCGCTGCCGTCGTGCTGGACGGCAGGCTGCGCCGCGGGGCCTCCGGCGGCGCGGGTGAGATCGGCTTCCTGCCGGTGCCCGGCACCTCGGGGCTGCCCTCGGCGACCGGCTGCGACGGCGGCTTCCACGAGCTGGCCTGCGCGGCCGCCGTGGCCGCCCTCGCCGTCGAGCACGGCCTGGACCCGGCCGACGCGCTCACCTCGGGACACGACGCCTTCCTCGACGCCCTCGCCGGCCGCCTCGCCGTCGGGGCCGCCGCCGTCGCCTCCGTCCTCGACCCGGGCTGTGTCGTCCTCGGCGGCGAGACCGGCCACCGCGGCGGCCGGGAGCTCGCCGCCCGCGTCGAGGCCCGGCTCGCCGCCCTCTCGCCGTTGCGCACCGAGGTCCGCGCCACCGGGCTCGGCGACACGGCGGTCCTCAGGGGCGCCCTCCTGGCCGCCCGTGACGCCGCGCAGGACGAGCTCTTCGGCCCGCCGGAGCACGGCGGCCACGGACGGCACGGCTAGCCGGTTCCCCGAGGCGTGTCCCGGGCCCCGGTCGTGCGTCTCGGGCCCGGCCGTGCGTCTCGGGCCCCGGCCGTGCGTCTCGGGCCCCCGGTCAGACGATCGTCAGCGGGGTGTCCGGGGCGAGTTCGGCGGCGATGAGCGTGGCGACGTCCTCGGCCGTGTTGCCGTCGGGCGTGTCCGCCGTCTTGGTCGTCGAGACCGCGATGGCCAGGCGCTCGGAGGGGAGGTACGCCTGGATCGCCGCGTAGCCGGAGAACGACGGGTTCTGGACCAGCCAGGTGTTGGCCACGATGATGCCCAGGCCGAAGTGCGCGGCCTCGGTCTGCTTCAGGCAGATCGTGGCGGGACACGTGGCCGTCGCGCCGCCCAGGCCGACCGTGCCCGGGTCGAGGAAGGTGCGGTACGAGCGGGGCGACAGGAGTTCGCCGCTGCCGATGGCCCGCGCCGAACGGGCCAGGTCACAGATGTTCGTGGTGATGACGGCGCCGGGCGCGGTGGTCCACGACGGGTTCCAGAAGGTCGACTCCTCGTAGATGCCTCGGTCGGAGGTGAAGGCGTGGAGGACGGGACTCGGGATGTCCGGGGTGAAGTTGTTCTGGGTGTTGCGGAGGCCGAGGGGACCCCAGATCCGCTCCTTCAGGAGTTCGTCGATCCGGATGCCGGTGATCTTCTCCAGCGCCTGGCTCAGCAGCTGGTAGTTGGCGTGGGAGTAGCTCCAGCTGGTGCCCGGCTCGTACCAGAAGGAGTGGCTGTACGGGAACGCCAGCAGCTCGTTCGGGGTCCACTGGCGGAACGGGTGGGGCACCAGTTCGGCCAGGAACGCCGGGTCCGTCACGTAGTCGTGGAGGCCCGTGGTGTTGGAGGCCAGCATCCGCAGGGTGATCTGTTCGGCCTTGGGGACGTCCGGCAGCCAGCGCTCCACGGTGTCGTCGAGCGAGACCTTCCCCTCCTCGACCAGCTGCAGGAGGGTGGTGCCGATGTGGGCGAAGGCCACGGAGCCGGCGCGGAAGTGCATGTCGGGCTGGGCCGGGACCCCGGTCATGGACTCGCCGAGCGCGTCGGTGAGGACCTCGCGCCCGTCGAGGGTGACCTTGAACTCGACGGAGTTCAGCTTCAGGTCCTTCTTGGCCTTGCGGGCGATGTCCAGGACCTTGCGGGCCTGGCCGTCCAGGGGGCGCTCGGTCCGCACGCAGTCGCGGTCGCCGTGGTGGCCGGGGCCCTCGGCGGACGCGGGCGCGGCCGAGGTCTGGAGGGTGGCGGCGACGAGGGCGGCGCAGAGAAGCGCGCCGCGGGCGCGCCCACGCCTGTGCGGGCGCGTGGGGGAGGGGGTGCGTGTCATGCCCGCACTATGGCCGGAAGGTCATGGGCGATTCGCCCGAACACTCCGAGAAGCCGCAAACCGTCCCTGACTGGGGCAGAACGGATCAGCCCGAGGGTCGGTCATGAGCTCCGCCGTCGTCGAACCGGGCCGACAGGAACTCCTCGAAGGTCACCCGGCCCACCGCCGACTCGGGGGCGAGATGACCTCCGTGGCGCAGACCCCGGTAGACCTTGCCCGGCAGGGGGACCTCGACGATCCTCCGCTGTCGGCCGCTCGCCCGCAGGTACGCCGCGGCCAGCTCGGCGAACGTACGGATCTCGGGGCCGCCCATGTCCGCCACCCGCCCGGCCGGCGGGCCCGCCGCCAGCTCGGCGAGACGGTACGCCGCCTCGGTGACCTCCATCGGCTGGTCCCGCACGGCTTTCGGCAGCAGCATCACCGGCGGCTTCGCCAATCCCTCCAGGAGCCGCAGGACCAGGTCGTGGAACTGGGTGGTCCGCAGGATCGTCCAGCCGAGACCGGACTGCTGGATCAGCCGCTCGACGGCGTACTTCGCGCGGTAGTAGCCGAGCGGCACACGGTCGACGCCGACGATCGAGATGTACACCAGGTGGGGCACCCGGGCCCGGTGCGCGGCCTCGATCAGCACCCGGGCCGCCCGCTCGTCGTGGCGCACGATGTTCGAGCAGTGGACGACGGCGTCCGCGCCGTCCACGGCCCGGTCCAGCAGCGGGCCGCCCCGGCGCAGGTCGACGGCGTACGGCGGCGAGTGCCGGCTGAGCACCCGTACCTCATGGCCTTCCGCGCGCAGCTTCTCGCAGACGGGTCCGCCCAGGGTGCCCGTGCCTCCGGTCACCAGGATCGTGGTCATGTCTCCAGCCTGGACGCCTTCGCCGCGGCCCGCACACGCGGGGCCCCGCGCACGCGGGGGGGGGGCCCCGCCGCGGCCAAGGGCCAGGGGTAACCCC
>NZ_JBEZNW010000070.1:0-22907 GCF_040653355.1 Streptomyces sp. NPDC047971 | reverse complement strand
CCTATCCCAACTAATTTTATTTCAACCTTTCTTTACATAAAACCAACCCAACTGCGGCTGTTTTTTTTTTTTTTTTAAAAAAACCCCCCCGGGGGGGGGGCCCCCGCGGGCCCCCCACCCCTTGTACGGAAAGCCGCGCCCGGCGGACGGTCGCGCCTACGCGTCCAGCGCCTCGCGCCAGACGCGGACCGCCGCCGGGGACACCGGCGCCGTCCAGCCGTCCGGGCGGGCCGCGCCACCGATGTGGAAGGCGTCGACACCCGCCTCGCGCAGTTCCGGGAGGTGGTCGAGGCGGAGGCCGCCGCCGACCAGGAGCCGGGGTTCGTAGCCCGGTTCGCCGGCGCGAGCGGCCTCCGCCTTCAGGACGGGCAGGCCGTCGTCGACGCCGGTCGGCGCACCCGCCGTGAGGAAGGTGTCGAGCCCCGGCAGGTCCGCGAGCTGCTTGCGCAGGGTGTCGCGGTGCGCGGCGCGGTCGATGGCCCGGTGGAAGGTCCAGCGGCAGCCGTCCAGGACGGCGATCAGACGCTCGACCGCCACCAGATCGGGATCGCCCTCCGCCGTCAGGAAGCCGAGCACGAACTGGTCCGCGCCGGCCTCCCGGAGGTCGGCGGCACGGGACACCAGCGCCTCGACGTCACCGGCCGCGAAGCCGTCGGCGAGTCTGAGCATCACGCGCAGGGGGATGTCCACGGCGGCACGGATCGCCTCGAAGGCGGTGCGTGACGGGGTCAGCCCGTCCGCCGCCATGTCGGTGACCAGTTCGAGGCGGTCCGCCCCGCCGGCCTGGGCGGCGACCGCGTCCTCCGCGTCGAGGGCGATCACCTCAAGCACTGCACGGTTGCTCATCGAGCCCATTCCTCCATGAATGACGGCTACAGGTCTAGTCCAATGACCAGCCTAGCCGTGCGTGTGGTCTCCCGCATCGTGCGAGGACTCATCCGCCACCGCCGTCGCCTGCCCCGCGTGCACCGTGAAGGCCGCCGTCCGCACCTTCCCCTCGTGCTGGAAGTCCAGGAACAGGCGGTACGTCCCCGCGCTCGGTGCCGTGGCCGTGAAGGAGACGTCCGGACCGGGCCCGCCCTCGTTGGGGTGGACGTGCAGGTAGGCGAGGTCTCCGTCGCGCAGGGCGACGAGATGGCCGTACGCCCCGAGGTACGGCTCCAGGTCGTCGACCGGCTTGCCGTTCCTGGTGACGGTGAGCTTCAGCTCACCCGCCCTGCCCGGGACGAGGGTGCCGCCCAGCGTGACCTGATACCCGTCGACGGTGGCCGTCCGCTCGGCGGCGGGCAGCGGCCGGGGCGCGTACGCGCCGGGCACGGACAGGTCCACGCCCAGGGTCACGCCCTTGGCGTTCTTCCCGGCGGGCTTGAAGTCGGCGAAGGCCTTGTAGCCGCCCGCGGCCGGCAGGTCGACCGGCGTCGACCAGGTGCCGTCGGCCGCGCGCACCGGGTGGAGATGGCGGTAGACCGTGAGGTCCCGCGAGGCCACGATGAAGTGCAGCTCCTTGCCGTGCTCGGTGGTGTACGCGGTGACCTTCCCGCCCTTCGCGTCCTTGATGGAGAAGGTGAGCACGCTCGTGCCCCGCTCCGGCCTGGGCGTCTCCATCACCAGGGTGTAGCCGCCCTCGGAGACCTGGAGGCCGCCGGCGGCGGGCGCGCTCGCGGCGCCCTCCTCGTGACCGGCGTGTCCGTCCCCGCCGTCCGCCTTCGCGCCGCCCGGATCCGCGGCGGCCGCGTGCTCCCCGTGCGCGGCCTTCGCCGGCTCGCCCACGGGGCCGACGCCCGCACCGACCCCGTACGCGGTCCCGAAGGTCGCGGCGAGCGCGGCGGCGAAGGCGGTGATCTTCACTCCGGTGTTCATGGCAGCTCTCCCGTACGTGAGTAACCGTTCGATGCACCTCACGATACCCCTGGGGGGTATCAAGTCAAGCCGAGGGAGATGGTTGCGTCGAATACGGGTGGGGGGTATACATGGAACCAGAAGCAGATACCCCCCGAGGGTATCTGACCCCAGCAAGGAGGAAGACATGGGTTCCTGCTGTACTCCTGACGGCAGCTGCTCGACCGGCGCCGGCGAGGCCACGACCGCCGTCGCCGACAGCACCGCCACCGTCTACGCCGTGTCGGGCATGACCTGCGGACACTGCAAGACCGCGATCACCGAGTCCGTCTCCGCGCTCGCCGGTGTCATCTCCGTGGACGTCGACGTCGCCGGCGGCCTGGTGACCGTGACCACCGGCGGCGCGCCCGACGACGCCGCGATCGCCGCCGCCGTCGACGACGCCGGCTACGAGCTCACCGGCCGCGGCTGACGCGCCGCAGCCCCACCCCGGCCGCCGGGGCCCGTCCGTCCATGGGCCCCGGCCCCCGAGCCCCACCGAACACGGCCGGCCGCCACGAGCCCTCAAGAAGGAGCCATCCATGACCACGACCACGTCGGGCGCCGCCCAGGTCGAGCTCGCCATCGGCGGCATGACCTGCGCCTCGTGCGCGGCCCGAATCGAGAAGAAGCTCAACCGCATGGACGGGGTCGAGGCCACCGTCAACTACGCCACCGAGAAGGCGAAGGTCACCTTCGACGCGGCAGCCGACATCTCCGTCGCCGATCTGATCGCGACCGTCGAGGCCACCGGCTACACCGCCGAGGAACCCACGCCTCTCAGGGCGGAGTCCGGCGGCGAGGGCGGGCCGACCGACGAGGAGAGGGCCGACGAGGAGCTGCGACCGCTCAAGCAGCGGCTGATCACCGCCGTCGCGCTCGCCGTCCCCGTCATCGCGATGGCGATGGTCCCGGCGCTGCAGATCGAGTACTGGCAGTGGCTCAGCCTCACCCTCGCCGCGCCGGTCGTCGTCTACGCCGCCTGGCCCTTCCACAAGGCCGCCTGGACCAACGCCCGGCACGGCGCCGCCACGATGGACACCCTGATCTCGGTCGGCACGATCGCCGCGTTCCTCTGGTCCCTGTGGGCGCTGTTCTTCGGCACCGCCGGGACGCCGGGCATGACCCACCCCTTCGAGTTCACGATCGCCCGCACCGACGGCGCCGGGAACATCTATCTGGAGGCCGCGGCCGGCGTCACCGCCTTCATCCTGGCCGGGCGCTACTTCGAGGCCCGCTCCAAGCGCAAGGCGGGCGCGGCGCTCAAGGCACTGATGGAGCTGGGCGCCAAGGAGGTCACCGTCCTGCGCGGAGGCCGCGAGGTCACCGTCCCGACGGCCGAACTCCAGGTCGGGGACCGCTTCCTGGTCCGTCCCGGCGAGAAGATCGCCACCGACGGCACCGTCGTCGAGGGCTCCTCCGCCGTCGACGCCTCCATGCTCACCGGCGAGTCCGTCCCCGTCGAGGTCTCCGTCGGCGACTCCGTCACCGGAGCCACCCTGAACGCCGGCGGCCGGCTCGTGGTCGAGGCCACCCGGGTCGGCGCCGACACCCAACTCGCCAGGATGGCCAAGCTCGTCGAGGACGCCCAGAACGGCAAGGCCGCCGCCCAGCGCCTCGCCGACCGGATCTCGGCCGTCTTCGTCCCCGTCGTGATCGCGCTCGCGCTCGGCACGCTCGGCTTCTGGCTCGGCACCGGCGCGGGGCTGACGGCCGCGTTCACCGCCGCCGTGGCCGTCCTGATCATCGCCTGCCCCTGCGCCCTGGGCCTCGCCACCCCGACCGCGCTCATGGTCGGCACCGGCCGCGGCGCCCAGCTCGGCATCCTCATCAAGGGGCCCGAGGTCCTGGAGACGACCCGCAAGGTCGACACGATCGTCCTGGACAAGACCGGCACCGTCACCACCGGCCGGATGACCCTCCTCAAGGTCCACACCGCCGAAGGCGTCGACGAGACCGACGTGCTGCGGCTCGCGGGCGCCCTGGAGCACTCCTCCGAGCACCCCATCGCCCAGGCCGTCGCCACCGGCGCCGCCGCCAAGATCGGCGCGCTTCCCACCCCGGAGGACTTCGCCAACGTCCCCGGCCTGGGCGTCCAGGGCGTCGTCGACGGCCACGCCGTCCTCGTCGGCCGCGAGAAGCTGCTCGAAGAGTGGGCGATGTCGCTCACGGAGCCCCTCAAGTCCGCCAAGGACGCGGCGGAACGGGCCGGCCGGACGGCTATCGCGGTCGCCTGGGACGGCAGGGCGCGCGCGGTCCTGGAGGTCGCCGACGCCGTCAAGGAGACCAGCCCCGAGGCGATCCGCCGGCTGCGCGGGCTCGGCCTCACGCCGATCCTCCTCACCGGCGACAACAAGGCCGTCGCCGAGGCCGTCGCCGCCGAGGTCGGCATCGACGAGGTCATCGCCGAGGTCATGCCGCAGGACAAGGTCGACGTGGTCAAGAAGCTGCAGGCCGAAGGCCGTTCGGTCGCCATGGTCGGCGACGGCGTCAACGACGCGGCCGCGCTCGCCCAGGCCGACCTGGGTCTGGCGATGGGCACCGGCACGGACGCCGCCATCGAGGCCGGCGACCTGACCCTCGTACGGGGGGACCTGCGGGCCGCGGCCGACGCGATCCGGCTCTCCCGCAAGACGCTCGGCACGATCCGCTCGAACCTCTTCTGGGCCTTCGCCTACAACGTGGCCGCGCTGCCGCTCGCCGCGGCGGGCCTGCTCAACCCGATGATCGCGGGGGCCGCGATGGCCTTCTCCTCGGTCTTCGTGGTCGGCAACAGCCTGCGCCTGCGCGGGTTCCAGGCCGCCGACAAGTGACCTGACTCAAGGAGACCGCCGTGGCCGGTTACGGAGAGCACAAGGAAGACATCATCAGGCGCCTGCGGCGCATCGAGGGCCAGGTCCGGGGCGTGCAACGGATGGTGGACGAGGACATCTACTGCATCGACGTGCTGACCCAGGTCTCCGCCGTCAACGCGGCCCTCCAGTCCTGCGCCGTGGCCCTCCTGGACGAGCACCTCAGCTGCTGTGTCACCGAGGCGATCGCCCAGGGCGGGGACCAGGCGAAGGTGAAGGTGGGCGAGGCGTCCAAGGCGATCGCCCGGCTGATCAGGACCTAGCTCCCCCGACGGGGAAACGGATCAACCGCCCTTGTGCGAAGGGCAGTCGGCGGACAGGCTGACGCTCAGGCGAAGACAGAGCCCGAGCACCTGCCGGAGGAGCGTCAGCTCCACCGAACCGGGCAGACCAGGGCCGCAGACCTTCGCGCAGGGGCGGTTCCTCATGAGGGTCGACATCCCGCCATCGTACCCCTAGGGGGTATATCTTCGCGGGTTGAGCGGCCCGTACGATGGGCCGCCCGTAGGGGGAGGGGATGCGCGTGCGCCGGCTGGGAGAGCTGGAGGCCGAGATCATGGACCGGCTGTGGGCATGGCAACGGCCCGCCACGGTCCGCGAGATCGTCGACGACATAAACCTGGGGCGCCGGGTCGCCTACACGACGGTCATGACGGTGGCGGACATCCTCCACCGCAAGGGCTGGCTCCGCCGCGAGAAGGCGGGCAGAGCCTGGCTGTACGAACCGGTCCGCGGCCGCGAGGAGTACACGGCGGCCCTGATGCAGGACGCCCTCGGCGACAGCGCGGACCGGCCCGCCGCGCTGCTGCGCTTCGTGGAGACCATCTCCGACGAGGACATGGCGGCCCTGGACGCGGCGCTCCGCTCCGCCCGGCGCGCCCAGGACGGCGAGCTCGGGTGAACCACCACCTCCTGCCGCCGCTCGGCCTGGCCCTCTCGTCCGGGCTGCTGATCCCCTGGCTGCTGGTGCGGGCCCGCTGGGCCCAACAGGTGCCCCGGCTCGCCCTGGCGGTCTGGGCGGTGAGCGGCGCGGTGTTCGCCGCGTCGGCCGCGCTCCTCGCCACCCATCTCACGCTGCCCGCGGACAGCAGTCACCGGCTGAGCGACGTCTACCTCGGGCTCCGGATCCCCGCCCCGGAACGGCTCCTCACCCTCTCCGGCCGCGAACGGCTCGCCCTGGCCCTGGGTTTCGCCGTACTCGCGATGCCCGTCGCCGGATACGCGCGGGAGCTGCTGCGGGCCCGCCGGGCCCGGCTGCGGCACGCCGGGATGCTGCGGCTCGTCGGACGGTACGACCCGGCGCTGCGGGTCACCGTGCTCGACCACGCGCGACCGGCCGTCTACTGCCTGCCCGGCAGCTCGCGCCGCGTCGTCGTCTCCTCGGGGGCCGTGGACACGCTCACCGAGGCCCAGCTGGCGGCGGCGCTCGCGCACGAGCGGGCCCACATCGCCGGCCGCCACCATCTCCTCGTCGCCGCGGCCGAGGCGTTCGCGGCGGTGTTCCCGCGGCTTCCGCTCGCACGGCACGGCGGGAGCGCCGTGCCGCTGCTGCTCGAAATGGCGGCGGACGACCGGGCCCTGCGCCGCTGCACGCGCGACGCGCTGGCCACCGCGCTGTACACCCTCGCCTCGGGGCAGGCGCCCCGCGAGGCGTTCGCGGCGGGCGGGCCGTCGGCGGCGGTGCGGATGCGCCGCATCCTCGCTCCGCACAGCGCGGGACACCCCGTGCTGCGAGGGCTGTCGACGGTCGTCGCGGCGGGTCTCGCGGTCGCGCCGCTGATCATCGCCTGTTGTTCCTTCCCCAACTAATCGACTCGATTCAGCCCCTTTTACTAAGTGAATTCGTAGATTTCACATCGGTCACATGGGACTGAATTCCCGGCTATTGTGGGTACGTTGACGCTCGGGCTCGGCACGTCGAAGGGTACGGACCAATGCAGCTGGCTGACGTGCGGACGGCGGCTGCCGCCGACGCGGCGACGATATCCAGGCTGCTGGCGGACGCCATTCGGGGCAGTTACGACGGAATCCTCGGCGAAATCCCCGTGCGTCGACTGATCTCCACGCAATGCGCACTTCCCCGTATCCGCGCGGAAATTGAAATTCCCGGCGGCGCGCCGGGCTGGCTCGGCTGGCTGGTGGCCACCGACACGGACGGCGCGGTCGTCGGCGCGGCCGCCGGCGGAGTCCCGGTCCCGGGCGAGGGCGAGCTGTACGCACTGGCCGTCGCCGAGGCTTCGCGCCGGCGGGGCGTCGGCTCGGCGCTCCTCGCGGCGGCCACGGACCGCATGAAGGGGTTCGGGGCCGGCGAACAGCGTGTGAGCCTCCCGACCGAGGGCGACCCGTCGCTCCCCTTCTACGAGACGCGCGGCTTCACCCCGCTCACCCCCACGCGCCTCGCCCGCGAGGTCTGACGCCCGCCGGAGCCCTCCCTCCGGCACCCCTGGCAGATCAACGCCATCGCGTGTTCACGCCGCCCGATCCGCTGGCCCCCCGGGCCGGCCCCGCTCCAGGATGGTCACAGCGACGCGGACCCGGCGGCACGGGTTCCTCGTCCGGACGGCACGGACCGAGCGAGCACCTGGAGGAGCGATGCAGAAACAGAGCGGCGCCGCGCTCGCGCCGGTCCTGCCGTCCCGGTACGACCTGACCACCGACCCCCTCCCCGGTCTGGAGTCCGTCGCCGAGGGCGACGCCGACTCCGTCTGGCTGTACGACGCCCTGCTCGGCCCGCACAGCGCGGACATCGTCCGCTACCTCGGCCTCGCCCGCGCCACCGGAGGTCGCGGCCCCGTGCTGGACCTCGGCTCCGGCGCCGGGCGGCTCTCCGTCCCGTTCGCCCGGCACGGCTTCGCCGTCGAGGCGGTCGACCGGGACGCCGACGCCCTGGAGCGGCTCCGGGCCTGGGCCCGTCGCATCGGCCCGCAGGTCGCCGACCTGATCGTGACGACCCACGCCGATCTCACCGAGCTGCGGCTGCGCGGCAGTTACCGGCTCGCCCTCCTCGCCGGCGCCATGGTGTCCGCCGTCCCCCCGAAGGCCCGCCCCGGTCTGCTGCGCGAGATCGCCTCGCACCTGGACACCGGCGGCGCCCTCGCCCTGGACTACACCGCCCATCTGCTCCCCGGGCTCGTCGCCGAACCGCGGCGGACCTGGGCCTTCCAGGTCCCGCGTTTCGACGGGATCGACGAGTGGGTGGTCGCCCGGCAGGTCTTCGACATCGCGGAGATGAGCGAGCGGATCACCTACTACGCCTCCAGGACCGGCAAGCTCTCCACCGAGCGCGCCGTCCTGACCACCGACAAGTGGATCGTCGACCCGGAGCACCTCGCGGCCGAACTGCACTCCGCGGGCCTGCACATCGCGGGCAGACGGCGCCATCGGATCGACGAACGCACCGAGAGCGTGCTGCTCGTCTGTCGTACGGACGACTGACATCGAGGAACACCAAGAGGTACGATGCCTGCAAAAGTTTGATCCGACCAGGCGGAGAAGATGGCAGTCGTGGATGAGCTGACGGGCCGCGAGGCGGTGATCCAGCGCCTGCGCGATGTCGGGCTGCGGGTCACGGGCCCCCGCCTGGAGGTGCTCACGGTGCTGGCCTCGGCCGGCCACCTCGACGTGGAGGCGATCACCGCGACCGCCCGCGAGCGTCTGGGGACGCTCACCAGCCAGGCGGTGTACGAGATGCTCCGGCACTTCCAGGAGACGGGCCTGGTCAGCAAGTTCGACCGGCCGGGGATGCCGGCCGTCTTCGAGATCTCCGGGCCGCCGCACCAGCATGCGCTGTGCGTCCGCTGCGGCCGGGTGGAGAACGTCGACGCCAAGGCTCCCGCCCCGCCCCGCGGCAGCCTGCCCGACTGGCGGACCACCGACGCCGAGATCGTCTTCAAGGGACTGTGCCCCGACTGCGCGGAGCCCGGCGCCTCCTGAGACCCCGGACAGGGACCGAGACGTCGACACCGAACCTCGGTACCGAACCGCGGTCGGGAACGGCCGTACCGGTCCGAGACGCGTCCGGTACGGGACCGCGGGCCGAGACCGCTTGAACACCGTGCGTCGCGTTCGAATCTGTGGCAGGGTCTAGCGGGGCGATTCAACGGGATCCACACGGATCCGAGGGGAGTCTGCTGCGCCGTGTCGAAATACGCCACCGGGACACGTACGGGAAGCGATCAGGCCCTCGCGGTCTACCTCGAACTCCGTGCCCAGCCCTCCCGCTCGTTCGACGAGGTCGCCGACGCCCTCGCCCTCTCCGCGGAGGACCGGCGGCGATGCAGCGGCGACCTCGCCACCCTCGGCCTGATCGAAGCCGGCACGACGCGCTCGGTCATCGACCCCGACGTGGCCCTGGTCCGCCTCCTGCAGTGCGAGCGCGACCGCCTGGAGAACCGCCTCGCCGAGACCAGCCGCGCGCAGACCACCCTGGAGACCCTGGCGGGCCCCTTCCTCGGGGCCGGCTCCGCCCCCCGCTCCGAGGTCGAGGTCGAGATCGTCTCCGACCCCCACCGCGTCCGGCGGGAGTTGGCCGGCCTCGGCGAATCCGTACGGACCTCGGTGCACTCCCTGCACACCGGATCGGTACGGCGCGAGGACATGGCCGCCGAACTGGACCGCGACCGGCGCTGGACGGCACGCGGGGTGCGCGTCCGCGTCGTGTACAGCCGCCGGATCAGCTCCGTACCGGACATGGCGCAGCATCTCCAGGAGCGCGCCGCCCTCGGCGTGGAGGTCCGGTTCTCCCCCGTCGTACCGATGAACATGGTGCTCGCCGACGAGAACTTCGCGCTGCTTCCCACCGACGCGCACGACCCGGGGTCCGCCGCGATCCTCGCGCGCGGACCCGGCCTGGTCCGTTCTTATCTCGCGCTGTACGAGTACTGCTGGCACGCCGCCACCCGGTACGGCGACGAGGAGAAGCCCGAGCACGGCGGCGACGGCCTCTCCGAGCAGCAGCGGGTCGCGCTGCGGATGCTGGCCTCCGGCATCAAGGACGAGCAGATCGCCAAGAACCTCGGGGTCTCCCTGCGCACGGTCAGCCGACTGCTCTCCGAGGTCATGCAGGAGCTGGGCGCGGCGAGCCGGTTCGAGGCCGGTGTGAAGGCCGCCAGGCTCGGGCTCCTGGACGGCGAGGTACGCGACCGGCCCCTGTGAGGCGCGGGCCGGGCCGTGTGACGTGGCCAAGATCGTACGGGGACATCGGCCGCCCCCTGTGACAGGGTGGGACGGGGAGACGGGGATCGACGAGGGGGGTCACAGCGCCATGGCCACGACGGACGACGGCAGAGAAGGACTGGCCGCCGAGGCGCTTTTGACTCTCTATCAGGAACTGCGCAGGCGCGGCGTGTCGAGCTTCCGGGAGGCATGCGCGGAGCTGCGGATGGCGCCGGAGGAGTACGAGCGATGTCGGGTCGAACTGACCTCGCTCGGCCTGATCGTGCCGACCACCGAGACCCACGCCACGATCGCCGACGTCCGGGACGCCCGCTGGAAACCGGACACGGACACGGTGGCCACCGTCGATCCCGAGATCGCCCTGCTGCGCCTGCTGGAGCGGGAGCGCGAGCGGCTGCGGGACCATCTGGCCGAGGCCGACCGGGCCTACTCCACCCTGGAGACGCTGGCGGAAACCTTCCTCCGCGCCGGAGCGCTGACCCGTTCCGAGATCGCCGTCGAGGCCATCACCGACTACCGCAGGATCCAGCAGGCCCTTGAGGACATCACCGATGTGATGCAGGAGAGTTCGGCCTCGATGCACCCCGGCGGACCCAACCGGCAGATCCCCGAGCGGATGCTGGACCGGGACCGGCGCCAGATCGGCAACGGCGTGCGCGTCCGCGCCATCTACCGCAGCCAGGACGCGGCGCGGCCCGAGCTCGCGGAGCTGCTGGGCCGGCGCGTGGCGCTGGGCGTGGAGATCCGGCTCGCGCCCGTCATCCCCATGAACATGATCATCGCCGACCAGCAGTTCGCCCTGGTGCCGATCCGTCCGGAGGAGCCCCGCGAGGGTGCCATCCTGGCGCGCGGCTCCGTGCTGGTCCGGTCCTATCTCGGGCTGTACGAACACTGCTGGCACACCGCGACCCCGTACGGCGACGACGCGGCGCCGGAGCGGGGCGGCGACGGACTGTCGGAGCAGCAGCGGGCCGCGCTCCAGATGCTCGCCTCGGGAATGAAGGACGAGAAGATCGCGCGGAACCTCGGGGTGTCGCTGCGCACGGTGAGCCGAATGCTCTCCGAACTCATGCAGGAATTGGGCGCGTCGAGCAGATTCGAGGCCGGTGTCCGCGCGGTTCGCCTCGGCTGGCTCGACTGAATCGGAGTCCCGCCGACGGACGGGAACGAAGAAGCCCCGTGATCGCCTTACGGCGATCACGGGGCTTTCCCGATTCCAGCTGATTACCGCTGACTCCCCAGCTGAATTCAGCTCGATCTCGGGTCAGTTGGTGGGAACGACCGGGGACGGGGTCGGCGCCTTCGGCCAGTCGTTCTCCGCGCCCGCCTGCTGCGAGGTCGCCGCCGGGGCGGCATCCGGGGCGGCGGCCAGCGCGGCGCCTCCCGCGACGGCCGTACACGCCACCATGGCGATGGCGAACTGGCGGACGAGCGTGCGGACGGCCGGGATACGCGCAGCGGACATGATTCCTCCAGGAGTGGGCTTGGGAATTTCCGACTTCGGGGGCCCGTGCCGCCGGGCGCTCCCTGAAGACATCTCCATATTGGCCCGCCCCGGGAAACGGATCCAGAGTTTCTCCATGCGTGGATCTGCCATGGCGTGGATGCGTCATTACGCCAATCCACTTGCCCCACAACGGAATTGACCGATCCGGAGTGCTGCATATCTTTGGTCAGACCAAAAGAGATGCTAGGCTGACCTTGCGGCCTTCTCGTTCCTCCAGGAGAGAGGGGCCGCCGAGGCAGGGGCGTGCCGCCGCCCCTGCCCCACTCAACGCCCCCTCGTACACCTCGATCGTCCGGGCGGCGGATCCACGCCAGCTCATCCCCCGGGCATGACGGACCGCGGCCTCCCCCATCGCCGCCCGTACCTTCGGACGCGTCGCCAGCCACAGCAGCCGACGGGCGTACTCCACCGGGTCGTGCCCCCGGACCAGCAGCCCCGTCACCCCGTCCCACACCGCCGTCGGCAGCCCGCCCACCGCCGCCGCGAGCACCGGCGTCCCACATGCCTGCGCCTCCAGGGCCACCAGGCCGAAGGACTCGCTGCGCGAGGGCACCACGAGGACGTCCGCCGCCCGGTACCAGTCCGCGAGGCCGGACTGCGCCACGGGAGGGCAGGGGCGCAGCACATCGGCGACCCCCAACTCCCGCGCGAGCTGCCACCACGCGCCCTGTCCGCCCGCCCCGGAATGCCCGCCGACGACCGGGACGAGCAGCCGGCGGCGCAGGTCCGGCGCCATCAGCAACAGCTCCGCCACCGCCCGTACGAGCACGTCGGGACCC
Organism: Streptomyces sp. NPDC047971; assembly: GCF_040653355.1. Classification (NCBI taxonomy): domain Bacteria; kingdom Bacillati; phylum Actinomycetota; class Actinomycetes; order Kitasatosporales; family Streptomycetaceae; genus Streptomyces; species Streptomyces sp. NPDC047971. Next base: position 10,716 of record NZ_JBEZNW010000070.1, on the reverse strand, counting down.
TTGAGCGGCTGGATGCGTCCCGCGTACAAGGGGATGAAGGCATCGGCCGGCAGCCCCAGCCGGGCCCTGGCGGCCGCCCGCCCCGCGCCCGGCCGGAACGTCCGCAGATCCACACCCGGCCGCACCACCTCGGTGCGGCGCGCCGAAGCCCCGTACAGCGCGCGCAGCGCCTCCGCCTCGTCGGCGGTGTTGGCTATCAGCCGGTCGGCCGAGCCGACCACCTGGTGTTCGCCGCGGATCCGCAGCTCGGGCTCGGGGGTGTCCCCCTCGGCCAAGGCCGCGTTCTTCACCCGGGCGAGCGTGTGCGCGGTGTGGACCAGCGGTGTCCGCCAGCCCGCGGAGGCGATGCGGCCGGCCTGCCCGGAGAGCCAGTAGTGGGAGTGGACCAGGTCGTAGCGCCGGTCCTCCTTGAGCAGGGCCAGGGAGAACGGCACGACCAGGACGGGCAGCGCCTCCTTGGGGATCGGCCGGCAGGGGCCCGCATGGAGGTGCCGGACCCGCACGCCCGGTGCCAGGTCGACGGACGCGGGCCGGTCCTCGCCCCGGCAGCGGGTGAACAGGTCGACCTCGGCGCCCTGTTCGGCCAGGGCTCGGGAGAGCTCGACCATGTAGACGTTCATCCCGCCGGCGTCCCCGGTTCCTGGCTGGTGGAGCGGGGAGGTGTGGACGCTGAGCATGGCGACGCGCAGAGACACGTGGGGCTCCTGTGAGGGCGGGCCACGTGTCCCTGCGTTGCGTCGCGCACGACCACGCGGCGGTGGGGGTGGATCAGGGAGGGACGGTACGGGGGTAGCGGCGGTGCGGCTCGGTGGAACGGGGTCAGAAGCCGAAGACGGGGCCGGACGGCGGGGCGAGCCGGGTCCCCGGCAGGGGCCCGGTCAGGGCGGAGGCGTCGATGGGCCGGCCGGGCTCGACCCTCAGCGCGGCGGCCAGCCGGTCGGCGCCCTCCGGCATCACCGGCCGCGCCCAGGCGGACAGCGCCGAGGCGACGGCCAACTGGGTGGTCAATGCGGGCAGATGACGGCAGGCCGTGGTGGGCCGGCAGCGCTCGTGGGCGTTGACATGACCGAAGTCGGCCACCAGCCGGACCACCTCGTCGAGGACGGCGACCGCCCGCCGCGGGTCGAAGGCGTCGGGGCCGTACGCCTCCCGCAGGTCGCTCACGGCCCGGTCCAGCCGACGGTCCAGGACCTCCCAGCCGGTGCCGCCGGGCAGCGCCTCCGGGGCGAGCCCGCCGCACTCCTCGCGTACGGAGGCGAAGAGCCGCGCGAGCCAGCTGTTCCAGTTCTCGTCCAGCTCGCGACGTGCCGCGGTGAGCCGGTCCCGGTGGAAGACCGTGCGGCGCCCCAGCGGGCGGGCCTGCAGGACGTGGCGGCGCAGGGTGTCGGAGCCGAACTCGGTGAGCAGGTCGAGCGCCCAGACGTTGCCCTCCTGGACCCCCTCCTCGATCACGTACGACTCGTTGACGCAGAAGTCCTGCGGCAGCTTGATGTCCTGGGCGAGCAGCATCACCGGCAGCAGCACGGCGTGGCAGAAGGCGTGGCCGAAGCCGCAGAAGTGGATGGCGCGGCTCGGCAGCGGCCCCTTCGTGTCGTAGCCGAAGAGGTGCATCGCGGCGGCCTCGAAGCAGCCGTCGACGCGGTGGTCGGGAAAGCCCTCGACGGGGACCTGGAGCCCCCACTCGGCCGGGTGTCCGACGGCGATGTCCGGCAGCCCGTCCTCCACCAGCGACTCGCACAGCGCGGCCAGCCGGGGCGGCAGGCCGGCGGAGGCCCAGTAGTCGGCGAGGGTCTCGCGGAAGGGTTCGAGGGGGATGTAGAGACGGCGGCACCGGCGGGACAGCGCTGCGGTGTCGCAGAGCGAGCAGCGGGGCGCGATCAGGTCGCCGCCGTCGTTGGGCCTGGCGCACTCGTGGCACATGCCGCCGTCGCTGACCGCGCCGCAGTGCGGGCAGGTGCCGGTGACGTGCGCGCCGTACAGCCAGCGCTCGCACGGCTCGCAGTACGGCAGGAGGCGGGTGCGGGGCGCGATGACGCCCTGCGCGTACAGGCGGCCGAAGAGGTCCTGCACCCAGCGGCCGTAGCCGCGGTCGCGACGCGGTCGCACGATGTGGTCGAACTCCACTCCCGAGCGCAGCCAGTCGGCGGTGATCGCCGCGCGGTAGCCCTCGGCGACCTCCTCGGGCTTGCGGTGGTGGCGCAGGGCCCGGACCTCGACGGAGCTGGCGTGGTCGGCGGTGCCGGTGGTGAACCGTACGGGCTCGCCCTCGGCACGCAGGTAGCGGGAGAGGACGTCGGCCGCGACGTACGGTCCCGCGAGATGGCCGATGTGCAGTTCGCCATGGGTGGCCGGAGGGGTCGCGGTGATCCAGACAGGGGTACTCATGGGACCTCCTTGACGCTGTGGTGCGGTGAGCCTCAGCGAGGTGCTCGGGGCCTCGGCGGTGTGTTCGCCTTCAGCGGGGTTCGAAATGGAAGGAGCGGATGAAGCAGTCCCGGGGCTGTTCGACGGCATAGACGATGCATTCGAAGAGGGCCTGGGTGGTCAGCTTCTCGTCCGGCGCCATTCCGTCCGGATTCGATCCGTCCCATTCCGCGAACCGCGGATCGGACGTGGAGAAATCGGGCGGGAAGAGCGAGAAGACCCGGACGCCGGAAGGGCGGAGACGGCGCGAGAGAATGTCGGCGAAACCCGCCTGCGCGCTTTTCGCCGCCCAGAAGGCCGCATGGGCCGCGGCGGCGGAGGCGCCCTCGGCGTCGCGCACGGCCACCATGTTGACGATGTCGGGCCGCGACGAGCCGCGCAGCAGCGGCAGGAAGTGCTTGACCATCAGGACGGTGCCGCCGGCGGTCGACTCGATCGTCTCCACGATCTGGTCGTCGCTGGCCGCCTCCAGGTCCATGCCGTCGAGCCAGCGGGCGCCGTTGTTCACCAACAGGTCGACCCGGTCCGTGCGTTCGCCGACCCGCGCCGCGAACTCTCGGATCTCTGCGGGCCTGCTGAGGTCGCAGCCGAAGGCGTGGATACGGTCGCGGGCGGAACCCATCACCTCGGTACGGGTCCGCTCGGCGGCCTCGACGGTGCGGGCCGAGACATAGACCTCGGCGCCGAGATGCGCGAATCCGACGGCGAGCGCGCGGCCGAAATAGCGGGACGCTCCGGTCACGACGACACGCAGGTTCTCGAATTTCATCTCGTCCGCTCTCCCCAGGGATACCGGTTGCCGGTCGAATTCAGCGTGGCAGAGGAATCGGGGCCGGAGCGTCGTGAATGGGGTGCGCGTTCACGCCGTTGCGTGGATACGCCACGGCAGTCGCGGCCGGGCGAGCACGGTCGCGCGCTTGTGGTGGACGGCGACCCCGTGACGGTCGGCGGAGACGGCGACGGTCCCGCCGGGTGTGCGCGCGGGTCCGTCCAGGGCCGGTACGACGGTGCCGGGGAGCACGGCCGCGGCGGCGAGCGCGGCGGCGCCGGTGAGCGCGAGCCGGGGGTGCCAGCCGCCGACGGTGAGGGCGCGGACGGCGAGCCCGCCGGGGCCGACCGTGAAGGCGGCGATCTTGGGCAGGGCGGAGCGCGGTGCGAGGCCGAGCGTCCGGGCCGCGTGGCGGCGCAGCGCGAGCAGCCGCCGAAGGGTGTCGTCCCCGGCCCGGAACAGCTGCTCGGCGTCGGGGACACCGAGGTGTGCGGCGTCGACGAAGACGTACGGATTGCCGTACCGGACGAGGGAGACGGGCAGCCCTCCGAGCACGTCGACGGGCCTGCCGGTGGGGAGGGTCCCCGGGGCGTCGGGTGGGCGGAGGAAGCGGAGGGTGTGGCCGGTGCCGTCCTCCTCCGGCGCGCATCGGACGTCGTCGCCGGTCGTGACGGCGTGGACGGTGACGGGCCCCGGGCGGGCGGCCGCCACCACACAGGCGAGCAGGGAGTGGCCGCAGCCGGTGCGGAAGTCGAAGCCGCCGTCGGGGAGGGCCTGGACGAAGCGGTAGTCGAGATCGCGGCCGGGGCGGGCGGCGGCCCCGTACAGCGCGATCTTGTTCACGCGGGCGTACGGTGTCCGGCCGAGCGCGCGGCGCAGCGCGTCCAGCTCGGCGCCCGACGCCATTGCGCCGGACGGCAGTTGCGCGAGCTCCACGACGAGGGTGGGCCCCGGAGCGTCCTCGGCCCGCACGACGGCGGCGGCGACCGGGTGCGGCGCCCCGGTCCGCACGACCGCGGCGGCCACCGGGTGCGGCGCCCCGGTCCGGGCCGGTCCCGCCGCGCCCGCCTCACGCCGCACAACCCACCGGGATCCTCATGCCCCGCACCACGTCCGACCACAGCTCGTGCACGGCCAGCGCCCACAGGGCCGACGCGTCGTGCCGCGAGGGCCGTTCGAGCTGGCGGGCGAGGAGCTTCTGGACGCGGTCGGCTCGGACCCGGCCGCCCAGCACCAGGCGGGCCGGGGAGAGCAGCTCGCGGACCGTGTCGAGCAGCGGGCCGCCCGGGGCGAGCATGGCCGCGACCGGCAGCGTGAACGGCTGCTTGGGCCGTGCGAGGACCGAGGGCGGCAGCAGATCGGCCCCGGCCTCGTACAGCGCTCGCTTCCCCCGCAGGGCCGCCGGGGGCAGCGAGCGGGCGTGCGCGACCACCCGCGGCTGGCAGAACGGCATCCGCGCCTCGACCGCCCACGCCATCGACAGGTGGTCCACGCGCCGAAGGTGGTACGCGGGCAGCCGCCAGCGCGTCTCGAACCCCGTCATCGCCACCATCCGGTCCGCGCCGGCCGCCTCCGCCGAGCGCAGCTCCTGCTCGATCCGGTCGGCCGCGGAGCCCTCGTCGGCGATGAACGCCCGGTAGGACGAGGTGTAGAGGTGCTCGCGCAGCAGTCGCGGCGCGGCCGACAGCGCGTCCGCGTACGCCGCCGCCCAGTCCGCGCGGGCCGGCCCGCCGGGCGGGTCGAGCGCGGCACGCATCCGCTCGTACCCGCCGAAGAGTTCGTCCGCTCCGTCGCCCGAGAGGGCCACGGTGAAGCCGGCCTCCCGGACCGCACGGAACAGCGCGTACGTGGAGAGCGCGATGGGGTCGGCGTTGGGCTGGCCGAGGTGGCGGACGGCGCGGGTGAGCAGCGAGGGGAGCTCGTCGGGGTCGAGCGCGATCTCGTGGTGGACGGTCCTGGCGCGGCGGGCGACCGCACGGGCGTGCGCGGCCTCGGAGTCGGGCCACTTCCCCCGGTAGGTGAGGTGGAAGGTGTGCAGGGGCGGTGCGTCGGCCTCGCGGGCGTGTTCGGCGGCGAGCGCGGTGACGAGCCCGGAGTCGAGGCCGCCGCTCGTGATGGCGCAGACGGGCACCTCGGCCCGGGCGAGCCGCCGCACCTCGCCGCGCAGCACGTCCTGGGTGTCGCCCGTGGGCGCCGCCGGGTGCGGGGTGCGGCGCCGTACGTGCGGCCGGCGGCCCGGCCGCACGACGGCGGTGGCGCCGGGCGGGAGCACCTCGATGCCGTCGAGCGCGGTGCGGGCGGAGAACGACGTGCGGGTGGCGAGGACGGTGTCGAGGGAGTCCTCGCGGGGGGCGATCCGTACGCCCTCGAAGGCGAGGAGCGCGGGGATCTCGGAGGCGAAGCGGGTGGAGCCGTCGGCCGGGTCGTGGTGCCAGTGGAGGGGCTTCATGCCCATGTCGTCGACGGCGAGGACGAGTTGGGTCCTCCCCTGCCTGAGGTCGAGGATCGCGACGGCGAACATGCCGTCGAGGAGGTCGGCGAAGGCGGGGCCGTGCTCGGCGTACAGCGCGGGCAGCACGGTGCCGTCGCAGCGGTCGGGGAAGCGGTGGCCGCGGGCGGCGAGGCGGCGGCGCAGTGCGGCGTGGTTGTAGATCTCGCCGTTCAGGACGGCGAGGATCCCGGGCAGGTGCGGCAGGCGGTAGGGCTGTCGTCCACCGCAGGGGTCGGTGACGGCGAGCCGGTCGCACCCCATCGACCAGCCGGGTCCGCTGAGCACCTGGTGCTCGTCGGGGCCGCCGTGCCGCTGACGGGCCGACACCGCCGAGAGCTCGGCCGGCTCGGGGCGGGCCGCCGCCCCAGCGGCGAAGGAGCCGAAGATCCTGCACATACCGGTCACCCTCCAAGCAGTTCACTTGTCGCTACCAATAATTTGAATCTACCAAGTTTTTGAATGGCGCGTAAGTGCCATGTCCAGTTCACGCCACGGCTCGGCCTTGCGGCGCCCCCGGCACCCCAACAGGCTGACTCCATGGAGGACTTCGACCACACCGATCGCACCGCCCCCGCGTCCCTGCTCGTGGTGGCCGCACACCCGGACGACATCGAGTTCTGCGTCAGCGGCACGGTCATGCAGTGGATCGAACGCGGCACCCGCGTCACGTACTGCATCGTCACGGACGGCGGCGCCGGCGGTTACGACGAACAGCTCCCGCGCCAGGCGATGGCCGACCTGCGCCGCGCCGAACAGGTCCACTCCGCCAAACTCAGCGGCGTCGCGGACGTCCGCTTCCTCGGCTACCCCGACAGCTTCGTGGAACCGAGCGTGGAACTCCGCCGCGACCTGTGCCGGGTCATCCGCCAGGTGCGCCCGCAGCGGGCGATCATCCCCTCCCCCGAGATCAACTGGGCGCGGGTGGCCGACCTCCACCCCGACCACCGCGCGGTCGGCGACGCCTGCCTCCGCGCGATCTACCCCGAGGCCCGCAACCCCTTCGCGCACGCCTCCCTCCTCAAGGAGGAGGGACTGGAGCCGTGGATCGTCCACGAGCTGTGGCTGATGACGGGCCCGACACCCAATCAGTACGTCGACGTCACCCCCGTCTTCGACCGCAAGGTCGAGGCCCTGCGCATCCACACCTCCCAGACGGCCCACTTCGACGACCTGGCGGGGCTGCTGCGGACCTGGCTGAGCGAACACGCGACGGCGGGCGGGCTGCCGGCGGGCCGCATGGCGGAGGCGTTCCAGATCGTCCACATCGACTGAGATCGGCCCCACCGGTTGGTCTATCGTGCCCTGGGGCGCACCCGCAGGGGTACGCAAGGACGGGCTGGGGGGCACGTGACCGACAGGCAGGTGGTTCGCCGAGGGGTTCGGCTCGGAGTGCGCATCGCCGTGGGACCCGCGGGGTTCTTCGGGCTGATCTGGCTCGCGCACGCCCTCGCGTGGCTCGTCACCGGGATGCGCGGGGACGCGTTCGCGGGCATCCTGCGCGGTGTCGTGGCGGTCGGCGGGACGCTGTCCGTCGGCGTGCTGCTCGGCGCCGCCACCGGCGCCGCCCTCGCCGTGGCGCCCGAGTGGCTCACCGCCCGGGCACCGCTGCGGGGACTGCTCGCCGGCGCCGTCGGGGGCGCGCTGTTCCTGCCGGAGACGCTGGTCGTCGCGTTCGCCACCGACGTCGGCTACCTGCCGACCCTGCTGACCGTGCTCGCCACACCGGTCGTCGGCGCCGTGGCCGCGGCGCACAGCGGTGACGTCGTGGGCCGGACCCGCCTCCACCCGTGGCTGTGGACCCCGACGTACCGACGGGTGGACACACCGGCCACCGCCACCTGACCGGCACCCCGGCGAGGCGGCGCCGGTCGGGTCGTGACGCGCGGGTCGCGAACCTACGATGGAGGTATGTCCACGCTCTCCCTCTGGTCGCGTGACTCCGTGCTCTCCATCGGCTCGGTGGGGTCCTGTCTGTCGATCGGCTCGGTCGGCTCGGTGCTGTCCGTCGGATCCGTCGGCTCGGCCGGGTCCGTCGCCTCGGTCGGATCCTGGCTGAGTGCGGCCTCCCTGCTGTCCGCGCAGTCCTGCTGGTCGGTCATGTCCTGGCGCTCCCGCTGCGGGGTCATGGCCGCCGGCACGTTCACCGCGACCGCGCTGGTCGCCGCGCTGGGCTCCTCCCCCCGGTCTCGCCGATACGGCCGTTGACGCACATCCTTCGCAGCGTCCGCCTTGCGGGCGTTCGCCGCCAACCGAGCCCCGGAACAGGCGAGTTCCCGCCCGTCCTGCGCGAGGAACGCGCATGTAGGCTCTGCCGATGACCTTGGAATGGGAGCAGGTAATCGTCCACTCGGTGGATCCGGCGGCCTTGGGGCAGTGGTGGGCGGACGCCCTGGGCTGGGTCGTCGTGTACTCCTCGGACGACGAGTTCGAGATCCGCCCGGAGCCGGACCGCATGCCGGGGCTGGACTTCGTCCGGGTCGCCGAGAACGAGAAGGCGAAGAGCCGGCTGCACCTCGATTTCCGGCCCGATGACCAGGACGCCGAGGTGGCCCGTCTGGTGGCCCACGGCGCACGGCGCGTCGACATCGGCCAGGGCGAGCAGTCGTGGGTCGTCCTCGCCGACCCCGAGGGCAACGAGTTCTGCGTGCTCGGCCCGCGGAAGCCGTGACCGGGCGACGGTGAGCCCGTGGCCCGTCCGGCCGCCGGACGGGCCACGGGCATGTCGACCCGTTCAGCCCACGAGGTGGACGGCCAGACCCGCGATGAGCGCGCTCGACACCAGCGCCGTCGCGAGCCGCCCCCGGGGGCCGGTGAGCCCCCGTCCGAGCAGCGCGCCGCCCGTGGCGAGGAAGAGCTGCCAGCTGGCGGAGGCAACCAGGGCGGCCAGCACGAAGACCGTACGGTCGAGGGACGTGGCGGGACCCGCGGGGCCCGTCGCCAGGATCAGGGCGACGAAGTAGATCACGGTCATGGGGTTCAGGATCGTGATCCCCAGGAACGTGACGAAGGCGCGCAGCGGTGTGAGCGGGCTGCCCAGGTCGTCGCGCGTCGCGAGGTTCCGTGCCCGGTAGGCGCGTACGGCGGTCCACGCCGAGCGGGCCGCGAGACCCACCAGGACCACCGCGGAGACCCAGCGCAGCGGCGTCATGACCGGGGTGAGGAGCGGCACGAGGGCCGAGCCGCCGAGGACGGCGATCACGGCGTAGAGACCGTCGGCCGCGGCCACGCCGAGGGCCGCTCCGGCGCCCGTGCGCCAGCCCGTGCGCGCCGTGACCGCCACGAGGTAGGCGCCGACCGCGCCGACCGGGATCGCGATTCCGTAGCCGGCGAGCAGGCCGGCCACCACCGCGGCGGTCACGCGACGGAGAGCGTCGCGCCTCCGGGGGAGCCGGGCTGCTGCTGTCGGCGGTAGGCCGCGCCGTCCTTCGTACGGGCCAGGTGGCCGCCGACGACGAGATGGCGGCGCAGGGCCGGGAAGTCCTCGTGGACGGTGAGGAGCGCCTCGTTGACCTCGCGCTCGGTGTACGAGCGGTCGGGCTCGAAGAGCGACCCGGCGAGGTGGGCGAGGAGCGCCTCACGGCGGGCGGGCCGGCGCGGGATCGCCTTCAGGCGTCCTTCGGCGGAGAACAGGTCCGCCACGGTGTCGATGCTTGGCATGGCCTGAAGCGTGGCGGCCCGGAGCCCTCCGCGCAAAGGGTTTACCGGGTGATCACGTTCCCCGCCGCCCCGGCCGTATCGGCAAGACCGGTGGCCGCCGCTCAGCGGTAGACGAGGAGTTCCTGTTCCGTCGCGCCGGTCAGGGTGTAGCGGGTGCCGACCAGCGGGCGGCCCGCGTAGAGCCGGATCAGGGTGGACGCCTCGCCGTGGAAACGCGCCGGCGGGCGGCCCGCGACGGTGTCGCCGAGGCAGACGGGCTCCGTGCGGTCCGGCAGGACGCCGACGAGCGCCGGGGTCTCCCGGCGGCGGCTCGTGACCGCCAGGAGCGGGAGGGCGAACTCCAGGCCGGCGCCGCGGTACGCCCCCGGCACCCCGAACGCCTCCCGTACGTCTCCGGCGTGCACCCACTCCCCCAGCGCCACCGCGTCCAGCGTGCCGTCCTCGGTCGCCGCGATCACCGGGCCTGCCTCCGTCAGGCCGCGCTCCAGTTCGTCGAGGATCCGGCCGAGCGGCCAGGGCTCCCGCTCGGCGACGTCGGCCGCGTTGGCCTCCGGCAGGAAGACGCCCTCCTCCAGGCGGCCCTCGACGATCCTGACGAGGGCCGCCGCGCAGTGCGCGAGCACCTGCCGGGCCGTCCAGCCCGGACAGGCGGTACGCAGGTCGAACGACGCCTCCGGAGCGCCCCGCAACAGCGGCATCAGCGCGTCCCGTTCCGTCCGGAGCAGCCGGTCGGGGAGCCATGGATCACGTACGGACGCCATCAGTAGCGGTAGTGGTCCGGCTTGTACGGTCCCTCCACCGGGACCCCGATGTACGCCGCCTGCTCCGGGCGCAGTTCGGTCAGCCGGACGCCCAGGGCCGCGAGGTGGAGGCGGGCGACCTTCTCGTCCAGATGCTTCGGGAGCACGTGGACGTCGGTCGGGTACTCCTGCGGCTTGGTGAAGAGCTCGATCTGGGCCAGCGTCTGGTCCGCGAAGGAGTTCGACATCACGAAGGACGGGTGGCCGGTCGCGTTGCCCAGGTTCAGCAGGCGGCCCTCCGACAGCACGATGACGACCTTGCCGTCGGGGAACGTCCAGGTGTGGACCTGCGGCTTGACCTCGTCCTTCACGATCCCGGGAGTCGCGGCCAGCCCCACCATGTCGATCTCGTTGTCGAAGTGGCCGATGTTCCCGACGATGGCCTGGTGCTTCATCCTGGCGATGTCGGAGGCCATGATGATGTCCTTGTTGCCGGTCGTCGTGATGAAGATGTCGGCCGTCTCGACGACGTCCTCCAGCGTCGCGACCTGGTAGCCGTCCATCGCCGCCTGGAGGGCGCAGATGGGGTCGATCTCGGTGACGATGACGCGGGCGCCCTGGCCGCGGAGGGACTC
>NZ_JBEZNW010000069.1:0-23065 GCF_040653355.1 Streptomyces sp. NPDC047971 | reverse complement strand
CGGGCCCCGGTGGTCCCCGCCCGGCCGCGAGGCCCGCTTACAACCGGCGGGGGCGGGGAAGGCCCTCAGGCCCTTCCCCGCCCCGGCGGCAACGTTTCTGCTCAGTTGTCCTCGTGCACGACCGCGCGGCGCGCGTCCGCGTCCAGGACGCCCCAGCTGATCAGCTGCTCGGTCAGCACCGAGGGCGACTGGTCGTAGATCACGGCGAGCGTGCGCAGGTCGTCCTGGCGGATCGACAGGACCTTGCCGTTGTAGTCGCCGCGCTGCGACTGGATCGTCGCCGCGTAGCGCTGCAGCGGGCCGGCCTTCTCCTGCGGGACGTGGGCAAGCCGCTCAAGGTCGAGAACGAGCTTCGGCGGCGGCTCGGCGGCCCCGCCCGGGGTCGTGCCGGGCAGGAGCTCCTGCACCGGAACGCCGTAGAAGTCCGCGAGCTCGGCGAGGCGCTGCACCGTCACGGCGCGGTCACCGCGCTCGTACGAGCCGACGACGACGGCCTTCCAGCGGCCCTGGGACTTCTCTTCCACACCGTGGAGGGAAAGGCCCTGCTGGGTGCGGATGGCACGGAGCTTGGCCCCGAGCTGCTTTGCGTATTCGCTGGACATATAGCTCCCCGGACGCTGGACGCTGTAGACAACGTGCGGCTCCGCCGCCTGGCTGGTAACTCACTGTGAGGTTACGCAGCGTTACTCTTTCCCGTCAAGCCGAATGGTCCATACCGCCCCCTCCCGGGGGACGGCGCCCGGAGTGGCGGCAGGGTGGTGAGCTGGGCGCTCACCCGCCCCTGGTAGAGTCGGTGGCGCAATTCCGACGTCCTTTAAGGTCCGTCCCGTGAGGCGGAGAAGGAGGTCCGTTTCATATGGACGCACAGCAGCAGACCGATGCCGCACGGCCCGTTCTCGAGGGCCCGGACATCGCGCGGGTACTGACCCGCATCGCCCACGAGATCGTCGAGCGCGCCAAGGGCGCGGACGACGTGGTCCTCCTCGGCATCCCGACGCGCGGCGTCTTCCTCGCCCGCCGGCTGGCCGACAAGCTCGCCGAGATCACCGGGCGCACGATCCCGGTCGGCTCGCTCGACATCACCATGTACCGCGACGACCTGCGTCTGAAGCCCGCGCGCGCCATCGGCCGCACCGAGATCCCCGGTGACGGCATCGACGGGCGCCTGGTCGTCCTCGTCGACGACGTGCTCTTCTCCGGCCGCACGATCCGCGCCGCGCTCGACGCGCTCGGCGACATCGGCCGCCCCCGCGCCGTCCAGCTCGCGGTCCTCGTCGACCGGGGCCACCGCGAACTCCCGATCCGCGCCGACTACGTCGGCAAGAACCTCCCCACGTCGCTGCGGGAGACGGTCAAGGTCCAGCTCGCCGAAGAGGACGGTCGCGACACCGTCCTGCTCGGCAGCAAGCCCTCCTCCTAGCCGTACCCGGCACCCCGACGGGTCCAGGGCACACCCCTGCGTGCCCGCACGCCCTCACACCTCGCCACCACGGAGCGAAACCCGATGATGCGTCACCTCATCTCGGCCGCCGACCTCACCCGCGACGACGCCGTCCTCATCCTCGACACCGCCGAGGAGATGGCCCGGGTGGCCGACCGGCCGATCAAGAAGCTGCCCACCCTGCGCGGCCGAACGATCTGCAACCTGTTCTTCGAGGACTCCACCCGCACCCGGATCTCCTTCGAGGCCGCCGAGAAGCGCCTCTCCGCCGACGTGATCAACTTCGCGGCCAAGGGCTCCAGTGTCTCCAAGGGCGAGTCCCTCAAGGACACCGCCCAGACCCTGGAGGCCATGGGCGTCGACGCCGTCGTCATCCGCCACAGCGCCTCCGGCGCCCCCTACCGGCTCGCCACCTCCGGCTGGATCGACGCCCCCGTCATCAACGCCGGCGACGGCACCCACCAGCACCCCACGCAGGCCCTGCTGGACGCCTTCACCATGCGCCGCCGCCTCGTCGGCCGCGACGCCGGACTCGGCCAGGACCTCGCGGGCAAGCGCATCACCCTCGTGGGCGACGTCCTGCACAGCCGCGTCGCCCGCTCCAACGTCGACCTGCTCCACACCCTCGGCGCCGAGGTCACCCTGGTGGCCCCGCCCACGCTGGTCCCGGTCGGCGTCGAGACCTGGCCCTGCGCCGTCAGCTACGACCTCGACAGCGTGCTGCCCAAGTCCGACGCGGTGATGATGCTGCGTGTGCAGCGCGAGCGGATGAACGCGGCCTTCTTCCCGACCGAGCGCGAGTACTCGCGGCGGTACGGGCTCGACGGCGAGCGGATGGCGAAGATGCCCGAGCACGCCATCGTCATGCACCCCGGCCCCATGGTCCGCGGCATGGAGATCACCGCCGAGGTCGCCGACTCCGACCGCTGCACGGTCGTCGAGCAGGTCGCCAACGGCGTCTCCATCCGGATGGCCGTTCTCTACCTGCTGCTCGGCGGCTCCGAGCCCGCCACCGCCCACCCGTCGCCCAGCGCCACCCCCGAAGGAGGCGCGGAGCGCCTTCCCTCCGCTACCGAGGAGAGCAAGTAACCATGAGCAAGATCCTGATCCGCGGTGCGAAGGTCCTCGGCGGCGAGGCCCAGGACGTCCTGATCGACGGCGAGACCATCGCCGCGGTCGGTACGGGCCTGTCGGCCGAGGGCGCGACGGTCGTCGAGGCCGAGGGACAGATCCTCCTTCCGGGCCTCGTCGACCTCCACACCCACCTGCGCGAGCCCGGCCGTGAGGACTCCGAGACCGTCCTCACCGGCACCCGCGCGGCCGCCTCCGGCGGCTACACGGCCGTCTTCGCCATGGCCAACACCTTCCCGGTCGCCGACACCGCCGGCGTCGTCGAGCAGGTCTACCGGCTCGGCAAGGAGTCCGGCTACTGCGACGTGCAGCCCATCGGCGCGGTCACCGTCGGCCTGGAGGGCAAGAAGCTCGCCGAGCTCGGCGCCATGCACGACTCCGCCGCCGGCGTCACCGTCTTCAGCGACGACGGCAAGTGCGTCGACGACGCCGTGATCATGCGCCGCGCCCTGGAGTACGTGAAGGCCTTCGGCGGCGTCGTCGCCCAGCACGCCCAGGAGCCCCGCCTCACCGAGGGCGCCCAGATGAACGAGGGCGTCGTCTCCGCCGAACTCGGACTCGGCGGCTGGCCGGCCGTCGCCGAGGAGTCGATCATCGCCCGCGACGTCCTGCTCGCCGAGCACGTCGGCTCCCGCGTCCACATCTGCCACCTCTCCACCGCCGGCTCGGTCGAGATCGTCCGCTGGGCCAAGTCCCGCGGCATCGACGTCACCGCCGAGGTCACCCCGCACCACCTCCTCCTCACCGACGAGATGGTCCGCAGCTACAACCCGGTCTACAAGGTCAACCCGCCGCTGCGCACCGAGCGTGACGTGATGGCGCTCCGCGAGGCCCTCGCCGACGGCACGATCGACATCGTCGCCACCGACCACGCCCCGCACCCGCACGAGGACAAGGACTGCGAGTGGGCCGCGGCCGCCATGGGCATGGTCGGCCTGGAGACCGCGCTCTCGGTCGTGCAGCAGACGATGGTCGAGACCGGACTGCTCGACTGGGCCGGCGTCGCCGACCGGATGTCCGTCAAGCCCGCCCAGATCGGACGGGCCACGGGCCACGGACGCCCCGTCTCGGCAGGTGAGCCCGCCAACCTGACGCTGGTCGATCCGGCATACCGTGGTCTCGTGGACCCCGCGGGCTTCGCCTCCCGCAGCCGCAACACCCCCTACGAGGGCCGCGAGCTGCCGGGACGCGTCACCCACACCTTCCTGCGGGGCCGGGCAACGGTCGTGGACGGGAAGCTGGCGTGACATCACTCATCGAACTGGCCGCCGAGGCTGAGAAGAAATCGGCCGAGGTGACCGACTGGGCCGGACGGCTCGGCTGGATCGCGGGGCTCCTGCTCTTCATCGCCTTCGTCTACTGGCTGATGCGCCAGGGATGGAAGTGGCGCGGCAGCCTCCAGTCGGACCTCCCCGAGCTCCCCAGCGCGCCGGACACGCCCGGCGAGGCGAAACTGACCCTCAGCGGGCGCTACCACGGCTCGACGACCGCCGGGCAGTGGCTCGACCGGATCGTCGCGCACGGTCTGGGCACCCGCAGCCGCGTCGAGCTCACGCTCACCGAGGCCGGGATGGAGGTCGTACGCCCCGGGGCGAACGACTTCTTCGTCCCCGCCGCCGCACTGCGCGAGGCACGCCTCGACAAGGGCATCGCCGGCAAGGTCCTCGCCGAGAACGGGCTGCTGATCGTCACCTGGGCGCACGGCGAGAAGCTCCTCGACTCCGGCTTCCGGTCCGACCGCGCGGCCGAGCACGCCGCCTGGGTCGAGGCCATCAACTCCATGAACCACGTAAGCACGACGGAAGGCACCGCACGATGACGACCTCCACAAGGGGAGCCGACAAGGTTCCCGCCGTACTCGTCCTGGAGGACGGCCGCATCTTCCGCGGCCGCGCCTACGGGGCCGTGGGGGAGACCTTCGGCGAGGCCGTGTTCTCCACCGGCATGACCGGCTACCAGGAGACCCTCACCGACCCGTCGTACCACCGCCAGGTCGTCGTGATGACCGCCCCCCACGTCGGCAACACCGGTGTCAACGACGAGGACCCCGAGTCCTCCCGCATCTGGGTCTCCGGCTACGTCGTCCGCGACCCCGCCCGCGTCTCCTCCAACTGGCGCGCCCAGCGCTCCCTGGACGAGGAGCTCGCCGCCCAGGGCGTCGTCGGCATCTCCGGCGTCGACACCCGCGCCCTCACCCGACACCTGCGCGAGAGCGGCGCCATGCGCGTCGGCATCTTCTCCGGCAACGCGCTGCCCGACGAGGGCACCATGCTCGCCGAGGTCCGCCAGGCCCCCGAGATGAAGGGCGCCGACCTCTCCGCCGAGGTCGCCACCAAGGAGACGTACGTCGTCCCCGCCATCGGCACCAAGAAGTTCACCGTCGCCGCCGTCGACCTCGGCATCAAGGGGATGACCCCGCACCGGATGGCCGAGCGCGGCATCGAGGTGCACGTGCTCCCCGCCACCGCCACCGTCGAGGACGTGTACGCGGTGAACCCGGACGGCGTGTTCTTCTCCAACGGCCCCGGCGACCCGGCCACCGCCGACCACCCGGTCTCCGTCATGCGTGCCGTCCTGGAGCGCAGGACGCCGCTCTTCGGCATCTGCTTCGGCAACCAGATCCTCGGCCGCGCGCTCGGCTTCGGCACCTACAAGCTGAAGTACGGCCACCGCGGCATCAACCAGCCGGTGCAGGACCGCACCACCGGCAAGGTCGAGGTCACCGCGCACAACCACGGCTTCGCCGTCGACGCGCCCCTCGACAAGGTCTCCGACACCCCCTTCGGGCGTGCCGAGGTCTCCCACGTCTGCCTGAACGACAACGTCGTGGAGGGCCTGCAGCTGCTCGACCAGCCGGCCTTCTCCGTCCAGTACCACCCCGAAGCGGCCGCCGGCCCGCACGACGCCGCGTACCTCTTCGACCGCTTCGTATCCCTGATGGAGGCCGAGCGTGCCTAAGCGCACCGATATCCAGTCCGTCCTGGTCATCGGCTCCGGCCCGATCGTCATCGGCCAGGCCGCCGAGTTCGACTACTCCGGCACCCAGGCCTGCCGCATCCTCAAGGCCGAGGGCCTGCGGGTGATCCTGGTCAACTCCAACCCGGCCACGATCATGACCGACCCGGAGATCGCCGACGCCACCTACGTCGAGCCGATCACCCCCGAGTTCGTCGAGAAGATCATCGCCAAGGAGCGCCCGGACGCCCTCCTGCCGACCCTCGGCGGCCAGACCGCGCTCAACACCGCGATCTCCATGCACGAGCAGGGTGTGCTGGAGAAGTACAACGTCGAGCTGATCGGCGCCAACGTCGAGGCGATCAACAAGGGCGAGGACCGCGACCTCTTCAAGGGCGTCGTCGAGGCCGTCAAGGCCAAGATCGGTTACGGCGAGTCCGCCCGCTCGGTCATCTGCCACTCCATGGACGACGTCCTCAAGGGCGTCGAGACGCTCGGCGGCTACCCCGTCGTCGTCCGCCCCTCCTTCACCATGGGCGGTGCCGGCTCCGGCTTCGCCCACGACGAGGAGGAGCTGCGCCGCATCGCCGGTCAGGGCCTGACGCTCTCTCCCACCACCGAGGTGCTCCTGGAGGAGTCCATCCTCGGCTGGAAGGAGTACGAGCTGGAGCTCATGCGCGACAAGAACGACAACGTCGTGGTCGTCTGCTCCATCGAGAACTTCGACCCGATGGGCGTCCACACCGGTGACTCGATCACCGTCGCCCCGGCGATGACCCTCACCGACCGCGAGTACCAGCGGCTGCGCGACATCGGCATCGCGATCATCCGCGAGGTCGGCGTCGACACCGGCGGCTGCAACATCCAGTTCGCGGTCAACCCCGACGACGGCCGGATCATCGTCATCGAGATGAACCCGCGCGTCTCCCGGTCCTCCGCCCTCGCCTCCAAGGCGACCGGCTTCCCGATCGCCAAGATCGCCGCCCGGCTCGCCGTCGGCTACACGCTGGACGAGATCCCGAACGACATCACGGAGAAGACCCCGGCGTCCTTCGAGCCCACGCTCGACTACGTCGTCGTCAAGGCCCCGCGCTTCGCCTTCGAGAAGTTCCCGCAGGCCGACTCCACGCTGACCACGACCATGAAGTCGGTCGGCGAGGCCATGGCCATCGGCCGGAACTTCACCGAGGCGCTCCAGAAGGCCCTGCGCTCGCTGGAGAAGAAGGGCTCGCAGTTCACCTTCGTCGGCGAGCCCGGCGACAAGGACGAGCTGCTGCGGGAGTCGGTCCGCCCGACCGACGGCCGCATCAACACCGTCATGCAGGCCATCCGCGCCGGCGCCACCCCCCAGGAGGTCTTCGACGCCACGAAGATCGACCCCTGGTTCGTCGACCAGCTCTTCCTCATCAAGGAGATCGCCGACGAGCTCGCAGCCGTCGACAAGCTCCACCCGGAGATCCTGGCCGAGGCCAAGCGCCACGGCTTCTCCGACGCCCAGATCGCCCAGATCCGCGACCTGCGCGAGGACGTCGTCCGCGAGGTCCGGCACGCGCTCGGCGTCCGCCCGGTCTACAAGACGGTCGACACCTGCGCCGCCGAGTTCGCCGCCAAGACCCCGTACTTCTACTCGTCCTACGACGAGGAGAGCGAGGTCGCCCCGCGCGAGAAGCCCGCGGTGATCATCCTGGGCTCCGGCCCGAACCGCATCGGCCAGGGCATCGAGTTCGACTACTCCTGTGTCCACGCCTCCTTCGCGCTCAGCGAGGCGGGCTACGAGACCGTGATGGTCAACTGCAACCCGGAGACCGTCTCGACGGACTACGACACCTCCGACCGCCTGTACTTCGAGCCGCTGACGCTCGAGGACGTCCTGGAGATCGTCCACGCCGAGACGCTGGCCGGCCCCGTCGCCGGTGTCGTCGTCCAGCTCGGCGGCCAGACCCCCCTCGGTCTGTCCCAGGCGCTCAAGGACAACGGCGTCCCCGTGGTCGGCACCTCCCCGGAGGCCATCCACGCCGCCGAGGACCGCGGCGCCTTCGGCCAGGTCCTCGCCGAGGCCGGCCTGCCCGCCCCGAAGCACGGCACCGCCACCACCTTCGCCGGAGCCAAGGCCATCGCCGACGAGATCGGCTACCCGGTCCTCGTACGCCCGTCGTACGTGCTCGGCGGCCGCGGCATGGAGATCGTCTACGACGAGACCCGCCTGGAGTCGTACATCGCCGAGTCCACCGAGATCAGCCCCACCCGGCCGGTCCTGGTCGACCGCTTCCTCGACGACGCCATCGAGATCGACGTCGACGCCCTCTACGACGGCCACGAGCTCTACCTCGGCGGCGTCATGGAGCACATCGAGGAGGCCGGCATCCACTCCGGCGACTCGGCCTGCGCCCTGCCCCCGATCACCCTCGGCGGCTTCGACATCAAGCGGCTGCGCGCCTCCACCGAGGCCATCGCCAAGGGTGTCGGCGTCCGCGGACTGATCAACATCCAGTTCGCCATGGCCGGCGACATCCTCTACGTGCTGGAGGCCAACCCGCGGGCCTCCCGGACGGTCCCCTTCACCTCGAAGGCGACCGCCGTCCCGCTCGCGAAGGCCGCCGCCCGCATCTCGCTCGGCGCCACCATCGCCGAGCTGCGCGAGGAGGGCCTGCTGCCGAGGAACGGCGACGGCGGCACCCTGCCGCTCGACGCGCCGATCTCCGTCAAGGAGGCCGTGATGCCGTGGAGCCGCTTCCGCGACGTGCACGGGCGCGGCGTCGACACCGTCCTCGGCCCGGAGATGCGCTCCACCGGCGAGGTCATGGGCATCGACGCGGTCTTCGGCACGGCCTACGCCAAGTCGCAGGCCGGCGCCTACGGCCCGCTGCCCACCAAGGGCCGCGCGTTCATCTCCGTCGCCAACCGTGACAAGCGCTCGATGATCTTCCCGGCCCGCGAGCTGGTCGCCCACGGCTTCGAGCTGTTCGCGACCTCCGGCACCGCCGAGGTCCTCAAGCGCAACGGCATCAACGCCACGGTCGTGCGCAAGCAGTCCGAGGGCGAGGGCCCGAACGGCGAGAAGACGATCGTCCAGCTGATCCACGACGGCCAGGTCGACCTGATCGTCAACACCCCGTACGGCACCGGCGGCCGCCTCGACGGCTACGACATCCGTACGGCGGCGGTGGCCCGCTCCGTCCCGTGCCTCACCACCGTCCAGGCGCTCGCCGCGGCGGTCCAGGGCATCGACGCGCTCAACCACGGCGGCGTCGGAGTCCGCTCGCTCCAGGAACACGCGGAACACTTGACCGCGGCCCGCGACTAGCAACCCACGAGGGGGACACCGGAAACGGTGTCCCCCTCTTGCTGAGGACACCCACATGTACAAGTTCTTCTTCGACCTGGTCTTCAAGCGGATGGACCCGGAGCAGGCCCACCACCTCGCCTTCCGCTGGATCCGTCTCGCCGCCCGCGTCCCCGTCCTGCGCACCTTCGTCGCCGCGGTCCTCGCGCCCCGTCACAAGGAGCTGCGCACCGAGGCCCTCGGCCTGCGCATGCACGGCCCCTTCGGCCTCGCCGCCGGCTTCGACAAGAACGCCGTCGCCATCGACGGCATGTCGATGCTCGGCTTCGACCACATCGAGATCGGCACGGTCACCGGCGACGCCCAGCCGGGCAACCCCAAGAAGCGCCTCTTCCGGCTCGTCCCGGACCGCGCCCTGATCAACCGCATGGGCTTCAACAACGAGGGCTCCGCCGTCGTCGCCGCCCGGCTCCAGGCGCGCGTGCCGGTCTTCAGGACCGTCGTGGGCGTCAACATCGGCAAGACCAAGATCGTGCCGGAGGCCGAGGCCGCCGCCGACTACGTGAAGTCCACCGAGCGCCTCGCCGCGCACGCCGACTACCTGGTCGTGAACGTCTCCTCGCCGAACACCCCCGGTCTGCGCAACCTCCAGGCCACCGAGTCGCTCCGCCCGCTGCTCACCGCGGTACGGGAGGCGGCCGACCGCACCGTCACCGACCGCCGCGTCCCGCTCCTGGTCAAGATCGCCCCCGACCTGGCCGACGAGGACGTCGACGCGGTCGCCGACCTGGCCCTGGAGCTCGGCCTCGACGGCATCATCGCCACCAACACCACCATCGCCCGCGAGGGCCTCGGCCTGAAGTCCGACCCGGCCCTGGTCAAGGAGACCGGTGGACTGTCCGGCGCGCCCGTCAAGGAGCGCTCCCTGGCGGTGCTCCGGCGCCTCCACGCGCGCGTGGGGGACCGCCTGGTCCTCGTGGGCGTCGGCGGCATCGAGAACGCCGAGGACGCCTGGCAGCGCATCCTGGCCGGTGCCACCCTGATCCAGGGCTACAGCGCCTTCATCTACGAGGGCCCGTTCTACGCCCGCGCCCTCCACAAGGGCCTCGCCGCGCGCCTCGCCGCCTCCCCGTACGCCACCCTCGCCGAGGCCGTCGGCGCCGACAACCGAAAGGCCGTGAAGTGACCCTCGATCCCTTCGGCACCCGCCTGCGCTCCGCGATGGACGAGCGCGGCCCGCTCTGCGTCGGCATCGACCCGCACGCCGCTCTGCTGGACTCCTGGGGCCTCGGCGACGACATCGCCGGCCTGGAGCGCTTCACCTTCACGGTCGTCGAGGCGCTCGCGGAGACGGTCGCCGTCCTCAAGCCGCAGTCCGCGTTCTTCGAGCGCTTCGGTTCGCGCGGTGTCGCCGTCCTGGAGCGCGCCGTCGCCGAGCTGCGGGCCGCCGGCGGCCTGGTCGTGATGGACGCCAAGCGCGGCGACATCGGCTCCACGATGGCCGCCTACGCCGAGACCTACCTGCGGAAGGACTCCCCGCTCTTCTCGGACGCCCTCACCGTCTCCCCCTACCTCGGCTACGGGTCGCTGAAGCCGGCCGTCGACCTGGCGCGGGAGTCCGGCGCGGGCCTCTTCGTCCTGGCCCTCACCTCCAACCCCGAGGGGGCGGAGGTCCAGCGGGCGGTCCGCGAGGACGGCCGTACGATCGGCGCGACCATGCTCGGCCACCTCGCGGCGGAGAACGCGGGCGAGACCCCGATGGGCTCGTTCGGCGCGGTCGTCGGTGCGACGCTCGGCGACCTGTCCACCTTCGACCTGGACATCAACGGCCCGCTCCTGGCCCCGGGCATCGGTGCCCAGGGCGCCACCCCGGCCGATCTCCCGGCCGTCTTCGGCGCGGCGGTGCGCAACGTGGTCCCGAACGTCAGCCGCGGCGTCCTGAAGCACGGGCCGGACGCCGCCGCCCTGCGGGCCTCCGCCGAGCGATACGCGACGGAAATCCGCGAGGCCGTCGCCTCCTGACCCCCGCCGGGCCAATCCGCAGGTCGGGGCCGTCTCACTCCTTGACGAGAACTTGGCTCAAAACCCGGTCGTTATGCCGGAAAAGTCCTGGTCGGTCGATGCTGACCAGGACTTTTCGCTTGTTCTCGCTGACTGGAGAGGCATTGGCCGCTAGTCTCCGGGGCAGAGTCAGCGTTCAACGGTCCCTACGTTGATCGTTGCTCCACTGGTGTGGGGCGTCCAGGTTCCTCACCGGTCCGTATCCGACAGTTCGACATCCGAGGTGACGTAGGCGTGGCTCTTCCGCCCCTTACCCCTGAACAGCGCGCAGCCGCGCTCGAAAAGGCCGCCGCGGCTCGCCGGGAGCGGGCCGAGGTCAAGAATCGACTCAAGCACTCCGGCGCCTCCCTCCACGAGGTGATCAAGACCGGCCAGGAGAACGACGTCATCGGCAAGATGAAGGTCTCCGCGCTGCTGGAGTCGCTCCCGGGCGTGGGCAAGGTCCGCGCCAAGCAGATCATGGAGCGGCTCGGTATCTCCGAGAGCCGTCGTGTGCGCGGGCTCGGTTCCAACCAGATCGCCTCCCTGGAGCGCGAGTTCGGCAGCACCGGCGCCTGATACGGGTCTGCCGTCCCAGGCACCCCCGTAAAGCTGGAATAATCGCTGCATGGCAGCAGAGGTACGTCCGCGGCTGACCGTGCTCTCCGGCCCCTCCGGGGTGGGTAAGAGCACGGTCGTCGCTCATATGCGCAAGGTCCACCCCGAGGTCTGGCTCTCGGTGTCGGCCACGACACGAAAGCCGCGACCCGGCGAGAAGCACGGCGTCCAGTACTTCTTCGTCACGGACGACGAATTCGACAAGCTTGTCGCCAACGGGGAACTCCTCGAGTGGGCCGAGTTCGCGGGCAACCGCTACGGCACGCCGCGTGCGGCGGTCCTGGAGCGACTCGAGGCCGGCGAGCCGGTCCTCCTGGAGATCGACCTCCAGGGCGCCCGGCAGGTCAAGGAGTCCATGCCGGACTCGCAGCTGGTCTTCCTGGCCCCGCCGAGCTGGGACGAGCTCGTCCGCCGGCTCACCGGCCGCGGCACCGAGTCGCCCGAGGTCATCGAGCGCCGACTGGAGGCCGCCAAGATCGAACTGGCCGCCGAGACGGAGTTCGACACCACCCTGGTCAACACCTCCGTCGAGGACGTGGCGCGTGAGCTGCTAGCCTTGATGAACGTTGTTTGATCTTTTTCTGATCACCTGGATCTGATCATCCCGATCAGCTCACCAGAAGTTTCTTCGGAAGGCTAGAGCGTGTCCTCTTCCATCACCGCGCCCGAGGGCATCATCAACCCGCCGATCGACGAGCTGCTCGAGGCCACCGACTCGAAGTACAGCCTCGTGATCTACGCGGCCAAGCGCGCGCGTCAGATCAACGCGTACTACTCGCAGCTCGGCGAGGGCCTGCTCGAGTACGTCGGCCCCCTGGTGGACACCCACGTCCACGAGAAGCCGCTCTCGATCGCCCTGCGCGAGATCAACGCGGGTCTGCTGACCTCCGAGGCCATCGAGGGCCCGGCGCAGTAAGCACGTCAGAACGTAACGTTCGTCACCACAGGCCCGGCGGAACAACCGCCGGGCCTGTGGTGTCTCATGGAGACGTACGCATCCGAGTGCGGGGAGTGGCAGTGGTGACCAAGCCGAAGGTCGTTCTGGGGGTCAGCGGCGGCATCGCCGCGTACAAGGCGTGCGAGCTGCTCCGGCGGCTCACCGAGTCGGGCCACGACGTGCGTGTCGTGCCGACGGCCTCCGCCCTGAACTTCGTCGGCGCGGCCACCTGGTCGGCCCTCTCCGGAAACCCCGTCTCCGCCGAGGTGTGGGAGTCCGTCCACGAGGTGCCGCACGTACGGATCGGGCAGGCCGCCGACCTGGTCGTGGTGGCCCCCGCCACCGCCGACATGCTCGCCAAGGCCGCCCACGGCCTCGCCGACGACCTCCTGACGAACACGCTGCTCACCGCCCGCTGTCCGGTCGTCTTCGCCCCGGCGATGCACACCGAGATGTGGGAGCACCCGGCCACCCGCGAGAACGTGGCCACGCTGCGCCGCCGGGGAGCCGTCGTCATCGAGCCCGCCGTCGGCCGGCTGACCGGCGTCGACACCGGCAAGGGCCGGCTGCCGGACCCCGCGGAGATCTTCGAGGTCTGCCGACGCGTCCTGGCCCGCGGCACCGCCGCCCCCGACCTCGTCGGCCGCCACGTCGTGGTCAGCGCGGGCGGCACCCGGGAGCCCCTCGACCCGGTCCGCTACCTGGGGAACCGCTCCTCGGGGAAGCAGGGCTACGCGCTGGCCAGGGCCGCCGCCGCCCGGGGCGCCCGGGTCACCCTCGTCGAGGCCAACACCGGCATCCCGGACCCGGCCGGCGTCGACGTGCTCCACGTCGGCACCGCCGTCCAGCTGCGCGAGGCGGTCCTCAAGGCGGCGGCCGACGCCGACGCCGTGGTCATGGCGGCCGCCGTCGCGGACTTCCGCCCGGCGGTCTACGCCTCGGGGAAGATCAAGAAGCGGGACGACGTCGAGGCGCCGACCGTCGAACTGGTCCGCAACCCCGACATCCTCGCCGAGATCTCCGCGGACCGTGCGCTTCCCGGCCAGGTGGTGGTCGGCTTCGCCGCCGAGACCGACGACGTCCTCGCCAACGGCCGGGAGAAGCTCCGGCGCAAGGGCTGCGACCTGCTCGTGGTCAACGAGGTCGGAGAGCGCAAGACCTTCGGCTCGGAGGAGAACGAGGCCGTGGTGCTGGCCGCCGACGGCACCGACACGCCCGTACCGCACGGACCGAAGGAAGCCCTCGCGGAAACGGTCTGGGACCTGGTCGCACCACGCCTGCGGACCATGCCCGCGGGGAATTCCGGGCAATCTCCGGAACGTCCGGAATTCACCGGCCCGGCCGAGTGAAATCCCGGGAACCCGGTCCTCACGGGGATCGGAACGGGTGTTCGTGACGCGTGGGAGGCCGGATTCCATGAGCTTCCGGCTCCCACCTTGCGAGACACCTGGCCCAATGTCCGAGCACGCCCGATAGACTGGTCGCGGTACGTCGCGGGGCGCAGCCCCCTGCCGTCCGACATTGTTGAGCCAGCAGCCGCTGCAACCCCAGGGAGCATTGTGTCCCGTCGTCTGTTCACCTCGGAGTCCGTGACCGAAGGTCACCCCGACAAGATCGCTGACCAGATCAGCGACACCATTCTCGACGCGCTCCTCCGCGAGGACCCCACGTCCCGCGTCGCCGTCGAGACGCTGATCACCACCGGCCTCGTGCACGTCGCCGGTGAGGTCACCACGAAGGCGTGGGCCGACATCCCCACCCTCGTACGGAACAAGATCCTCGAGATCGGGTACGACTCCTCGAAGAAGGGCTTCGACGGCGCGTCCTGCGGCGTCTCGGTCTCCATCGGGTCGCAGTCCCCGGACATCGCGCAGGGCGTCGACACGGCGTACGAGAAGCGCGTCGAGGGCGACGAGGACGAGCTGGACAAGCAGGGCGCCGGCGACCAGGGCCTGATGTTCGGCTACGCGTCGGACGAGACCCCCGAGCTGATGCCGCTCCCGATCTACCTCGCGCACCGGCTCTCCCGCCGGCTCACCGAGGTCCGCAAGAACGGGACCATCCCGTACCTGCGCCCCGACGGCAAGACCCAGGTCACCATCGAGTACGACGGCGACAAGGCCGTCCGCCTCGACACGGTCGTCGTCTCCTCGCAGCACGCCTCCGACATCGACCTGGAGTCACTGCTCGCGCCCGACATCCGCGAGTTCGTCGTCGAGCACGTGATCAAGCAGCTCCTGGAAGACGGCATCAAGCTGGACACCGAGGGCTACCGCCTGCTGGTCAACCCGACCGGACGCTTCGAGATCGGCGGCCCGATGGGCGACGCCGGCCTCACCGGCCGCAAGATCATCATCGACACCTACGGCGGCATGGCCCGCCACGGTGGCGGCGCCTTCTCCGGCAAGGACCCGTCCAAGGTCGACCGCTCGGCCGCCTACGCCATGCGCTGGGTCGCCAAGAACGTCGTGGCCGCCGGCCTCGCCTCGCGCTGCGAGGTCCAGGTCGCGTACGCGATCGGCAAGGCGGAGCCGGTGGGCCTCTTCGTCGAGACCTTCGGCACCAACACGATCGAGACCGAGAAGATCGAGAACGCCATCGGCGAGGTCTTCGACCTCCGCCCGGCCGCGATCATCCGCGACCTCGACCTGCTGCGCCCGATCTACGCCCAGACCGCGGCGTACGGCCACTTCGGCCGCGAGCTCCCCGACTTCACCTGGGAGCGCACGGACCGCGTGGAGGCGCTGCGCAAGGCCGCGGGCCTGTAGGCGGCATCACGTCACGACACGGAAGCCCGGCCCCCTTGGGGGAGCCGGGCTTCCGTGCGTCCGGCCCCGAGCCGCGTGTCAGTGGGGTCTGGTAGGTATGGGGCTGTGAGCAGCGAGAACGAGACGCCCGAGGGTGCGGCCGGTGAGTCGCACGAGCAGCTCGCGCTCATCAGGGAATCCGTACGGAAGGCGAAGGTGCCGCGGGCCAAGCCGCGGACCTGGCGCGGCGCCGCGCTGGCCAAGGAACTGCCCGTGGCGCGGGTGGTGGTCAACAAGGGCGTGCTGCACCTCGACCAGTTCTTCGACTACGCCGTCCCCGAGGAGCTGGACGCCGCGGCACAGCCCGGCGTGCGGGTGCGGGTGCGGTTCGGGGCCGGGGCACACCAGGTCAGGGACGGGCGGCGCGAGGGCGGGCGGCTGATCGACGGCTTCCTGGTGGAGCGGAAGGCCGAGTCCGACTACAAGGGGGCGCTGGCCGCCCTCGCCGACGTCGTGTCGCCCGAGCCGGTGCTGAGCGCCGAGCTGCTGGGACTCGCGCGGGCCGTCGCCGACCGGTACGCGGGAAGCCTCGCGGACGTGCTCCAGCTGGCGATCCCGCCCCGCAGCGCTCGCGCCGAGAGCAAGGCGTCCCCCGAGCCGCTGCCGCCGCCCGCCGTGCCCGAGGCGGGCACCTGGGCGCGGTACGACCGCGGAGCCGCCTTCCTGGACGCCCTGGCCCGGGGAAAGGCCCCACGGGCCGTCTGGAACGCCTTGCCGGGGCCGCACTGGGCCGAGGAGCTCGCCCGCGCCGTGGGCGCGACGCTCGCCTCCGGCCGGGGCGCGCTCGTCGTCGTACCCGACGGCAGGGCCGCCGCACGGGTGGACGCCGCGCTCACGGCGCTCCTGGGGCCGGGACGCCACGCGCTGCTCACGGCGGAGACCGGGCCCGAGAAGCGGTACGCCCAGTGGCTCGCGGTACGGCGGGGCTCCGTCCGCGCGGTCGTCGGCACCCGGGCGGCGATGTTCGCGCCCGTCCACGACCTCGGACTCGTCGCCATCTGGGACGACGGGGACGGCAGCCACAGCGAGCCGCACGCCCCGCAGCCTCACGCGCGTGACGTGCTGCTGCTGCGCGCCGCCCACGACAGGTGCGCCTTCCTGCTCGGCTCCACCAGCTGCACGGTCGAGGCCGCGCAGCTCGTCGAGTCCGGCTGGGCCGCGCCGCTGCTCGCGGGCCGCGACCAGGTGCGGGCGGCGGCCCCGCTCGTCCGGACCGTGGGCGACACCGACCTGGCCCGCGACGAGGCCGCGCGCGCCGCCCGGCTCCCCTCGCTGGCCTGGCAGGTGGTGCGGGAGGGGCTGAAGACCGGCCCCGTGCTCGTCCAGGTCCCACGGCGGGGCTACGTACCGCGGCTGGCGTGCGAGCGCTGCCGGACCCCCGCACGCTGCCGGCACTGCGCCGGGCCCCTGGAGGCGCCCGAGCAGCAGGAGCTGCGCTGTGGCTGGTGCGGGCGGGGAGCGCCGGACTGGCACTGCGCGGAGTGCGGCGCGACGAGGCTGCGGGCCCAGGTCGTCGGGGCGCGGCGCACGGCGGAGGAGCTGGGCCGGGCGTTCCCCGCGGTCCCGGTACGGACGTCAGGAAGGGACCACGTCCTGGACACCGTGCCCGGGCGGCCCGCGCTGGTGGTGTCCACGCCGGGCGCCGAGCCGGTGGCCGAGGGCGGGTACGCGGCGGCGCTGCTCCTCGACGGCTGGGCGATGCTCGGCCGTCCCGACCTGCGTGCGGGAGAGGAGGCGCTCCGCCGCTGGATCGACGCCGCCTCGCTGGTACGCGGGCAGGGCGAGGGCGGCACGGTCGTGGTGGTCGCGGAACCCACGCTGCGTCCGGTGCAGGCGCTGGTGCGCTGGGACCCGGTCGGTCACGCCCAGCGCGAGCTCGCGGAGCGGGCGGAGCTGGGCTTTCCGCCGGTGTCCCGGATGGCGGCGGTGTCCGGCCCGCCGGAGGCGGTCGGGTCGTTCCTCGACGCCGCCGAACTCCCCGGTGACGCCGAGGTGCTGGGCCCGGTCCCGCTGCCGGTCGTCCGCGCGGGCGGCCCCCGCAGGCCGGGGGACACCCCGCCGGGGGAGCAGTGGGAGCGTGCCCTGGTCCGTGTCCCACCGGGCAGCGGGGCCGCCCTCGCGGCGGCGCTGAAGAAGGCGCGGGCCGGGCGGCTGGCGCGTGGCGGGGGCGAGCCGGTGCGGGTCCGTGTGGACCCGCCGGACATCGGCTGACCCGCCGTTCCCGGTGCCGCCGCGGGGCCGGGGCCCCGGACGGATTCCGGGGAGGGCCGGCACGAGCGGACGGTGCCCCGCCGGGCCGTGCTCCCGCTCCGCGACGGGCACGGCTCCGCGACGGGTTACGGCTCCGCGGCGGGTTACGCCTCCGGTCCGGGGCCGGCCCTGCGGGTCAGCCGTTGCGGGGGCCGGGGAGGGCAGGGGGGCGGGGGTCCTCGCGCAGTACCGGCTGGGGCGGCATCGTGCGGGCCGGCGGAACCACCGGCAGCGTGCGGGTAGTGCCCGGCTCCACCGGGCGCTCCTGCTCCACGACCGCCGACCCGGGCTGCGGCGCGCGCCGGGCGCCGTAACGGCGGTGGACGGCCTGCTTCGTGACCCCGAGCGCCGAGCCCACCGCGTCCCACGAGAACCCGAGCGAGCGGTCGAAGTCGACCGCCGCCGTCACCAGGGTCTCGACGCTGTCCCGCAGCTCCTGGGCGAGCCTGACGGTCGGGGCGGGTGCCCGCCCGTAGACGACGAAGCCCGTCGACGGGCCGGAGCGGCGCGGGCGGTAGACGTTGCCCAGCTGGGCCGTGAGTGTGCGCAGCGCGTCCACCTGCCGCCGGACCCGCTCGATGTCCCGCACCAACAGGTGCAGACTCGCCCGGGCTTGGGCGTCGTGGGTGGCGTGGTCGGCCATGTGAAAGCCTCTCGAACCGGCGTGTAAGGGTGGGGCCGCGAGGAGGACAGCGGCCCGTTCAGGTCAATCTCACTTGACCAACGCGCCACCCGTGGATTGGGTCACGGTGCAGGGGCGTACACGCATATGCGCGGGGCGCTCGGGCTCACGTACGCCCCCTCGCACCCCGGCCCCTAGACTGGTGTGCTGCCCTCCCCACGCTCGCGGCCGCGCTCGAGCCGGGAGGTACCCCATCGCCCCGAGATGCGAGGTTTTCCGAGTGAAGCTGGTCTTCGCAGGCACCCCCGAGGTCGCCGTACCCGCCCTGGACGCCCTGCTCGCCTCAGGCCGGCACGAGGTGGCCGCCGTCGTCACGCGCCCCGACGCCCCCGCGGGCCGCGGCCGTCACCTGGTCGCGAGCCCGGTCGCCCAGCGGGCCGAGGAAGCCGGGATCGAGGTGCTCAAGCCGGTGAAGCCGCGTGACGAGGCGTTCCTCGCGAGGCTCCGCGAGATCGCCCCCGACTGCTGCCCGGTCGTGGCGTACGGAGCGCTGCTGCCCAAGGTCGCCCTCGACATCCCCGCCCACGGCTGGGTCAACCTCCACTTCTCGCTGCTGCCGGCCTGGCGCGGCGCGGCGCCGGTGCAGCACGCCGTGATGGCGGGCGACGAGGTCACGGGCGCGTCGACGTTCCAGATCGAGGAGGGGCTCGACTCCGGTCCGGTCTACGGCGTGATCACCGAGGACGTCCGTCCCACCGACACCAGCGGCGACCTGCTGACCCGGCTCGCCTTCGCCGGCGGCGGGCTGCTCTCGGCCACGATGGACGGCATCGAGGACGGCAGCCTGAAGGCCGTCCCGCAGCCTGCCGACGGCATCACCCTGGCCCCCAAGATCCAGGTCGAGGACGCGCACCTGGACTGGAAGGCCCCGGCCCTGCGCGTGGACCGCGTGGTGCGCGGCTGCACGCCCGCCCCCGGTGCCTGGACCGTGTTCCGCGGCGAGCGGCTGAAGCTGATCCAGGCGGCGCTCGTGCCGGACCGCACCGACCTGGCGCCGGGCGAGCTCGCGGCCGGCAAGAGCAACGTGTACGTCGGCACCGGCTCGCACGCCGTCGAACTGCTCTGGGTCCAGCCCCAGGGCAAGAAGCCGATGAAGGCCGCCGACTGGGCCCGGGGCGTCCGCATCGCGCCGGGTGAGCGGGTCGGCGCGTAGCGCCGTCGCACCGCACGGCGGCGGGGGACGGGCGGGCGAGCGGGTGGGCGGCGCGGACGTAGGCTGAGGGGGTTCGACCGTCTCACTTCGTCAGCGGAGCACCTTTTGAGCGAGCAGGCCAAGCGCCGTCCCCCCAAGCCGTACCGGCGTCCCAAGAAGGATCCCGTCAGGATCCTGGCCTTCGAGGCGCTGAGGGCGGTCGACGAGCGGGACGCCTACGCGAACCTCGTGCTGCCGCCCCTGCTGCGGAAGGCCCGGGAGAAGGGCGACTTCGACGGGCGGGACGCCGCGCTCGCGACCGAGCTGGTCTACGGGACGCTGCGGCGCCAGGGGACGTACGACGCGGTCATCGCGGCCTGCATCGACCGGCCGCTGCGCGAGGTCGATCCGCCCGTGCTCGACGTGCTCTCGCTGGGCGCGCACCAGCTGCTCGGTACCCGCATCCCGAGCCACGCCGCCGTCTCGGCGAGCGTGGAGCTCGCGCGGGTGGTGCTCGGGGACGGGCGGGCCAAGTTCGTGAACGCGGTTCTGCGGAAGATCGCGCAGAAGGACCTCGACGCCTGGGTGGAGCAGGTCGCCCCGCCGTACGACGACGACGCCGAGGACCACCTCGCGATCGTCCACTCGCACCCGCGCTGGGTCGTCTCCGCGCTGTGGGACGCCCTCGGCGGCGGGCGGGCCGGTATCGAGGACCTGCTGGAGGCCGACAACGAGCGGCCCGAGGTCACGCTCGTGGCCCGGCCGGGGCGCGCCACCACCGAGGAGCTGACCGGCGAGGACACCCTGCCCGGCCGCTGGTCGCCGTACGCGGTCCGGCTGGCCGAGGGCGGCGAGCCCGGCGCCATCGAGGCCGTGAAGGAGGGGCGGGCCGGCGTCCAGGACGAGGGCAGCCAGCTGGTCGCCATCGCCCTGGCCGACGCGCCTCTGGAGGGCCGCGACGAGCGCTGGCTCGACGGCTGCGCGGGTCCCGGTGGCAAGGCGGCGCTGCTGGGCGCCCTCGCCGCGCAGCGGGGCGCCGCCCTGCTGGCCTCCGAGAAGCAGCCGCACCGCGCCCGGCTCGTGGAGCGCGCGCTGGCCGGCAACCCGGGCCCGTACCAGGTCATCGCCGCCGACGGCACCCGCCCGCCGTGGAGCCCGGGCTCCTTCGACCGGGTCCTGATGGACGTGCCCTGCTCCGGCCTCGGCGCCCTGCGCCGCCGCCCGGAGGCCCGCTGGCGGCGGCGTCCGGAGGACATGGACGGCTTCGCCCCGCTCCAGCGCGGTCTGCTGCGCGAGGCGTTGTCGGCGGTCCGGGTCGGGGGAGTCGTCGGGTACGCGACCTGCTCGCCGCACCTGGCCGAGACCCGCGTGGTCGTCGAGGACGTCCTCAAGGGCCGCGGCGGCCCGGCCGTCGAGGCGGAGTGGATCGACGTCCGCCCGCTGATGCCGGGCGTCCCCGGGCTCGGCGACGGCCCGGACGTCCAGCTGTGGCCACATCTGCACGGTACGGACGCGATGTATCTGGCGCTGCTGCGCCGCACGGCCTGACGAACGCGGATCCGTCCGGCATGTGGACGGTCGGATCGGCGTCGGGAGCGGGGCATCCGGCCCGAATCCGGGCCGAATCCGTACCGAACCCGGGCGGATCCCGGCCCGAAACCGCTCCGCGGCAAAGAAGTGCCCAAGAACATGGCAGGCTTGGCACATGGCGCAGATCAACCCCAGCATCCTGTCCGCAGACTTCGCCCGCCTCGCCGAGGAGGCGAAGGCCGTCGAGGGTGCCGACTGGCTGCATGTCGATGTCATGGACAACCACTTCGTGCCGAATCTGACGCTCGGCGTCCCGATCGTCGAGTCGCTCAGCCGCGCGACGGGCACGCCGCTGGACTGCCACCTCATGATCGAGGACCCGGACCGCTGGGCCCCGCAGTACGTCGAGGCCGGCGCCGGGTCCGTCACGTTCCACGTGGAGGCGGCCGCCGCGCCCGTGCGGCTCGCGCGGGAGATCCGGGCGAAGGGGGCGCGGGCGTCGATGGCGCTGAAGCCCGCGACGCCCATCGAGCCGTACGAGGACCTGCTCCCCGAGCTCGACATGCTGCTGATCATGACCGTCGAGCCCGGCTTCGGCGGGCAGGCGTTCCTCGACATCATGCTTCCCAAGATCCGTCGTACCCGTGAGCTGATCTCCAAGCACGGGCTGGAGCTGTGGCTGCAGGTCGACGGCGGGGTCGCGGAATCCACCATCGAACGGTGCGCCGAGGCCGGGGCGGACGTCTTCGTGGCCGGCTCGGCCGTCTACGGCGCCGCCGATCCGGCGGAGGCGGTCCGCTCGCTCCGCGCGAAGGCCGAGTCCGCGACCGCCTCGGCGGCGTGGGCGTGTGGCCACTGAGCCTCGGCCAGATGAACGCGGTCCGTCGGAGCGTCGACAGGGCCGATCAGGGCCCGCCGGATCTGACAGGATGAACGGCGAGTCCAGAGTGTGAACGACGGGCGACACAGCAGGACCGCAAGAGCAGCACAGCGGCAGCACGACAGCAGCACCTGAGCAGCGGTACGAGAACAGAGCTAAGGAGATCGCGGTGGCGGGAATCTCGGCGGGACGGTCAGCCCTGCGGATGGGACCCGCGGAGCTGGTGCAGGCGGCGGCCATGGCGCGTCGCTTCTACCTCGAGGGCAAGTCCAAGATCCAGATCGCCGAGGAGTTCGGCGTGAGCCGCTTCAAGGTGGCCCGGGTCCTGGAGACCGCCCTCGAACGCGACCTCGTACGGATCGAGATCCGCGTACCCGCGGAGCTGGACGCCGAGCGCTCCGACGCGCTCCGCGCCCGCTACGGCCTCCGTCACGCCGTCGTCGTGGAGTCCCCGGCCGAGGGCGAGGACGAGTCGCCTGACCCGGAGAACCTCGGCGAGGTCGCGGCGGATCTGCTCGGCGAGCTGGTCAACGAGGGCGACGTCCTCGGCCTGGCGTGGGGCCGCTCCACGATCCACATGGCGGCGGCCCTCGACCGGCTGCCCCCGTGCACGGTCGTGCAGCTCACGGGCGTCTACGACGCGGGGACCGCCGAGCGCGGCTCCGTCGAGGCGGTACGGCGTGCCGCCCAGGTCTCCGGCGGTGAGGCGCACCCGATCTACGCGCCGATGCTGCTGCCCGACCCCGCGACGGCGGCCGCGCTGCGGAACCAGACCGGCATCGCCCGGGCCTTCGAGTACTTCGACAAGGTCACCGTCGCCTGCGTGTCCATCGGCTCCTGGGAGCCGGGCATCTCGACGGTGCACGACATGCTCTCGGACGAGGAGCGCGCCCACTACGCCTCCCTGGGCGTCGCCGCCGAGATGTCCGCGCACCTCTTCGACACCGAGGGGCGCCGTGTCGGGCGTGACCTGGGCGAGCGCTGCATCACGGTCGAGGCCGACCGGCTGCGCCGGATCCCCGAGGTCGTGGCGATCGCCGGCGGTCAGCGCAAGGCGGCGGCGATCGGCGCGGTGCTCCGCTCCGGGCTCGTCACCAGCCTGGTGACCGACCGTGCGGCGGCGGACTACCTCCTCACCGACTCGGCGCCCGGCTCGCGGCCGGCGCTGGAGCGCGCGGACCCGGACGGAGCCTGACCGTACGCCTACCGGCGGGCGCCCACCACGCGTCCCGTCGGTGGCGTCGCCGCCTGGCCCCCTCCGGCACCCGCAGCCCCGCCAGTACCTCGTTCACGACGCCCCGCACCACGGCGGCGGTACGCCTCTGACAGGCGGTACGCCCCCCGACCCCGTGGGCGGCCCGCCCCCCGCGGCGATGGGG
>NZ_JBEZNW010000068.1:0-24530 GCF_040653355.1 Streptomyces sp. NPDC047971 | reverse complement strand
GTGGCTTCGCATCCGCAGGTCGCCCAGGCCGTGGTGATCGCCCGGGAGGACGTGCCGGGAGACACCCGCCTCGTCGCCTACGTCATACCGAAGGACGAGACGGAAGAACTCGCCCTGCCCGTACGCGAGTTCGCCGGTCGATGGCTCCCGGCCCATATGGTCCCCTCGGCGGTGGTGGTCCTTGAGTCCCTGCCGCTGTCGGTGAACGGCAAGCTGGACCGCAAGGCCCTGCCCGCACCCGACCTGGCCGGCCTCGCCGGCACCGGACGGGGCCCGACGACGGTGCGTGAGGAGATCCTCTGCGCGGCGTTCGCCGAGGTCCTGGGCGTCGAACACGTCGGAGTCGACGACGACTTCTTCCGCCTCGGCGGCCACTCCCTCCTCGCCGTGCGACTCGTCGAGATCCTGCGGACCCAGAACGTATCCATCTCCGTCCGCACCCTGTTCGACTCCCCGACGGTCGCCGGCCTCGCCGCCTCGACCGGGGACGAACTGGTCGAGGTGCCGGACAACCTGATCCCGGTAGGCGCCACCGAGATCACGCCCGCGATGCTGCCGCTGGTCGACCTCACGGCCGGTGAGATCGCCCGCATCGTCGCGACCGTCGACGGCGGCGCGGCGAACATCGCGGACGTCTACCCGCTCGCCCCGCTCCAGGAAGGACTGCTCTTCCACCACCTCCTCGCCGACGGCGGCGAGGACGCCTACGTCATGCGCGCCGTCCTGGAGTTCGACTCCCGTGGCAGGGCGGACGCGTTCACCGACGCCCTCCAGCGCGTGGTGGAACGGCACGACATCTACCGGACCTCGTTCGCCTGGGAGGGCCTGAACGAGCCGGTCCAGGTCGTATGGCGGCACGCCACCCTGCCCGTCGAGGAGGTCACACTCGACCCGCACGGCTTCGACCCCGTCGCCGAACTCGTCGACA
Source organism: Streptomyces sp. NPDC047971 (assembly GCF_040653355.1). Classification (NCBI taxonomy): domain Bacteria; kingdom Bacillati; phylum Actinomycetota; class Actinomycetes; order Kitasatosporales; family Streptomycetaceae; genus Streptomyces; species Streptomyces sp. NPDC047971. The sequence goes on along the minus strand of NZ_JBEZNW010000068.1, from coordinate 23,602 downwards.
CCGGCGGCGCCCACATGGACCTGGGGCGGGCCCCGCTCCTCGGCGCCCACGTCGCGGCCGACCCCGGCGGCGACCGCTGGCTGGTCCTCGTACGCATGCACCACACCGTTCGCGACCACACCGCGCTCCAGGTCGTCCTGGACGAGGTCGAGGCACTGCTGGCGGGCTGGGGCGACGAGCTGCCCGAGCCGCTGCCGTTCCGCAACTTCGTCGCCCAGGTGCGCGGCAGGGCCGACCGGGCCGGACACGAGCGCTACTTCACCGACCTCCTCGGCGACGTCACCGAGCCCACCGCCCCGTACGGCATGGCGGACGTACGAGGAGACGGCGCCGCCACGGTCCACGAAGTCCTGTCGTTCCCAGCCGAGTTGGACCACCGTCTGAGGACCGTCGCTCGCCGCGCCGGCATCAGCACGGCGACCGTCCTGCACGTCGCCTGGGCCCGGGTCCTCGCCGCCGTCAGCGGCCGGGAGGACGTGGTCTTCGGCACCGTCCTGTACGGCCGGGTGAACGCGGGCGCGGGGGCCGACCGGGTCGCGGGCCCCTTCATGAACACCCTCCCCGTACGCGTACGGACGGACGAACCCGGCGCGCTCGCCGCGGTCACCGCGATGCGCGGCCAGCTCGCGGAACTCATGGAGCACGAACACGCGCCGCTGGTCGTCGCCCAGCGCGCCAGCGGAGTCACCGGCGACACCCCGCTGTTCACCTCCTTCCTCAACTACCGGCGCAACCCGGGCCGCGGAGTCGACGAAGGCATGGAAGGCGTGCGGCTGCTGTCGGTGCGCGAGCGCACCAACTACCCGCTGGTCGTCCTGCTCGACGACTACGGCGACCGCACGGAGGTGGCCGTCGACTCGGTGGCGCCCATCGACTCCCTGGCGGTCTGCACCCTGGTGCGCACCGCTGCGGAGAACCTGGTCTCCGCACTGGAGCGCGCACTCGACGGCAGCCCCGACGTGCCGCTCGGCTCCGTCCAGGTGCTGGCCGAGGACGAGCGGCGCCGGGTGCTTGCCGAGTGGAACGACACGGCGACCGAGGGTGCGGCGGGGCTTGTCCACGAGCTGTTCGAGGCGCGGGTCGAGGCCACGCCGGACGCGGTGGCGATCGTGTCGGACGGCTCCGGTGTCTCGTACGCGGAGCTGGATGTGCGGGCGAACCGGATCGCGCACTACCTGATCGGTCAGGGGATCGGTGCGGAGTCGGTGGTGGGTCTGTGTCTGCCGCGTGGTGTGGACATGATCGCGGCGATCTTGGGTGTGTGGAAGGCGGGTGCGGGCTATCTGCCGGTGGATCCGGGGCAGCCGACGGACCGGATCGCATACATGCTGCGCGACAGCCGGGCGGCGCTTGCGCTGACGACCGAAGAGATTCTGGACGAGCTGCCGGCCGGCCGTTCGCGGCTCGTCGCGATCGATGACACGTTCGTGGAGATGCAGCTCGCGGCGGCGTCGGTGGAGCGTCCGGGGCGGCGGGTTGCGTCGGATTCCCTGGCGTACGTCATCTACACCTCGGGTTCGACGGGTCAGCCCAAGGGTGTGGCCGTGACTCATGGCGGTGTGGCGAACTATGTGGGTTCCGTGCCGGAGCGGGTCGGTTTCGGTCGGGCGGGTGCGCGGTATGGGCTGTTGCAGGCGCAGGCGACCGACCTCGGTAACACGGTGGTGTTCGCCAGTCTCGCGACCGGTGGTGAGCTGCACATTCTTGATGAGGGTGCGGTGACCGACCCGCAGGCGGTCGCGGCGTACCTGGCCGAGCGTCGGATCGATCACTTGAAGGCGGTGCCTTCCCACCTGGCCGCACTGTCGGCGGCCGGTGGCATGGAAGGCGTGCTGCCGGCGCGCTCTCTCGTCCTCGGTGGTGAGGCGGCCTCTCCGGTGTGGCTGCGGGAGCTGATCACCGCTGCCGGTGACCGGGAGGTCCACAACCATTACGGGCCGACGGAGACCACGATCGGTGTCGCCACGACACGACTCACCGCCGAGGACGTTGCTGAGGGTGTCGCGCCGGTCGGATCGCCGGTCGCCAACACCCGCTTCTATCTGCTGGACGCGTACCTGCAGCCGGCTCCGATCGGAGTGGTCGCGGATCTGTACGTCTCTGGTGCGCAGGTGGCGCGTGGCTATGTCGGGCGTGAGGCTCTGACCGCCGAGCGGTTCGTGGCGAACCCGTTCGAGTCGGGTCGGCGGATGTATCGGACGGGTGACCGGGCGAAGTGGACGGCTGACGGTCAGGTGGTCTTCGCCGGCCGGGCCGACGACCAGGTCAAGATCCGCGGCTACCGGATCGAGCCGGGTGAGGTCCAGGGGGTGCTGACCGGGCATCCGCTGGTGGACCGGGCCGCCGTGGTCGCCCGCGAGGACGTCCCCGGCGATCGCAGGCTCGTCGCCTACGTCGTTCCGAACGACCGGTACGAGGGCGGGGACGAGCTCCCGGCGTCCGTTCGGAAGTTCGCGGGGCAGCGGCTGCCGGAGCACATGGTGCCGTCGGCGGTCGTGGTCCTGGACGCGCTGCCGCTGACAGGCAACGGCAAGCTGGACCGCAAGGCCCTGCCCGCACCCGACCTCGCTGCTGTCGCGGGGGCGGGCCGAGCCCCGGCAGACGTGCGCGAGGAGATCCTCTGCGCCGCGTTCGCCGAGGTCCTGGACCTGGAGAGCGTCGGCGTCGACGACGACTTCTTCGAGCTGGGCGGCCACTCGCTGGTGGCCGTACGCCTCGTCGAGATCCTGCGGGGGCGTGGCGTATCCGTCTCCGTGCGCACCCTGTTCGACAACCCGACCGTGGCATCGCTCGCAGCATCCGCTGGTACGGATCGGGTCGTCGTCCCCGACAACCTCATCCCGGCCGGTGCCACCGAGATCACGCCGGACATGCTGCCGCTCGTCGACCTGACCGCCGCCGAAGTCGCCGTGGTGGTCGCCTCCGTCGACGGCGGCGCGGCCAACGTGAAGGACGTCTACCCGCTCGCCCCGCTGCAGGAGGGCCTGCTCTTCCACCACCGGCTGGCGGACGGCGGCGACGACGCCTACGTCATGCCGGCGGTCCTGGAGTTCGACTCGCGGGCCCGGCTCGACGCCTTCACCGACGCGCTGCGCCGGGTGGTGGAGCGGCACGACATCTACCGGACCTCCTATGTGTGGGAAGGATTGCGCGAGCCCGTGCAGGTGGTGTGGCGCGAAGCCCCTCTGCCGGTCACGGAAGTCGTCCTGGACCCGCAGGGCACCGACCCGGTCGCCGAACTCGTCGACGCGGGCGGCGCCCGCATGGACCTGGGCCGGGGCCCGCTGATCGACCTGCACGTCGCGGCGGTCCCCGCGGGGGCGGAACCGGAGCACTGGTTCGCGCTCATCCGCGCCCACCACATGGTGCGCGACGGCACCGCCCTCGAAGTGCTTCTGGAGGAGGTCACCGCCTTCCTCGACGGCCGCGGCGACCAGCTGCCCGAGCCGCTGCCGTTCCGGAACTTCGTCGCCCAGGCGCGCGGCGGCGTGGCCCTCTCCGAGCACGAGCGGTACTTCGCCGAGCTGCTCGGCGACGTCACCGAGCCCACGGCGCCCTTCGGTCTGACGGACGCGCGCGGCGACGGCGCCTCGCTGTCCCGTGCCCGAGTCGCGGCCGCCCCCGAACTCGCGGGGCGGCTGCGGGAAGTGGCGCGCCGCGCGGGCGTCAGCGCGGCGACCGTGCTGCACGTCGCCTGGGCACGTGTCCTGGCCGCGGTCAGCGGCCGGCAGGACGTGGTGTTCGGCACGGTGCTGTTCGGCCGCATGAACGCGGGCGTCGGGGCCGACCGGGTGCCCGGCCCGTTCATCAACACGCTTCCCGTGCGCGTCCCCACGGCCCGGCTCGGCGTGCTCGGGGCGATCACCGCGATGCGTGGCCAGCTCGCGCGGCTCCTGGAGCACGAACACGCGCCGCTGGTCGTGGCGCAGCGGGCGGCCGACCTGGAGGGCGACGCCCCCCTGTTCACCGCCTGCCTCAACTACCGGCGGAGTATCGGCGAGGACCTGGACGCACGCTGGAACGCGTCCCTGCCGGGCACCAGGCTGCTGTTCACCCGTGAGCGCACCAACTATCCGCTCGCCCTGCTCGTCGACGACGACGGCGACGGGCTGGAGCTGATCGTCGACGCCGTCGCCCCGATCGACCCCGCCGCCGTCGCCGCCCTGGTCGGCACCGCCGTCGATGAACTGGTGGACGCCGCCGAACAGGCCCTGGACGGCGCGGCCGACCTGCCGCTGAGCACGGTCGGTGTGCTGGTCGGCGACGAGCGCCACCGCGTGCTCACCGAGTGGAACGACACGGCGGCGGACGTCGTGCCCGAGACGGTGCCCGAGCTGTTCGCGGCGCGGGTCCGGCAGTCGCCGGACGCGGTCGCCGTCGCCTCCGACGGCTCCGAACTGACGTACGCGGAGCTGGACGCGCGGGCCAACCGGCTCGCCCGGTTCCTGACCGGGCGGGGCGTCGGCCCTGAGTCGGTGGTCGCGGTGGTGCGGGAGCGCGGCGTCGAGTTGATCGTCACCCTGCTCGGCATCCTCAAGGCGGGCGGCGCCTATCTGCCCGTCGACCCGGAGTACCCGGCGGAGCGCATCGCGTTCATGCTGAAGGAGTCCGGTGCGGAGGCGGTCCTTGCGTCGGCGCTGGGCGCGCCGGTCGTCCCCGGCGGGACCGAGGCGCCGGTCCTCGTCCTCGACGATCCGGAGCTCGCGACGGAGATCGCGGCGCTGGACGGCGGAGCACTCGACGAAGCGGAGCGGAACGGCCGGCTGCGGCCTGCCCACCCCGCGTACATGATCTTCACTTCGGGGTCGACGGGCCGGCCCAAGGGCGTGATCGTCACGCACACCGGTGTCGCCAGCCTGGTGACCGCGCAGATCGAGCGGTTCGACGTCGGCGCCGGCAGCCGGGTCCTCCAGTTCGCCTCGCCGGGCTTCGACGCGGCGACCTGGGAACTCGTCATGGCACTGTGCTCGGGCGCCCGCCTGGTGGTCGCGCCCGCCGAGACCCTGCTCCCGGGCGGTGGACTCGCCGAACTCGTGGCGCGCCAGGGGGTCACGCACGCCACGCTGCCGCCCGCCGTCCTCGCCGTGCTGGAACCCGAGGACCTCGCCCCGGTCACCACCCTGGTGTCGGCCGGTGAGGCGCTCGGCGGCGACCTGGTCGCCCGCTTCTCCCGCGGCCGCCGCTTCGTCAACGCGTACGGCCCGACCGAGACCACCGTGTGCGCGACCATGTCGGACGCCCTCGACGAGGACGACGACCGGCCCGGCATCGGCACGCCGATCACCAACTCCCGGGTGTACGTGCTCGACGAGAGCCTCAACCCGGTCCCGGCCGGTGTGGACGGCGAGCTGTACGTCGCGGGCGCTGGGCTCGCCCGCGCCTATGTGGGCCGCCCCGCACTGACCGCCGAGCGGTTCGTGGCCTCGCCCTTCGACGGGGCGGGCGAGCGGCTCTACCGCACGGGCGACCGGGTGCGCTGGACGTCCGACGGCCGGCTGGTGTTCGCCAGCCGCGTCGACGACCAGGTCAAGATCCGGGGCTTCCGCGTCGAGCCGGGAGAGGTCCGGGCCGTCCTGGCCGCGCACCCCGGTGTGCGGCAGGCCGCCGTCGTCGTCCGGGACGACGACACCGGCGGCAGGCGTCTGGTCGGCTACCTCGTGCCCGCCACATCCGATGGGAGCGAACTGGGTTCGGATGTAAGGAAGTTTGTCGAGACGCGACTGCCCGCGCACATGGTGCCCTCCGCCCTCGTCGTCCTCGACGCCCTGCCCCTGACATCCAACGGCAAGGTGGACCTCAGGGCCCTGCCCGACACCGGACCCGTCGCACCCACCGGCCGCGCGCCCGCCACCGAGCGGGAGAAGGTCCTGTGCGCGGCGTTCGCCGAGGTCCTCGGTCTGACGGAAGTCGGCGTCGACGACGACTTCTTCGCCCTCGGCGGGCACTCCCTGCTCGCCGCCCGCCTCACGAGCCGTCTGCGGACGGTACTCGGGGTCGAGGTGCCCCTACGGGTGCTCCTCAGTGCGCGGACGGTGTCCGGGCTCGTACGACAGCTGGGAAATGTGAGCTCTGCTAGGCCCGCGCTGCGGCCGATGCGTAACCAGGAGGAGTCCTGATGATTCCGTTGTCATTCGCGCAGCGTCGGCTGTGGTTCATCTCCCAGTTGGAGGGGCCGAATTCCGCCTACAACATCCGCGTCGCGCAACGCCTCACAGGCGCTGTGGACTCGGAAGCGCTCGACGCCGCCCTGCGGGACGTCATCGGCCGCCACGAGATCCTGCGCACCGTGTACGGCGTCGCGGCCGGCGAGCCCTACCAGCGCGTCCTGGACGCCGCCGACCTGGACTGGCACCTGACAGTCGCCGACGTCCCCCCGGCCGACCTGGACGAGGAGATCGCGGCCGCCGTCGGCCACGCCTTCGACCTCACCGCCGAACTCCCCGTCAAGGCATGGCTGTTCACGGCGGGACCCGACGATCACGTGCTCGTCATGGTCGTCCACCACATCGCGGGCGACGGCTGGTCCATGGGCCCGCTGGCCCGTGACCTGACCGCGGCCTACACGTCCCGCACCCGGGGCACGCCCCCGGCCTGGGAACCGCTGGCCGTGCAGTACGCCGACTACGCCCTGTGGCAGCGCGAGCTCCTCGGCGACGAGAGCGACCCGGAAAGCCTCTTCTCCCGGCAGACCGCTCACTGGCGCGACGCACTCGCCGACGTGCCGGAGGAGCTGCGGCTGCCGTACGACCGCACCCGCCCGGCCGTCCTCGGGCACACCGGCCACACGGTTCCCTTCGAGCTGCCCGCCCCGGTCCATGCGCGCCTCACCGAGATCGCGCTGAACGAAGGCGTCACCCTCTTCACCGTGCTCCAGGCCGCCCTCGCCGTGACCCTCTCCCGGCTCGGCGCGGGCACCGACATCCCGATCGGCTCCGTCACCGCGGGCCGCGGCGACGAGGCCCTCGACGACCTGGTCGGCTTCTTCGTCAGCACCCTCGTCGTGCGCACCGACCTGTCGGGCGACCCGACCTTCCGCGAACTCCTCGCCCGCGTACAGGAAGCCAGCCTGTCGGCCTTCGAGCACCAGGACGTGCCCTTCGAGAAGCTGGTCGAGGAGCTCGCCCCGACCCGCTCCCTGGCCAGGCACCCGCTGTTCCAGGTCATGCTGATGCTCCAGAACACCGGCGACGCGGCCCTCCGGCTGCCTGGCGTCCACGCCGAGCCGGTGCCCACCGGCGACTCCGCCGCCAAGTTCGACCTGGAGGTCACGGTCGGCGAGACGTTCGGGGAGAACGGCGCCCCGGCCGGGCTGCGCGGCTCCCTCATCGGCGCCGCCGACCTGTTCGACGCCGCATCCGTGCAGGGGATCGCCGACCGGCTCGCCCGCGTCGCCGAGTCCGTCGCCGCCGACCCCGGCACCCGCGTCGGAGACGTACGGCTCCTGGACGACGCCGAACTGCACCAGGTGCTCTCCGAAGGGAACGGCACCGACAGGGACGTCCCGGCCGCCACGCTGCCGGACCTCTTCGAGGCCCAGGCGGCCCGTACCCCCGACGCGATCGCCCTCGTCGACGGCGACGACTCGTACACCTACGCCGAACTCGACGCCCGTGCCGACCAGTTGGCGCACCTCCTCGCCGACCGCGGCGTCGGCCCCGAGGCGGTCGTCGCCGTCGTGATGGAGCGCGGCGCGGAGCTGGTCGCAGCGCTGCTCGCCGTGGTCAAGGCCGGCGGCGCCTATCTGCCGGTCGATCCCGAATACCCCGAAGAGCGCATCGCCTTCATGCTCGCCGACGCACGCCCCGTCTGCGTGCTCACCGACCTCGCCTGCGCCCCCGCGATACCCCCGACCGACACGCCCGTGATCGTCCTCGACGGCGAGCTCGCCCCACGCGAGCCGGCCACACCGCCCGGCCGGGCGGCCCTGCTGCCGCAGCACCCCGCCTACGTCATCCACACCTCCGGCTCGACCGGCCGCCCCAAGGGCGTCGTCGTCGGCCACCAGGCCCTCGTCAACCACCTGCACGCCGCCGCCGAACGCGTGCCGCTCGGCGCGGGCGACCGACTGGTCGCCGTCACCACCGTCTCCTTCGACATCGCTGCCCTGGAACTCTTCCTGCCGCTCGTGGGCGGAGCCACCGTCGTCCTCGCCGACCGCGACACCGTCCGGGACCCCCACGCCCTCCTCGACCTGGTGCGCACCAGCGGCGCGACCGCCCTGCAGGCAGTGCCGTCCCTGTGGCGCGCGCTCCTGGACGCCGGTGAATGGCCCGCCTCCGCACGCGCCCTCGTCGGCGGCGAGGCCCTGCCCCATGAACTGGCAGCCGAGCTGCACGCCCTCGGCGCCCGTGCCGTCAACCTGTACGGGCCCACCGAAGCCACCATCTGGGCCACCTCCGCCCCGGTCACCGAAGGCCCCGTCCTCATCGGCCGGCCCTTCGCCAACACCCGCGCCTACGTCCTCGACGACCGGCTGCGGCCGGTCGCCCCCGGCGCCACGGGAGAGCTCTACCTCGCGGGCGCCCAGCTGGCCCGCGGATACCTGGGCCGCGCAGCCCTGACCGCCGAACGGTTCGTCGCATCCCCCTTCGTCCCCGGCGAGCGGCTCTACCGCACCGGCGACATCGCCCGCACCCGTCCCGGCGGCGCCCTGCAGTGCCTCGGCCGCACCGACGGCCAGGTCAAGGTCCGCGGCTTCCGCATCGAGCCGGGCGAGGTCGAGGCCGTCCTCGAACGCCACCCCCGGGTCGCCCGCGCCGTGGCCGTCGTCCGCGAGGACACCCCGGGCGACGCCCGGCTCGTGGCCTACACGACACCCGTCAGTGGAGAGGAGGGAGAACTCGATGGCACGGAGCTACGAGCCCACGTGGGCGCGAGCCTGCCGGGTTACATGGTGCCGTCTGCGGTGCTGGTGCTGGACTCACTGCCGCTGACCGCCAACGGCAAGCTCGACCGCAAGGCCCTGCCCGCGCCCGACTACGCCACCGGCGCGGGCAGGGGCCCGGCCGACCTGCGCGAGGAGCTGCTGTGCGCGGTCTTCGCCGAGGTGCTCGGCCTCGCGCACGTCGGAGTCGACGACGACTTCTTCGCCCTCGGCGGCCACTCGCTGCTCGCCGTGGAACTCACGGGCCGGGTCCGGGCCGTCCTGGGCACCGACGTCCCCGTGCGCGCGCTGTTCCAGACCCCCACCCCGGCCGGCCTCGCCGCCGTGGCGAACACCGCCCGGACCGCCGTTCCCCCCAACCTGATCCCGCCGGACGCCACCGCGATCACCCCGGAGATGCTGCCGCTCGTCGACCTCACCGCCGACGAGATCGCGACCGTCGCCGCCACCGTCGACGGCGGAGCGGCGAACATCGCCGACATCTACCCGCTCGCCCCCCTCCAGGAGGGCCTGCTCTTCCACCACATGCTCGCCGACGGCGGCCAGGACGCCTACGTCCAGCCCACCGTCCTCGCCTTCGACACGAAGGACCGGCTGGACGCGTTCACGGACGCGCTGCGCCGCGTCGTGGAGCGCCACGACATTCTGCGCACCTCCCTCGTGTGGGAAGGAGTGCACGAGCCGGTCCAGGTCGTATGGCGCGACACCACCCTTCCCGTCACCGAGGTCTCCCTCGACGCAGCAGCCGACCCCGTCGAGCAGCTGCTCGCCCTCGGCGGCACCACCATGGACCTGACCCGGGCCCCGCTGCTCGGCATGCACGTCACGGCCGACCCCGCCGCAGACCGCTGGCTCGCCCTCGTCCGCGCCCACCACACGGTGCAGGACCACAACGCCCTCGCGGTCGTCCTCGACGAAGTACGGGCCTTCCTCGCCGGGCGCGGCGCGGAGCTGCCCGAGCCCGCCCGTTTCCGCGACTTCGTGGCCCGGACCCGTACGAGCCTCCAGGACACCGACCACGAGACCTTCTTCACCGAACTGCTCGGCGACGTCACCGAACCCACCGCGCCCTACGGCCTGGTGGACGTACGCGGTGACGGCGCCGGATCGACCCGCGCCCGCATCCCCGTCGCACCCGAACTCACCCGCCGCCTGCGCGACGTCTCCCGCGGCCTCGGAGCGAGCTCCGCCACGGTCCTGCACCTCGCCTGGGCCCGCGTCCTCGCTTCCGTCAGCGGCCGCGACGACGTGGTCTTCGGCACCGTCCTGTCCGGACGCATGAGCGCCCCCGCCGCCGGCGGCCAGGCACCGGGCCCGTACGTCAACATGCTGCCCGTGCGCGTGCGCACCGGCGAACTCGATGCCCGCTCCGCCCTGTCCGCGCTCCGCGAGCAGCTCGCCCGGCTCGTCGAGCACGAGCACGCGCCGCTCGCCACCGCCCAGCGGGCCGGCGGCGTCACCGGCGACACGCCCCTGTTCACCTCCCTGTTCAACTACCGGCGCGGCGCCGGTGGCGGCCAGGAACTCGACGGCGTCCGCACCCTCCTCGCCCGGGAACGTTCCAACTACCCCCTCGCCGTCTCCGTCGACGACGACGGCGAGACGCTCTCCCTCGCCGTGGACGCGCGCGACCCCGTCGACCCGCACGACGTCGGCGCCCTGCTGCGCACCGCCCTCGCCGGGCTCCTCGACGACCTCGACGCCGGCACGGCCCGCCCGCTCGCCGCGATCGACGTCCTCGACGCCGACCGGTGCCACCAGGTCCTCACCGCATGGAACGACACCGCCACCGAGGTGCCGCCCGCCACCGTCCCCGAACTGTTCGAGGCCCAGGCCGCACGCACCCCCGACGCGGTCGCCGTCACCGCCGAGGGCCACTCCCTCTCCTTCGCCGAACTCGACGCGCGCACCAACCAGTTGGCGCGTCTGCTCGTCGAGCGGGGGATCGGACCCGAGTCCGTCGTCGGCGTCTGCCTGGAACGCGGCATCGAACCGGTCGTCGCCCTCCTCGCCGTCCTCAAGGCCGGCGGCACCCACCTGCCCCTCGACCCGGACTACCCGGCCGACCGCATCGCCCACATGGTCGAGGACGCGGCCCCCGCCCTCATCCTCACCGGCACCGCCACGGCCACCACCCTCCCGTGGGGCGACACCCCCGTGCTCGTCCCGGACCGGGCGACGCTCGACGGCATGGACGGCGGCCCCCTCGGTGTGACGATCCACCCCGACCACCCCGCGTACGTCATCTACACCTCGGGATCGACCGGCCGCCCCAAGGGCGTCGCCGTGCCCCACAGGGGCCTCGCCAACCTCGCCGCCTTCCAGCGCGCCGGGGTCATCACACGCTCCGGGCCCCGCATGCGCGTCGCCCTCACGTACTCCCTGTCCTTCGACGCGTCCTGGGAGCTGCTCCTCTGGATGGTCGCGGGCCACGAACTCCACGTCGTGCCCGACGACGTGCGCCGCGACAGCACCGCCCTGGCGCGCCATGTCGACGACGCCCGCATCGACCTGATGGCCGTCACCCCCGTCCAGGCCGAACAGCTCCTCGACGAGGGCCTCCTCGGCGACGGCGTGCACCGCCCCCGCGCCCTGCTCCTCGGCGGCGACGCCGTCGGCAGCGCCCTGTGGCAGCGGCTGCGGGCCGCCGAAGGAACCCTCGGCCTCAACTTCTACGGCCCGACCGAAGCGACCGTGCACGTCCTGTGCCACGACACCGAGCAGGGCGGGAGCCCGCTGATCGGCCGCCCCCTGCCCAACACGCGCGCCTACGTCCTCGACGCCAGGCTCCGGCCCGTCCCGGTGGGCGTGGCCGGCGAACTGTACGTGTCGGGCGCGGGACTGGCCCGCGGCTACGTGCACCGCGCGGGCCTGACCGCCGAACGGTTCGTCGCCTCCCCCTTCGACCAGGGACAGCGGATGTACCGCACCGGCGACCTGGTGCGCCAGGACGCCGAGGGCCGCGTCGAATACCTGGGCCGCGCCGACGACCAGGTCAAGATCCGCGGCTACCGCATCGAGCCCGGTGAGGTCGAGGCCGTCGCCGTCGCACACCCGGACGTCACCCAGGCCGCGGTCGTCGCCCGTGAGGACACCCCCGGCGACAGGCGGCTCGTCGCCTACGTCGTGCCCGCCGACGACGCCACCGGGATCACCTCCGACGTGCGGGAGTTCATCGCGGCGCGGCTCCCCGAGCACATGGTGCCCGCGGCCGTCGTCGCGCTGGACGCCCTGCCCCAGTCCGTCAACGGCAAGCTCGACCGCGTCGCCCTGCCCGCACCCGTGTACACGGCGAGCGCGGGACGCGGTCCCGCCACCGTCCACGAGGAGCTGCTGTGCGGAGTGTTCGCCCAGGTCCTCGGCGTGCCGGCGGTGGGAGTCGGCGACGACTTCTTCGCACTCGGCGGCCACTCGCTGCTCGCCACCCGCCTCATCAGCCGGATACGCACCGTCCTCGGCGTCGAGGTGCCGCTGCGGACCCTGTTCGAGGCGCCGACGGTCGCCGCGCTCGCGGCCCGCCTCGGCGACGCCGCCCCTTCCCGCACCGCGCTCGCCCCGGCCACGCGGCCCCGGCGCGTCCCGCTCTCCTTCGCCCAGCGCCGTCTGTGGTTCGTCGGCCAGCTGGAGGGCCCGAGCGCCACCTACAACATCCCGGTCGCACTGCGGCTCACGGGTGCGCTCGACCGGGACGCGCTGGACGCGGCCCTGCGCGACGTGATCGGACGCCACGAGGTGCTGCGGACCGTCTTCGAGGCGGCCGAAGGAGAGCCCTCCCAGCGGATCCTGGACCCCGCCGCCCTGGACTGGGCGCTGACGGTGGCCGACGTGCCCGCCCACGACCTGGACCGCGCCATCCGCGAGGCCCTCGGCGCCCCCTTCGACCTCACGTCCGAAATACCCGTCAGGGCAACGCTGTTCGCCACGGGAGGCGACGAGCACGTCCTCGTCCTGGCGGTCCACCACATCGCTGCCGACGGCTGGTCGATGGAGCCGCTGGCGCGTGACCTGTCGGCCGCGTACGCGGCGCGCAGGCAGGGTGAGGCCCCCGCGTGGGAGTCGCTGCCGGTCCAGTACGCGGATTACGCGCTGTGGCAGCGGGAGCTGTTGGGCGAGGAGAGCGACGACGGCAGTCTGATCTCTCGTCAGGTCGCGTACTGGCGGTCCGCGCTGGAGGGCGCCCCCGAGGAGCTGGAGCTGCCGGCCGACCACGTCCGGCCCGCGGTCCCCTCGCACCTGGGACACAACATCCCCCTGACCGTTCCGGCGGAGGTGCACGGGCGGCTCGTCGAGGTGGCGCGCGCCGAGGGTGTGACCACGTTCATGGTGCTGCAGGCCGCGCTGGCAATGCTGCTCTCGAAGCTGGGGGCGGGGACCGACATCCCGATCGGCTCCGCGAACGCGGGCCGAACGGACGAGGCGCTGGACGACCTGGTCGGCTTCTTCATCAACACCCTCGTCATACGTACGGACGTGTCGGGCGACCCAATCTTCCGTGACGTCCTCCGACGCGTCCGCGAGACGAGCCTGTCCGCCTTCGCGCACCAGGACGTCCCCTTCGAGAAGCTCGTGGAGGAGCTGGCGCCGACCCGTTCGCTGGCGCGTCATCCGCTCTTCCAGGTCATGCTGAAGGTCCAGAACACCGGCGAGGCCGTCCTCGACCTGCCGGACGTGCGCGCCGCCGGCTTCCTGGCCGGAGCCTCGACCGCCAAATTCGATCTCGACGCCTCGGTGTCGGAGGTGTTCGACGAGGCGGGTGTGCCGGCGGGGCTGCGTGGTTCGGTGGTGGCGTCCGCGGATCTGTTCGACGTGGAGACCGCCGAGGGTCTTGTGGCTCGTTGGGTGCGGGTGCTGGAGCTGCTGACCGCCGACCCGGGGCTGTCGCTGAGTGCGCTGGATGTCCTGGACGAGGGCGAGCGGCGTGTTCTGGCGGAGTGGAACGAGACGGCTGTTCCGGTGGGCGCGGAGTCGCTGCCGGAGCTGTTTGCGGCGCAGGTGGCGCGTGCGCCGGGGGCGGTTGCGGTCGTGGCGTCCGGTGTGGGGCTCTCGTATGCCGAGTTGGATTCCCGTGCCGGTCGTCTGGCGCGCTACCTGGCTGCTCAGGGTGTGGGTCCTGAGTCTGTGGTGGGGGTGTGTCTGGAGCGGGGTGCGGATCTGATCGTCGCGCTGCTGGCGGTTCTGAAGGCCGGTGGGGCCTATCTGCCGCTCGACCCGGACTACCCGGCCGACCGCCTCGCGTACATGGTGGGGGATGCGGCTCCCGCGGTGGTGGTCGCCTCGTCGACGACAGCGGGTGCACTGTCCCTGCCGGACGTGCCGCTGATGGTCGTGGACGCCGCGGACACCGTGGCCGCGCTCGCCGGTCTCGATGACAGCGCGCTGGATGTCGTGGTGCTGCCCGAGCACCCTGCGTACGTGATCTACACCTCCGGTTCGACGGGCCGTCCGAAGGGTGTGGTGGTCACACACGGTGGTGCGGTGAGCCTGTGTGAGGGGCACGGCCGGACGGTGTTCGTCACGGACGGGGCGCCGCTGCGGGTCGCGTTGACGACCTCGGTGTCCTTCGACGCCTCCTGGAATCAGCTCTCGGCTCTGTTCACCGGACACGAGTTGCATGTGGTGGACGCGGACACGTGGCTGGACGCGGGGCGTGTGGTGGCGTGGATGCGTTCTTCGCGCATCGACTTCGCCGAGATCACCCCCTCGTATCTCCAAGTCCTCGTGGATGAGGGTCTTTTCGAGAACGAACAGCACCCCGCCCGTATCGGCGTGGGCGGTGAGGCCACTCCGGCGCGGCTGTGGGAGCGGCTGCGGTCGCTGGACGGGGTGGAGGGCTTCAACTTCTACGGTCCGACCGAGGCGACCGTCGACACCACGATCGCCCGCCTCTCCGAGTCGGCCGCCGTCGTGGTCGGCAGCCCTGTGGCCAACGCCCGTGTCTTCGTCCTCGACGAGGCTCTGCGGCCCGTCCCGGTGGGCGTGGCCGGTGAACTGTATGTCTCCGGTACGGGTGTGGCCCGCGGCTATGTGAACCGTGCGGGGCTGACCGCGGAGCGGTTCGTCGCTTCGCCGTTCTCGGTCTCGGGTGAGCGGATGTACCGTTCCGGGGACCGTGTGCGGTGGACGGCGGACGGCCGGCTGGTTTTCCTGGGCCGCACCGACGACCAGGTGAAGGTCCGCGGTTTCCGCATCGAGCCGGGTGAGGTCCAGGCCGCGGTCGCCGCGCATCCGCAGGTTGCGCAGGCCGCGGTGGTGGTACGCGAGGACACCCCCGGCGACCGTCGCCTGGTGGCGTACGTCGTCACCAGCGGTCAACCGGTCGAGCCGGTCGCGGAGTTCGTGGCGCGGAGCCTGCCCGAGTACATGGTCCCCTCGGCGGTCGTCGTCCTGGATGCCCTGCCGCTGACCGCCAACGGCAAGCTCGACCGCAAGGCCCTGCCCGCCCCCGAGCACAGGACGACCGCCGGAGCGCGAGGCCCGTCCCATCCACGCGAGGAGATCGTGTGTGCCGCGTTCGCCGAAGTCCTCGGCGTGGAGAGCGTCGGCGTCGATGACGACTTCTTCCAGCTCGGCGGCCAGTCCCTGCTCGCCATCCGCCTGGTCGCCCTCCTGCACAAGCGCGGTGTCTCCGTCTCCGTGCGGGCCTTCTTCCAGGCCCCGACCCCGGCCGGCCTCGCCGCCGCGGTGGGCGCCGTCCAGGTCGACGTGCCGGACAACCTGATCCCGGCGGGTGCCACCGCGATCACGCCGGAGATGCTGCCGCTCGTCGACCTCACGGCCGACGAGATCGCCACCGTCGTCGCCACCGTCGACGGCGGCGCGCCCAACATCGCGGACGTCTACCCGCTGGCCCCGCTCCAGGAGGGCCTGCTCTTCCACCACCTCCTCGCGGACGGCGGCGACGACGCCTACGTCCTGCCCACGGTCCTGGAGTTCGACTCCAGGGCCCGGCTCGACGCCTTCACGCTCGCCCTGCGCCAGGTGGTGGAACGCCACGACATCTACCGGACCGCCATCGTGTGGGAGGGCCTGCGCGAGCCGGTCCAGGTCGTCTGGCGCGACGCCACCCTGCCCGTCATCGAGGTCACCCTCGACCCCGTGGACGGCGAAGGCGGTGACCCGGTCGACCAGCTGCTCGCGGCGGGCGGCCTGGCGATGGCCCTGGACCGTGCGCCGCTGCTCGGCCTGCATGTCGCGGCCGTGCCCGGCGGCGACGGCCGCTGGCTCGGGCTGCTGCGGGCGCACCACGTCGTGCGCGACCACACCGCGCTGGAGATCGTCTTCGACGAGGTGCGGACGATCCTCGCCGGCCGGGGCAGGGAGCTGCCGGAGCCGCTGCCGTTCCGGACCTTCGTGGCCCGCACGCGCGCCACGGGCTCCCGCGCAGGACACGAGCGGTATTTCGCCGACCTGCTCGGCGACGTCACCGAGCCCACCGCACCCTTCGGCGTCGCGGACGTACGCGGCGACGGCAGCGCGTCCGTACGCCACGTCGTGCCGTTCGCCGACGAGTTGACCCGGCGCCTGCGCGAGGTCTCGCGACGCCTCGGCGCCAGCCCCGCGACCGTCCTGCACGTCGCCTGGGCCCGCGTCCTGGCCGCCGTCTCCGGCCGCACGGACGTGGTGTTCGGCACCGTCCTGTTCGGCCGCATGAACGCGGGCGAGGGAGCCGACCGGATCCCCGGCCCGTACATGAACACCCTGCCCGTCCGCGTCCGCACGGACGCCTCAGGGGTCCGCGCCGCCGTCTCCGCCATGCGCGGGCAGCTCGCGCAGCTCCTGGAACACGAGCACGCCCCGCTCGCCGTGGCCCAGCGCGCCAGCGGCGTCACCGGCGACACCCCGCTCTTCACCGCCCTGTTCAACTACCGCCACCACACCGACAACTCCGACGGAACCACCCCGCGGGGCGAACTGCCGGGCATCACCCTGCGCTTCGCCGAGGAGCGGGACAACTTCCCGCTCGCGCTCTCCGTCGACGACCACGGCGACGGCATCGAGCTGGCCGTCGACGCCGTCGCCCCGGTCGACTCGCGCATGGTCGGCGGCCTGATGCGCACCGCCGCCCACAACCTGGTGGCCGCGCTGGAAACGGCCCTCGACGACGGCCGGGACGTACCGCTCGGCTCCGTCCAGGTCCTGGACGAGACCGGACTGCGCCAGGTGCTCGGCGCGTGGAACGACACGGCGGCCGAGGTCCCCGACGCCACCGCGGTCGCCCTCTTCGAGGCCCACGCCGCCCGCACCCCCGAGGCGGTCGCCCTCGTCGCCGACGGCGCGGAGGTGACGTACGCCCAACTGGACGCCCGCTCCAACCGGATGGCACGCCACCTCGCGAGCCTGGGCGTCGGCCCCGAGTCGGTCGTGGCGCTCTGCCTGGAGCGCGGCGCCGACCTGGTCACCGCGGTCCTCGCCGTACTCAAGGCGGGCGGCGCCTATCTGCCCGTCGACCTCGACTACCCGGCCCAGCGCATCGCCTACATGCTCGGTGACGCCGCCCCCGTGGCCGTCATCGCCTCCACGGCCACCGCGGCCGCCGTGCCGGAGACGGACGCGCGACTCGTCGTCCTCGACGAGACGGACCTCGACGCCCTCGCGGACAGCCCGCCGGCCACGCCGACAAGGCCCGAACACCCCGCCTACGTCATCTACACCTCCGGCTCGACCGGCCGCCCCAAGGGCGTCGTCCTCACCCACGCCGGATTCACCAACACCATCGCGGGCCTCGCCCGCTTCGAGGCCGGCCCGGGTTCGCGGGTGGCGCAGTTCGCCTCGGTGAGCTTCGACATCTTCTGCCTCGAATGGTCGCTGGCCCTCACCCGCGGTGCCACCCTCGTCGTCGTCCCCGCCCACCGTCGCCTCGGCGCGGACCTGGCGGCGTTCCTCGCCGAGCAGGCCGTCACCCACGCGACGCTGCCGCCCGCCGTCCTCGCGGGCCTGGAGGACGGCGCCATCGGCGCCGACGTCGTTCTCGAAGTCGGCGGCGAGGCGTCATCGCCCGAGCTGATCGAGCGCTGGGCGCACGGCCGGACCATGTACAACACGTACGGCCCGACCGAGACCACCGTCGACGCCACCGTGTGGCGCTGCGAGCCGGGCGTCACGGACGTCCCGATCGGCACGCCCATCGGCAACACCCGCACCTACGTCCTCGACGGTTCGCTCTCGCCCGTCCCGGTCGGAGTCGCCGGCGAACTGTACGTCGCCGGCGCCGGCCTGGCCCGCGGCTACCTGGGCCGCCCGGCCCTGACCGGAGAGCGGTTCGTCGCCGACCCGTTCTCCCGCACCGGCCAGCGGCTCTACCGCACCGGAGACCTCGCGCGCTGGAGCCCGGACGGCCAGCTCGAGTACCTGGGCCGCGTCGACGATCAGGTCAAGGTCCGCGGCTTCCGCATCGAGCTGGGCGAGGTCCAGTCCGTCGTCGCCGCCCATCCGGCCGTCGACCTGGCCGCCGTCGTCGTCCGCGAGGACACACCCGGCGACAAGCGCCTGGTCGCCTACGCCGTACCGGCCGAGGGCCACCGGGCAGCGGCCACCGACATCCTCGGATTCGCGGCCGACCGGCTCCCCTCCCACATGGTCCCGTCCGCCGTCGTCGTCCTCGACGCGCTGCCCCTGACCGCCAACGGCAAGCTGGACCGCAAGGCCCTGCCCGCCCCGGCCCGCACGGACGGCGGCAGCACCGGACGCGGTCCGGCCACCCTCCAGGAGGAGATCCTGTGCGGCCTGTTCGCACAGGTCCTCGCAGTACCCTCCATCGGCGTCGACGACGACTTCTTCGCGTACGGCGGCCACTCCCTGCTCGCGGTCCGGCTCATCAGCCGCGTCCGCACCGTACTCGGCGTGGAGGTGCCGCTCCGCACCCTCTTCGAGGCCCCGACCGTCGCCGCGCTCGCCGCCCGGCTCACCGGCGTCGGAGCGGCCCGGACCGCCCTGACCCGGATGGAGCGGCCGGCCCGCACCCCGCTCTCCTTCGCCCAGCGCCGCCTGTGGTTCATCGGCCGGCTGGAAGGACCCAGCTCCACCTACAACATCCCGATGGGGCTGCGGCTGACCGGAACCCTGGACCGCGCGGCGCTCGGCGCGGCCCTGCGGGACGTGATCGGCCGGCACGAGGTGCTGCGCACCCTCTTCCCGGTCGCCGACGGCGAGCCGTACCAGCAGGTCGTCGGCCTCGACGAACTGGTGTGGGAACCGCAGACGGCGAGGGTCACCCACGACGACCTGGCGGCCGCGGTCGCCGCCGCGGCCGAACACGTCTTCGACCTCGCCGTCGAAGTCCCCGTCCGCGCCACGCTGCTCCAGCTGGCGCCCGAGGAACACGTCCTCGTCGTGGTGGTGCACCACATCGCCACCGACGGCTGGTCCACCGGCCCCCTGGCCCGGGACATGTCCCTCGCCTACGCGGCACGCCGCGAGGGCAGGGCGCCGGTCTGGGAGCCGCTGCCCGTCCAGTACGCCGACTACGCGCTGTGGCAGCGCGAGCTCCTCGGCGACGAGCGCGACCCCGAAAGCGTGATGGGCCGGCAAGCGGCCCACTGGCGGGAAGCACTGGAGGGATCCCCGGAAGAACTGGAGCTGCCCTTCGACCACACCCGCCCCGCCATCGCCTCGCACCGGGGCCACAGCGTCCCGGTCGACATCCCGGCCGCCGTGCACACCCGCCTCGTGGACGTGGCCCGCGCCGAAGGCGTCACCGCATTCATGGTGCTCCAGGCAGCGCTGTCCATGCTGCTGTCCCGCCTGGGCGCCGGCACCGACGTCCCGATCGGCTCCCCCAACGCCGGACGCACCGACGAGGCACTCGACGACCTGATCGGCTCCTTCGTCAACACCCTGGTGCTCCGCACGGACGTGTCCGGCGACCCGACGTTCCGGGAAGTCCTCGGCCGCGTACGGGAACGGAGCCTGGCGGCCTTCGCCCACCAGGACGTGCCCTTCGAACGGCTCGTCGAGGAGCTCGCACCGAGCCGCTCCATGGCCCGGCACGCCCTCTTCCAGGTCATGCTCACCCTGCAGAACACCGCCGAAGCCGTCCTCGAACTCCCCGGCCTCGACGCCAGGGCCCTGACCACCGGCGCCTCCAAGGCCAAGTTCGACCTGGACGTCATCGTCGGCGAGGCATTCGACGAACGCGGCCACCCGGCCGGTGTGCGCGGCTCCGTCACCGCCGCCGCCGACCTCTTCGAACCCGCCACCGTCGAGCGGCTCGTCGCCTCCCTGACCCACGTCCTCGACGCGCTGACCGCCGAACCGGACACCCGCCTCAGCGCGGTCCCGGTCCTCAACGACACCGAGCGCCACAAGCTCCTGGTCGAGTGGAACGACACCACCGCCCACATCGCACCCGCCACGGTGCCGGAGCTGTTCGCCGCGCACGTGGCGCGCACCCCGGACGCGACAGCCGTCGTCGCCGACGGCGCCGAGCTCACGTACGCCCAACTGGACGCCCGCACGAACGCGCTGGCCCACCAGCTGGCGCGGCGGGGAGTCGGCCCCGAGTCGGTCGTCGCGGTCTGCCTGGAGCGCGGCACCGACCTCATGGTGGCGCTGCTCGCCGTCCTCAAGGCCGGCGGCGCGTACATGCCGATCGACCCCGAGTACCCGGCCGACCGGATCGCCTACATGCTCGGCGACGCCGCACCGGCCCTGGTCCTCGCCTCGGCGGACACGGCCGACAGGATCCCCGTCGAGACGATGCTCATCGAGGACGGCGGCGCCCCGGCGGACGGACCGCCGCGCGTCGACCTCACGGTGACCCACCCCGCGTACGTGATCTACACCTCGGGCTCCACCGGCCGCCCCAAGGGCGTCCTCGTCTCCCACACCGGCATCGCCGGCCTCGTCGCGGGCCACGTCCGCCACCTCGGCGTCGGCCCCGGCGCCCGGGTCGCCCAGTTCGCCTCCGCGAGCTTCGACACCTTCGGCTGGGAGTGGCTCATGGCCCTCCTGTCCGGGTCGGCCCTCGTGGTCGTCCCGCGCGAGAAGCGCCTCGGCGACGCCCTGCCGGCCTTCCTGGCCGAGCAGCGCGTCACCCACGCCACCCTGCCGCCCGCCGTCCTCGCCACCCTCGACGAGAACAGCATCGCCCCCGACACCGTCCTCGTCGTCGCGGGCGAGGCATGCCCGCCCGACGTCATGGCGCGCTGGGCGCGCGGCCACCGGCTCTTCAACTCGTACGGGCCGACCGAGACCACCGTCGACGCCACCCTGTGGCGGTGCGACCCGGAATCCGCCGAGGTCGCCATCGGCACCCCCGTGCTCGACACCGAGGTGTACGTCCTCGACGAGTACCTGGCACCCGTCCCCGTCGGCGTCGCGGGCGAGATGTACGTCAGCGGCGCGGGCCTGGCCCGCGGCTACCTGGGACGCCCCGACCTGACGGCCCAGCGCTTCGTCGCCTCCCCCTTCACACCGGGCGAGCGGATGTACCGCACCGGAGACCGGGCCAAGTGGACGGCGGCGGGACAGCTCGTCTTCGCCGGCCGCACCGACGACCAGGTCAAGATCCGCGGCTTCCGCATCGAGCCGGGCGAGATCCAGGGCGTCCTGACCGGCCACCCGCTGGTCGCCCAGGCCGCCGTGGTCGTCCGCGAGGACAGCCCCGGCGACAAGCGGCTCGTCGCCTACGTCGTCCCCTCCACCGAGGAAGGGGCGACCTGGTCGCCGTCCACCACGGCCTCGGTCCTCGCCCTCGCGGCCGACCGACTGCCCGAGTACATGGTCCCGTCCGCCGTGGTCGCCCTGGACGCCCTGCCGCTCACGGTCAACCGCAAGCTCGACCGCAAGGCCCTGCCCGCCCCCGACTACTCGGCAGGCACGGCGGCGGCCGGACGAGCGCCGTCGGACATCCGCGAGGAACTCCTCTGCGGCGTGTTCGCCCAGGTCCTCGGCGTGCCAAGGGTCGAGGTCGACGACGACTTCTTCGCCCTCGGCGGTCACTCGCTCCTCGCGGTGCGGCTGGCCAGCCGGGTGCGCGCCGTCCTCGGCGTCGACCTCGACATCCGGGTCCTCTTCGACGCCCCGACCGTCGCCGGACTCGCCGCCGCACTCGACGGCGCCGGCGAGGCCCGCCTCGCACTCACCGCCGGCGAGAGGACGGACCGGGTACCGCTCTCCTTTGCCCAGCAACGCCTTTGGTTCATCCGCCAGTTGGAGGGGGCGAGCGCCACCTACAACATCCCGGTCGCCCTGCGCATGGCCGGCGACGTCGACGTCCGGGCCGTCGGACAGGCCCTGCGCGACGTCATCGGCCGCCACGAGGTCCTGCGCACCGTGTACCCGACGGCCGACGGCCAGCCGTACCAGCGCGTCCTGCCGCTCGACGAGGTGGACTGGCAGCTCGCGGTCACCCAGATCGCCCCCGAAGCCCTGGCCGACGCGGTGAAGGAGGCATCGGAGCACGACTTCGACCTGGCGGCCGACGTACCGATCCGGGCCTGGCTCTTCGAGACCGGGACAGACGAACGCGTCCTGCTCGTCGTCGTCCACCACATCGCGGGCGACGGCTGGTCCTGGACACCCATGGCCAACGACCTCTCCACCGCCTACGCGGCACGCGTCGCGGGCCGCGTCCCGCAGTGGGAGCCGCTGCCGGTCCAGTACGCCGACTACGCTCTCTGGCAGCGCGAACTCCTCGGCGACGAGAACGACCCCGAGAGCCTGATCTCTCGCCAGATCGCATACTGGCGGGCAGCGTTGGACGGATCCCCCGAGGAGCTGACGCTCCCCGCCGACCGGACACGACCCGCCGTCGCCTCGCACGAGGGGCACGCCGTACCCCTGGAGATCCCGGCCGAGGTACACGCCCAGCTGGCGAAGGTGGCCCGCGCCGAGGGCGTGACCACGTTCATGGTCCTCCAGGCGGCGCTGGCGATGCTGCTGTCGCGGCTGGGGGCGGGCACCGACATCCCGATCGGCTCCGCGAACGCGGGCCGCACGGACGTGGCGCTGGACGACCTGGTCGGCTTCTTCATCAACACCCTGGTCCTGCGGACCGACCTGTCGGGCGATCCGACGTTCCGCGAGGTCCTGAAGCGGGTGAGGAAGACCAGCCTGTCGGCTCTCGCCCACCAGGAGGTGCCGTTCGAGCGGCTGGTGGAGGAGCTGGCGCCGTCGCGCTCGATGGCCCGGCACCCGTTGTTCCAGGTCCAGTTGGACCTTCAGAACAACGCCGAGGCCATCCTCGACCTGCCGGGCGTGCAGGCCGGCGGGATGTCGGCCGGGACCTCGATGGCCAAGTTCGACCTGGAGGTGGCCCTCGGCGAGACGTTCGACGAGGACGGAGCCCCAGCGGGCCTGCGAGGCTCCGTCACCGCCGCAGCAGACCTGTTCGACCGGGAGACGGTCGAGGGCCTGGGCGAGCGGTTCGTCCGGGCTCTGGGTGCCCTGGTCGCGACGCCTCGCACGCGGCTCAGCTCACTGGATGTGCTCGGTGAGGATGAGCGGCGTCGTGTGTTGGTGGGGTGGAACGACACGGCTGTGGATCTGGGGTCGGTGGTGGTGCCGGAGCTGTTCGCGGCCCAGGTGGCGCGGACTCCGGATGCGGTGGCGGTCGTCGGGGACGGCGAGTCGCTCTCGTATGCGGAGTTGGATGCTCGTGCGAATCGGCTGGCGGGTTATCTGGTCGGTCAGGGGGTGGGTGCGGAGTCGGTGGTGGGCTTGTGTCTGCCGCGTGGGGTCGATGCGGTCGTGTCGATGCTCGCCGTGTGGAAGGCCGGG